>CAZMUU010000300.1:0-3665 GCA_964569215.1 uncultured Cytophagia bacterium
TCTATATAGTTTTCGATCATATCGTTATTCGTTTGCAAAATATCGGTCCAGATTCCAAAAGGGCTGGAAGAAATTCGCGTCATATCTCGAAATCCGCCGGCAGCCATTTTTAAAAAATGAGGGCTTTCAAGCTGACGGCTGGCAGCAAGATGCATTAGTGCCACCGCCGCCATTTGGGGCAAATGACTCACGGCTGCGGCAATTTCATCGTGCAGATTGGGCAGGAGTAACAACACCTTGGCTCCGATAAATTCCAACAGCTCCCCAAATGTCCGCTTATTTTCCTCGTTCAAAGGACGTCCAGGGGTGAGCACCCAGGTCGTATTTTCAAATAAAAACGGATCAGCCGCATCAATGCTGCTAAACTCTGATCCGGCCATGGGATGTCCACCGATAAAATTGACATCTGAGGGTAAATGGATATTGGCGATTTCCATGATCTTTCGTTTTGTACTGCCAACATCGGTAATAAGTGCCGATGGTTTGACAAATTTGCCGATCGTTTGTAAAATTTTGATGATTTCCGCGATCGGTGTACATAAGAAGATCAGGTCTGCATCCTTGACTGCGTTTTCAATATCCGATTTGATATAAGCCTTGTCAACAGCGTTCCTCTTCCGGGCTTGCTGAATGACCTCTTCGCTATCCACACCAACGATGGTTCCAGTGTATCCCTTTTTCTTCAGGGCCAGCGCCAGCGAGCCACCGATCAGACCGATACCGACGATAGCGATATGATTATACTTTTGCATTATTTACTCACAATGTTTTACCGATTGTCCAGGCAATGGTTTGAAGTTCCTGCATAAGTCGTGAAAATTGCTGCGGGTAAAGAGACTGGGCACCATCAGAGAGGGCATGTTCAGGATCATGATGGACTTCAATGATCAATCCGTTGGCGCCTGCCGCGATAGCCGCCCGGGCCATGGGAGCAACGTGATCACGACGTCCGGTGCCATGACTGGGATCCGCAATAATCGGAAGATGGCTGAGACTCTGTGTAACCGGAATAGCGCTGATATCCATTGTATTTCGGGTATACGTTTCAAAGGTGCGTATACCGCGTTCACAAAGAATAATTTGATAATTGCCG
Source organism: uncultured Cytophagia bacterium (assembly GCA_964569215.1). Classification (GTDB taxonomy): domain Bacteria; phylum Zhuqueibacterota; class Zhuqueibacteria; order Residuimicrobiales; family Oceaniaggregativiventaceae; genus Oceaniaggregativivens_A. The sequence continues at coordinate 1,094 of CAZMUU010000300.1, forward strand.
CCAGACATGATGTATTCCGCCGCCATGAGTAGTTCTTCAATCGTTGCTGCAAGGCCGCGTTTTAAAAGAATGGGTTTCTTAATATTGCCGAGCTCTTTAAGCAATGGAAAATTCTGCATGTTTCGGGCCCCGACTTGAATAATGTCAACATATTCAATCATGGCATCCAGCTGACCGATCTCCATCATTTCCGATACGGTTGCAAGCCCCAGTTCATCACCAATCGAATTCATCATTTTTAAACCGTCGATGCCCAATCCCTGAAATGAGTAGGGTGACGTTCGTGGTTTAAAGGCACCCCCGCGTAACAACCTGGCCCCGGAGTTTTTGATGCTTTGGGCAATCGTATAGAGCTGCTTTTCACTTTCTATGGAACAGGGCCCTGCGATCATGGCAATATGGTCACCGCCAAAAAGAGCCTCTTTTACCTGAATAACGGTGTCATCCGGGTGAAACGTGCGGCCGGCCAGTTTATAGGGCTGGGTAATACGCAGAACTTCGTGTACCCCTTCCATCACTTCAAATTCACGCAAATCGATTCCGCGTTTATCTCCGATCGCGCCCAGGATGGTACGAGTGACACCGTCGACCCGATGAATCTGAAACCCTTTTTCATTCAATCTAAATTCGACCGCTTCAATTTGTCCCTTTGTGGCAGTCTCATCCATTACAATGACCACAATTAACCTCGAAAAAGTTGTATTTCTTTGCAGATTTTAATAATATCAGTAAAAACAAGTTGAATATGTTTTGATGAAAGAGGACCCTGATTGCTGGATAGAACATTTTCAATCACACTGTTCTCGCGCCCGGGGTGATACAGGGGTAGTTTCTGAGACTTTTTAAGTTCCCCGATTTGCAGAGCCACTTTTGCCCGTTCATTGAGCAGTTGTAACAACTGCTCATCCAATGTATCAATTTTTAAACGCAATTCATCCAATTGCATACCGGACTCCAAAAAAAAACCCACTACGCTTTTTTTCGCAGTGGGTGAGTTGCGGCTGTTCCTTTTATCGAGTCAGTGCTCGCCCTCTACGACAAAAAAAAGATAGTAATAATAATAATTAAATATTTTAAGCTTCCGGTTCATATCCGCTATTTGTTAATAAATGATACTTAGGAAAAGTTAAAAAATTACCACCCATTGTCAAGATATTTTTTCATTCAATGTGTGTGCCTGTTCCTTTACTTTACTGATCGCATTAACGATATCATCCATATCGTCACGGGTACCCAGCAACATATTTTGCCGCAGCCAAATGGCCTGATCATTACAAAGAGATTCAGTGACCGGACAATGGAACGCAGAATAGTCAATGGGAAAATCCACACTCTTGCCCCGACGTCCAAAAGATTTATTGAGGAAAACCGGTTGTTTATACAAAGGCAAAGAATAGCCGCCGTTCGCCGGGATTCCCTCTTTCTGCAGGGCATGAATGATGCTGTTCTTGCTTTTGGAGCTAAACTCAGCAGGATCTATTCGAAAAATAAAGATATGACAAGCATGATCTGAAATACGGTCATCAGGACGACAGATTTCGATTCCAGGAATATCCGAGAGCTTTTCATTGAGATATTCGAGATTTGTCAGCCGGATTTTGTGCAGTTCCGGGTAGCGCTCCAATTGTGCCAGTAAAACCGCTGCCTGAAATTCGGTAAGGCGATAATTGCCACCATAATAAAAATGTTCGTACCATTCTCCATCATCGCTTCGGCCGCAATTGGAATGAGAGCGGGCCATTTTGGCAACAATATCATCATTGGTCAACAGAATTCCACCCTCGCCGCTGTTAATATTCTTTGAAGATTGGAAACTAAAAACACCTGCCTTGCCGATGGCACCAACAGGAAGATTATCCCATTTTGCCCCCCAGGCCTGTGCTGCGTCCTCGATGATGACAAGATCATGTTTACGGCCAATGGCGAGAATTTCATCCATATTTGCAGGGCGACCGGCAAAATGAACCGGCATAATAGCTGCCGTCTTTTCTGTAATCGCTTTTTCAATTTCTACAGGATTGATATTGCAGGTCTCTGCTTCAACATCGACAAAGATCGGGACGCATCCCACTTCAATGACGGCGGTTGCCGTAGCGATAAACGTATAAGCAGGGACAATGACCTCCGCACCGGCCTCGACATCAGCCGCCATCAGAGCGATCTGTAAAGCGGTGGTACCGCTATTTATACAAACGCCCTCTCTGGCACAATGTAAATCAGCGAATTGGCGTTCGAGAGCTGCCGTTTTGTCTCCTTGTAAACTACCCCACTTACCGCTCTTAACCACCTCGGTGAGATTTTTAATTTCCTCATCCCCCCAGACGGGCCAGGCAGGAAACGGCGTGCTGCGTATCGGTGTTCCTCCATTTATGGCAAGTACAGACATGAAATAACCTCCGCTCGCAATTTCAGGTTCAGCTTGGTTTTGCTATCAGGACTTTTTATTTTCTGCATTGGAATGGATCGTTAAGGGATAGGGTTCCAATTCCATCTCTTTTAATATAGCCATCAATATTTTCTGTTAAATCTCTACCTTTCAGACGTATTGTACAAATCCGACACCCTGGGAACA
>CAZMUU010000300.1:3675-4232 GCA_964569215.1 uncultured Cytophagia bacterium
CCTCGGGACTGCTGAGGATAAAATGCAATTTAGGCGCCAACAATTCTTGCGGGCATGCCGGCGCCATAAACATATCAAAAAAACGCTGAGCCTCCGCCATCAGAGCGCCGAGTTGTTCTGCCTCACCGGCTCGCAGAATTTTTTTAGCCCGGTTAACCAAGTCTTTATTTACGGGGCCCAAATAGTAGCGAACATCTTCACCGATTTTGCCGCCGCTCTTGGGGTAACATGCGTTCAGATCGGCGAGTATCTTTTGCGTGTTTTTGCCCGTATTCAAATCCGCAACAACCATATAGATATCTTCTTTAGGCGGTACCTCGTCTATAGCCAGCTTGTCGCCGTCAAAGATCATATGAACCGGTGTATCTCCATAGGCACAAGCCTGGTCCATCCTGCCGCAACGAGAAGGAGTTAATATCTCGCCCTGATAGGCGATTTCCATTTCGCCGCGGGTGGTAAGTTTCAAGTCATATACGTTGTTAAAGGCTCTGGCCACCATAACATTGTTAGCTGCCGACGAAGATAGCCCTTTCCGTATTGGAAGGTCCATTTTATAG
>CAZMUU010000301.1:0-4197 GCA_964569215.1 uncultured Cytophagia bacterium
GTTAGCGTCTCGCTCTGCTCGATATACCCCGGAGCTTTTGCCGTAAGCTCATAGCACCCGACCGGAATTTCCGCAAAGGTGTAAGCACCGGTTGCTTCAAAGCGTTCGCCGGCATCGCCGTGCAATTCCAGCCTGGCCTTAAACGGCGCCACGGCAACGCGAATCGTTCCGGTGGCAACCTCGGGAACCATTTCCACCTCCACGTGCTCGCCCCGCTTTAGTACCACCTGCCGCGTCAGAGGCTCAGCTTTGGATTGCTCAACCCGAATTTCAACCACCGAAGGCTCGAGCTCGATGCGGTCGAACCGGCGCACGCGCTTGTCATCGAGATAAACCTGCGCTGACTCTGTCGTCTTGATGGAGAGCCAACAAAGATTTCTTTCCAAAGCATACTGCTTTTCTGTAGCCGGCGCTGTTATTTCGATTGCTTGCTTTACATCGACATAACCGCTTTTCTCCAGCCGCAACTGATATTGACCCGCCGGATAAAAGCGGCTTACCGGGGTCTCTCCCAGCTTGACCCCGTCCAGCCAAACCGTTGCTCCGGATGGCTCGCTGTCGATATTGATCACCGGATCCACCTGTTTGGCAAGTTCGAATTCGAATAAAGTCTGATCCGTGCTCACCTCGATATCGCGACTCTGGGTTTCATAACCACTGTGGCTGACCTCAATGCGGTGCCGGCCCGGACTCACCTTATAGGTGTCCTTATCTTTTTGTGTTTCACCATCGATGTGAACAGTGGCGTCTTCCGGTTCGGTTAAAATATTTATGGGAATGAGATTTCCGGATGATTCCGCTGCAACGGTGATCCGCCAAACCTGCTTTGGTTGTAAAACAATTCCCTCCTCGGACAGTATGAGCCTGAGCGGCTCAAATCCGCTGTGATATATCTCCACCATGCGCTCATCCGGTGAAAGATAAACCATATCCTTACCAGGTTTGTCGTCAACATCGACAACACCGTTATTGGCGTCATAGCTGAATCCATCCAGGTTCGAAATGACCTGCAAGGCGGCACAAAAGCGGGAGTTGATATCGCGTTTGGCTACGATTTCACCCTGTAAAAATTCAGGTTTACCCTCAAGCGAAAGCTGGGCAAGACACAAATAAGGTAGACAAAAAATTACGCCCAAAAACCTCATATCGCTACCCTCATTTTTACTCGCGTTTATACAAAAAATCAGCCTTTTATAATATACAATTTCATATGCTGCATTTCTTCACCTGATGCCTGGCCTTGAATAAACGAAAACCGCAAAAAGTAAATAAAATGTCTGTCATATCAACCCCGGTGCACAGCCATAAAAAAAAGCTGCCAAAAAAACCAGCTGCTGTTAAAATACTATTTTTATATAACTCTAGAATTTAACCCCAAGCGAAAAGCGCTGTACGTTCTCCAGCCGTCCGAAATCGGTATAGGAATAATCGATCTTGAGCACCGTTGAAGACCTCCAGACGCGATAGTGAATCCCGCCGCCAAAGGTGAGCCCCTGTTCTGTGTCTTTGCGAAATAACGTTGCATAACCGCCGCGCAAAAAGAGCATTTCATTAAAGCCCACCTCGAGACCGCTATTAAGACTCTCGGTGTTGTCATTGGGATGCAATGCATCGAGTCCGAATGTGGCGCGTAAATTTTCATCTTCATACAACTCACCGGCAATGCCGACGCGGAAAAAAATCGGCAGCGGAAACTGATCGGTTTCATACATGGCATTGACGAATTTGACATTTCCTTCATTAAACTCGTCAGGGTCTTTGCTGAATCTCGTGTCGCGTCCGCTGAGCTGCATATCGCCGCCGAAATTGGAAATACAAGCGCCGATGCGGATGCCTTTGAACGGCGTGGTAAACAAAGCACCGATATCAGCCGCAATGGTGTTGGCGCTCATGTGCCAAATGCTCTGGTGGATAAACTTGACACTGCCGCCGATGGAAAACTTGTCGGTAAGCCGGCGGGAAAAAGAGAGGTTAATGGCCAAATCGCCGGCATCGAACAACTCCCCGGTACCGTCCGGCTGCTCGACTGTGGTGACCTTATCTTCCGGTACCGACAAGCTGGTGACACTCACCCCAATGGTACCTACCTTTCCGAGTCCGGTGGCAAAAGCAATATAGTTATAAGCAATATCTGCCAGCCAATCCTGATAAACAAACATGGCCTCCAGGCCGGTGATATATCCGAGTCCGGCCGGATTCCAGTACATGGCGCTAAGATCGCCCTGCATGGCCGCCCCGGCATTGCCCATCGCCGTCGTTCTGGCATCAACACCGATCTTGAGAAATTGAGCAGATGTCGTTCCGGTCTTGCTCAGGGTTTCAAAATTATCAATCTGACCGTATAACGTTGATAATCCGATCAGGATCAGAATAATGAACAGTTTTATCTTCATGAGAGCTCCTCCAGCAATATACGATCATTCATCGCGTTTAGCTACTTTATCACAGCAAATCGACCGATCTTCTCACCCAGTTCTCCGGCATCGACGTGGTATATATAGACACCGTAAGAGATGGGAAAATTGTCTCTTGACGTCAAATCCCAGTACTCTTTGCCGTCATCGATTATCGAATCATGCTCCAGCACGTCGACCAGTTCACCGGTTAACGTATAAATACGTATGGTACACTTTTGCGGCAAGTGGCTGAAATATATTCTGCGGGGGCCGCGATCGCGCGGATTTTGCCGGTCCAAAGGTTCAATTACATTGGTGACCACATAGGGATTCGGAACCACGGCAATACGATCGAGGTCCTGGGTTGCCTTTTTATTGTCAACAGCAGATGCCTTTGTTTTAAAGGAATAGACATCCTGAGCGGAAAATGGCCTGGATGTGGAAATATAAAAACCATCTCCTTCTTGTGGCTCTATTGCTTCTTCGCCTTCAGGTACGTTAAAGGTAAACTCCCAGGTGCCTTTAATCCCTTCATCACCATCCAGAATAATCACCCGTTCTCCGGGGCTCCAGAGGCTGTCCTCAGTGGATGAAACTTCCAAAACGACGAATCGTTGTTTGTCCGGTACTTTTCCGGTGGTCACATCCCACACTTCAAAATTCGTTTTGATATAGCCATAATTGGGCCGACTGCTGCTGTCGACCAGAGTATCAAAAAAGCGCACTTCATAATCGGCCGGGACCCTGTTTTCCTCGATATTATTAAAGGGCTTGATTTGAGCGACATAGTTGGTATTGGCTCCCTGAGACCAGCCGATGCGATCCTCGTCCAGTGCCAGAACTTTGTCTCTGGCATACAATTTCATGCCATCGAAAAAGGGATTGCTTTCTTCAAATTCGAGTAACCGACTTTCAACTATGGGAAAATAAGTGTATTCGGCAACATATACTTGCTGATCCTGCATGTTACCACCGGACAATGCCTGAATTTTGCCCTCGTCAGGCAAAAATTCGTAATCACTTCCTTCTGTAAAGGTTTGATCACCACTGGTGCTGCGCACAAGGAGTGAGGATCCTTTAATGTTTTTGTGATCGAGTTTGATATATTGATCGAGAAAAGCGGTAAATGAATTCTCAACGGTTGTTTTATCTTCCACCGTATAACGCGTTGGATTCTCCTGGAAGGTAATAATAAATTCATTGTCCTCTTCCAGCCGGCGATGGTCAACGATATCGACCCTGAGGTTGCCGGTGGCAATACCGGAATGATGAATGATGTTATTGCTGCTACCGGTCTCCTCCAGCGATCCCGTAACGAATCCTGCCACAGGCGCCCGGGGGACAATCTCAACGGTATTGACGTCGAGCACAACCTCGTTGCGTTCCGGATCGACGGTGATGTTTTTGGAACATTCCGTTGGTGCGATTTTAAGGCTGTCGTCGCCGTGATCGTAAGAGACAACCGCGTAATAGTAGGTTTGGCCATTGATTACATTATTGGAATCGGTATAGGAATGCCGCAGGCCGGTATTATTGCCAAGATGATAAGTCGTTCCGCGTCCGGAATAAATCAGATCGCTCAAGCCCTCATATTCATTGATCAGATCAAAGCGAACCGCAGCACCGTTAGGCGTTTTCAGGGGCTCGAAGAGAAAAGAGGTTCCGGTTGCATCGGTAATGTTTTGCTGATCAAGAAATTGTGGATCCGTACTTCGATAGATCACATAACCTTCAAAGTCATTGGCTTCGGAAACCGGGTCATAAGACTCCTCCGCCACATCATCCCAGTACAAGGTAACTT
>CAZMUU010000302.1:0-4183 GCA_964569215.1 uncultured Cytophagia bacterium
GTGGTGGTACAGCACGGATACCAAATCCAATCTTGCGGATATGCTGGCCATGCCGCTGGATTATACCAATTTCTATCTGCCGATGGGGTTTGATATCACGCAGGAACAGCCGGTGGTGACAAAGTCGTGGATCGCGGACTGGCTCAGCGTCAACCGCGATGCCGCTATCAAGGGGACGATCACTTTTAACGGCCCCTTTCCGGACAACACCCTGGCGGTTGCCATTGCGGCGTTTAAATACAAGCCCGAAGCGCCGGTACACCTTCTCATCTATTTGAAATCCATTGATTTTGGTGTTAATGAGAATCCCTATGATTTTATTTTGCCGGTTCGCCGCGGCGGTACCGGCTATATCGCGGTCTATTGGTTGCCCGAAGATGCGGCATTAATGGATTTTAAACAAATCGGGCTGTATCGCGATCCGGCGATGCCTGAAAATCCCGGCAAGGTAACGCTTTCCAGTGGAGAGACCAGAAGCGGCATCAACATCGAGGCTGACTGGAACAAGATAGAGGATTGATCTGCAAATGCAAAAGAACGCTTTTATCGTATTCATGTTGATTTTTAGCCCGGGGGTTACATTTGCACAATATACCGAGCTGAGCGGTCGGGTCGTTGATGCGGATGGCGGTACGCCGCTTGTCGGTGTCAATATACAGATACTTGGAACGACAAGGGGTGCGAGTACGGATTTACAGGGAAGGTATCGCATTGAGAGAGCCCCGGTGGGCAGTTTTACGGTGCGGGCTTCAATGATCGGATATCGGGCCAAATTATTTAAAGAGGTACGATTACGGGTTGGACAGAACAACCGGCTCGATATAGAATTGACCGCAACGCCCATTGAATTTGATCCGATTGTTGTTTTAGGGGGCAAGTCCAAACAGAGACTGGATAAGGCGCCGGTCTCCATATCCGTGATAACCGCCAAAGAGATCGAGCAGCGCAATCCGGTTGATTTGATCGAGGCATTGGAAACCATGCCGGGAGTGCATTTTGTCGGAAATCAGATCAATATACGCGGATCGACGGGTTATACGTTTGGTGCCGGCAATAAAGTTTTGTTGCTTTTGGATGGAGTCCCGGTATATGCCAGCGATACCGGAGAGTTCAATTGGGATATGCTTTCCCCTTTTGATGTGGAGCAGATCGAGATTTTAAAAGGTGCAGGCTCGACATTGTGGGGCGCTTCGGCACTGGGTGGTGTCGTCAATATCATTACCAAAGATCCTTCCCCCGAGGGAAAACTCGGCATTGCCTACAGTGTTGGACGCTATGACGATCCTTTTTACCCGGAGTGGTATTGGACGAATCATGAACGATTGCATTTCACCCGGGAAGATGTCAGTTATAGCAAGCGAATCGGCTCGTTGGGTTTGCGCTTGTCGGCTTCCCGCTTTATGTCTACGGGCTACAGGGAGCTGGGCGATGCGCAAAAGATTGCTCTGACGGGAAAACTCGATTATCGGTTTGGCGATGTGTTGTGGAACAATTATATTGCCTATAGCAAGATCGATCGCGGATTTTTCCTGCAATGGAAGAGCCAAAATGATCCTTATGAGGTTGACCCGCGTAATCTGGAAAACCAGGCTGACGTCAATCAGCTCAATTTCTATACCAAAGTAACCATTCCATTTTCTGCCAAGTTTTCCATTCAGTTCCGGGGATCTTTTGTTCGTACCTTGATGGGCAATCAATTCAGCAGCAGCGCTGATTTTAATCCTGCTATCGGCCAGGGCGTTGAGGTGCAATTTGATTATCTCCCTGTTTCTCCTCACCATTTTACCGGCGGCGTGCAGTTTCAGTATGATGCCGGAAGTGCTAAATTTTTCGGCGATCACAAAGGATATTTTATTGGCCCCTATTTTCAGGATGAATGGGAAATAAGTGATAAACTTCGCGTCACCACCGGCTTTCGCTATGACCGCTATCAGCTCATTAACGGATTAAAGGAAGACCTCTTCAGTCCGCGCCTGGGCATAAACTGGCAACCCTGGTCCACAACGACGGTGAGGGGATCGGTGGGCAGCGGTTTTCGGGCTGCCACCATTGTGGAACGTTTTTTTGAGTATAATGTGATGAATTTTAAAGTTTTATCCAATCCGGACCTCAAAGCCGAGAGTTCCTGGGCTTATGATATCGGATTCAGGCATTACTTTACAGATTTTTTCAATATCGATGTTTCACTTTTCGATAACGAATACTGGGAATTGATTGAAGCGCATATGGATTTGATTCGAGGTCAGATCCAGTTTCGCAATGTGCCGCGGGCGCGTATTCGAGGCGTTGAATTGTCGGTGAACACCACTTTCCCGATCTATTTTCTGGAGGTTGATCTGCAAGCCAGTATGACGACAATGGATCATGAAAATATACATATTAAAGCGCCCCTGCCCTATCGGCCGGAGACAATCGCAAACCTCAAAACCACACTTCGTGTCAAAACGATTCAGTGGCAACTGGATTATCGTTACGCAAGCCGGATTGAAGCGGTTAAGATTTACCCCATAAACGAACGGGTACCCATGAAGATCATTGATACCCGTTTATTATACCGATATAACCAGTTCGCTGTTCATTTTGCCGTGAACAATTTATTGCAATACAACTATGCACCGATGGAGAGCAATCTTTTGCCGATGCGTCATTTTGTTCTTGGCGTTAAAGCGGAATTTTAAAAATACATGCCGCGATAATCCTCGATATTCGATTTTTCCTTTTGTCTTGTATACCACTGATTATAAATCATGTTCTGGCGTTGGTTTATCAACTGATAGAGCAGGCTTTGTTTTTGGCCGGCATAGTTTTCTTCGTTGATATCCTTTTTATCGACCAGTTGAATGAGATAATAACCGCGACTTCCTTTGACCGGCTTGGAAATTTCGCCGACTTGCAGTGCATAAGCGGTGCCCGCCACTCTGGGTTCCCGGCCTATGCCTTTGATGGATGCGGACACATTGACCAGGTCTGAGGATTTTACCTGCAGGCTGTCCTGCATTGCAGCCTCGTCCAATGGTGTTCCTTGCTGAATTTGTTCGTAAATCCGTTGTGCCCGGTTTTTTGCCACTTGCATCCTTTTTTCTTCTTCGAGTTTATTGATGATTTGATTGCGAACCTCTTCCAGGGGTTTGGTATGTTCAGGAATGACCTCAGCAATTTCTACAACATAAAAGCCTTTTGCCGTGTTGTAGACAGAGCTGACGGTACCGACCTCACTTCGAAATGCAAAGCGGTTGATTCGTTGTTCCATACCAATTCCCGGAATAAAGGCTTCTTTTTCAAAGGGCGGTGTAATTTGTGTTTCTATTCCTTCTGCCTGTACAACTGTATCCAGATTGGTCTCTTTGGCGAACTCGGAAATGTATTCCGCTTCTTCGCGCTGAGCTTCAACAGTCATGGGTGAAGCTTCAAATTTCAGGAGAATGTGGCTGGCCCGAACCTGCATTTCGCCCTGTTCGCGTTTTTTGTCGACAACTTTGATAATGTGAACGCCGAATTGTGAGGTAACGGGACCGACAATATCACCTTCCCGGGCATTGAATGCAGCTTCTTCAAATGGTTTTACCATTTGTCCCCGGCCAAAATATCCGAGATCGCCCTCTTTTTGTGCCGAGCCGGGATCCTGGGAGTAAATTTGGGCCAGTTCGCCAAAGTTGGCTCCTTCTTTGGCTTCTTTTAACAATTCTTCCGCTTCGTTATAGATTCGCTGGGTATCGGCGCTTGTTGCCGAGGTTTCCAGAAAGACATATTTCAAACTGCGCCGTTCATTCTCGTGATATTCTTCTTTGTGTTGTTGATAATACTCTAAAATTTCGGTATCGCCGGGTGTCTGAACCTCATCTGCAAAATTGGTCGCATTGAAAAAGAGATAATCTATTTTGATCCGGGCATTTTGTTTGAGATATTCAAGATAAGTATCCGTTTCCGAAACCAATACGGATGCTTTGAGCATTCTGTCGAGTTTCTCATAGGGCAGGCTGGCTCTGACGTAATTTTCGACCGGGAGCCAATCCGCGCCGGGATTTTCAAGCGCCTGTTGATACTTTGCCATATCGAAATTTCCGGCCGAATCCCGGAACACTTCCTGATTTTTGATCAACTCCGGTGGATCATTAAAAATGGTTTGAACCACCTCTTCATTGGTTGCTTCCAAATTCATTTTTTGGATATAATCCGCAATCAG
>CAZMUU010000303.1:0-4169 GCA_964569215.1 uncultured Cytophagia bacterium
CTTTACCCACGCTATTGGCGGCCTTTCCAGGAATGATTTTATCCTGGCAGCAAAAATCGATGATTTAATAACCTAAGCGGTAGTTTATAAATGGTAAATAATGAAAGCAACAAAGGCGTTATTCAATCCGTTAAAGGAAGTGTTGTGGATGTCAGGTTTGAGAACAAACTGCCGGCTCTTTATAATATTTTGCAGACAGGCAAGGATAACGATGTATCGATCGAAGTTTTGACCCTGTTAAACGACACAACGGTGCGTTGTATTGCATTGACGCCGATACGCAGTGTCTATCGGGGTATGCCTGTTATTGATACCGGTTCTCCACTGACCGTTCCTGTTGGAGACAGCGTTAAGGGGCGGGCGATGAATGTTTTCGGCGATACCATCGACCGCAAAGAGGAGCTTACCACATCGTCGCGTCGTTCCATTCATCAACGTCCTGTTCCGCTCAAGGAGCGTTCTACACAGGCTGAAATTTTTGAGACCGGCATGAAGGCAATCGATATCCTGACTCCTCTTGAACGGGGGGGGAAGGCGGGTTTGTTTGGAGGGGCCGGCGTAGGGAAAACCGTTTTGATTATGGAAATTATTCACAATATGGTGGGTGAATACAAAGGCACGAGCATATTTTCAGGTATCGGTGAACGGGTACGGGAAGCGCAGGAGCTCTACTATGAATTAAAGGATACGGGTGTACTCGACAATACAGTATTGGTGTTCGGTCAGATGGATGAACAACCCGGTGCACGGTTCAGAGTTGGCCATACTGCACTCACACTGGCTGAATATTTTCGCGATGTCAAGCGGCAGGATGTGTTGATTTTAATGGATAATATTTTCCGATTTATCCAGGCCGGTGCTGAGGTTTCCGGTCTGATGGGAAGGCTACCATCGCGTGTCGGCTATCAGCCAACACTGGCAACCGAGTTGGCCGAGCTTGAGGAACGCATAAGCTCGACAAAATCCGGAGCCATAACCTCGATACAGGCGGTCTATGTACCTGCAGATGATTTTACCGATCCGGCTGCAGTACATACGTTCAGTCATTTATCCGCTTTTATTGTTCTGTCGAGAAAACGGGCCAGTCAGGGGCTCTATCCGGCCATCGATCCGTTGCAGTCCGGCTCTAAAATGTTGACACCTCATATCGTAGGTAAAGAGCACTATCGCATTGCCCAACAGATTCGTCAAACCCTGGCCGAATACGAAGATCTCAAGGATATTATCGCCATGCTCGGCATTGAAGAACTATCTCAGGAGGATCAAAAGACCGTAAACCGGGCTCGACGCCTGGAAAGGTTTCTGACCCAGCCTTTTCATGTCACTGAACAGTTTACCAATGTAAAAGGAAAGACCACTTCGCTGGCAGAAGGATTGGAAGGTTGCCGGCGCATTTTGAACGACGAATTTTACGATTATTCGGAAAGTGCATTTTATATGATCGGGAGCATCGATGAAGCGAGCAAATCAGATGAATCTTAAAATTTTGTTACCGACGAGAATCTTTATCGATTCTGTCGTCGATAAACTCATTGCCGAGGGTCCAAAAGGCTCGTTTTGTCTATTGCCCAATCATATCGACTATACCGAGGTTCTCGTTCCGGGGATTCTCGTTTGTCATCCTCCGGAAGAAAATCCGTATTACGTTGCGGTTGATGAAGGAATTCTGGTTAAAAAGAGGGATGAAATTTTCGTCTCTGTTTTTGATGCGGTAAAATCGGATAATCTCGAAAAGCTGGAAACAGTTCTGGACCAGAAATACAAGCGTTTGGATGCAAAAGAAAAAAGGTCGCGTTCAGCTCTTGCTATGCTTGAAGGTGGTATTATTAAAAAATTTCAGGAAACGCTTTCATGACATCATCCTTGCCTGAAAAAAGGAAGAAAGCTCAGAAAAAAACGAGTAAAGAAATTGGAGTGAAAGGTAAGCGCAAAGGCATAGCCGAGAAATCCAAAGACCACGGTGTTTGGTTTGGCCTTGGCATGTTTGGCATTGTCGGCTGGTCGGTAAGTATTCCCACGCTGATATTGCTGGCTATAGGCATATGGCTCGACAGCACCACACAGGGACAAATTTCATGGACACTTACTTTTCTCGTGCTCGGTATCGTAATCGGTTGTCTCAACGCCTGGTACTGGGTAAAACAGGAAAGTGAAAACAGGTAACAGGAGTTAGAAACAAACATGTTTATCGTTGTGAACATTTTTTTGTCGACGGCGTGTGGAATCATTACGGGTGTTGTATATTTTATTATTTTGTGGCAAACCGTTAAAGTATTTCTTCAGCGCAATAATTCTTCATTTTTAATTATATCCAGTTTTCTCATCAGAAATCTCATGGTGGTGTTGATGATGCTTTTACTTGTAAGGGTCGGATACTGGTGGTCGATTATTCCCGGATTGCTCGGATTTATCACCTCCAGGCACTATTTTATTCACCGTCTTCATCCTCAAACGCAGACCAAACTGAGGTAATCGGACGGTCTAAACCTGAAAAAGATTACATAAAGAGTACCAATCGGAGATTGTTGTGAATATAAGTCCGGATGAAATTATCCTTTTTCAAATCGGTAAGATATCGATAACCGCAACCTTGTTCTTCACCTGGATGGTTATGTTGTTTCTTGTACTTGTGTCGGCACTGATTACACGAAAATTAACAATATCCAGCAAGGTTTCCATGTGGCAAAATTTTCTCGAGACGCTAATTTCCTATATTCAGGAACAGATACGCGATATAACCAATCAAAAATCGGATCCCTATTTACCCTTTATTGGCTCGCTTTTCATATTTGTCTCTGTATCAAATTTTCTCAGCTTTGTGCCGGGTTATCATCCACCTACCGGTTCTCTCTATACGACTTCAGCACTGGCGATAACTGTTTTTTTTGCAGTCCCCGTTTATGGTATTGAAAAGCTGGGCCTGAGTGAATATCTTCGGAATTATATAAAGCCATCTGTAATCATGCTGCCATTCAATATTATTAGTGAAATTTCCCGCACCCTGGCACTCTCCGTACGCCTTTTCGGCAACGTGATGAGCGGTACCATGATTATCGGTATTTTATTATCAGTCGCTCCATTCTTCGTGCCGGCGGTCATGAGTATACTCGAATTGCTTATCGGTCAGATTCAGGCCTATATCATCGCCGTTCTTTCAACAGTATATGTTGCGTCAGGAACACGCAGCAAAAAAATAAATCAGGAGGAATCTTAAATGGAACCCGTATCACAAATTGGTTTTATTTCAATCATCGCATCCGGTTTGACCATTGCCATCGGCTCAATCGGGCCGGCTCTGGGAGAAGCAAAAGCTTTGGCACAGGCATTAAATTCTATTGCTCAACAACCGGATGAATCCAATACCAGTACCAGAACTCTTTTTGTTGGCCTGGCAATGATCGAATCAACAGCGATTTATTGTTTTGTCGTTGCCATTATTCTTATCTTTGCCAATCCGTTCTGGAATCATGTAACCTCGTAGAGGAACGGAGGAGTCGGATGCAAATAGACTGGATTACTTTAATTGCCCAGATTATTAATTTTCTTATCTTGCTGTTTTTGTTAAAATACTTTCTCTTCGACAAAATTGTATCCGCAATGCGTAAGCGGCAGGAGAGAATCGATCATAAATTAGAGGACGCAGAGTCAACCAGAGAAGAAGCAGAGCAAAAGCTGCAAGAGGTTCATGAAATGAAGAGCGAACTCGAAGAGCAAAAAAACGACATGCTGAAAAAAGCGGAACAGGAAGCCAATAAGCGCAAAGAGGGTCTGCTGGACGATGCCCGTAATGAAATCGACCAGTTATCGAAAAAATGGAAATCCGAAATCGAAAAAGAAAAGGAAGAATTTTTCAAAACATTCCGTCAACGGGTCGGCTCTGAAATTTACCAAACGTCAAAAACCATACTTAAAGATCTCGCTGATGAAAAAATAGAGTATGCCATTACCGAAAAATTTATCGACAAGATAACTAACCTGTCCGATTCCGAGAAAGACAAAATAAAACAACATTCGAATGATTCTAACGCTTTGATGGTTCGAACAAGCTATGAGCTGAAAAAAAAGTCCGACCTTGAACATGTATTGAAAAAGCAGTTTGGCAATGATTTACGGCTGGACTTTAATGTGACGGATGACTTTATCGGGGGTATCGAACTGGTTGCAAATGG
>CAZMUU010000304.1:0-4167 GCA_964569215.1 uncultured Cytophagia bacterium
CAATCATACCCGATGAGCACAACCGACGACGCACGCAGCCCGGGATATGTGACCACACTGCTAAAACGACGGCGATATTTACCTGAAATTTTAAGCGAGAACCGGCGCATAAGAGAGTTTGCCGAAAGAACTGCGATCAACACGCCTATCCAGGGTAGTGCTGCTGATTTAATCAAAATGGCTATGATCCATATTCATGAACGTCTAAAAAAAGAAAGATTGAAAACAAAAATGCTGCTGCAGGTACACGACGAATTGATTTTTGAAGTACCAAAAGCCGAACTGGACGTTGTTAAAAATTGGATACCAAAAGAAATGGAAGACGCCATTGAACTGGATATACCCATTAAGGTAGAATATAGTTATGCTGATAACTGGCTTGATGCGCATTGACCGGTATATCGGCGAATCGTCCCTGACCCGGGTTATCCGATCTTAAACATTGATGTGGTATTCGGGCGTTGTTCTAATCCAGCGGATTGGCATGCAAAGCACCCTCTGCAGGAAATAGCATTACGATAAGCATTAAAACTAATGATCAAACTTTTAACGAAAATAGAGTTGTACAGCAAAAGCAATCCCGAATACCTCAGGTTGATTCGGGCCACTATCGATCAGGTTTGTCAGATTGCCGGCTTTAACCGACTGGAATCCAGCAAAATTGTTCTGGCTGTTGATGAGGCTTGCTCTAATGTTATACGCCATGCCTATTTAGGTGAACCTGATAAGGAAATATACATAAAATGTACCATTGAGAAAAAATTGTTACGGATCAGGATTGTCGATCAGGGCATACAGGTGGATCCCAAAAAAATCAAACCCAGGCCCCTTGATGAAATACGGCCCGGGGGGTTGGGGGTCCACTTGATCAAGAGTGTCATGGACCGGGTGCGGTACAAAAACCTTGCCGACAGTGGCAATGAACTGACAATGATAAAATATATGACCAAGGGAGAGTAAATCTTGAATCTGGATATTGATATACAAAATCGGAACCGTGTTATGGTGATCAAAATAGGCGGAGAGATCGACCTCTATTCATCACCGCAATTGCGCAAAACGATTCTGGAATCAATCAAAGCCAGGCCTCTGGCTATTCTTATCGATCTGGAAAATGTCCGTTATATGGACAGTTCCGGGGTGGCCACTTTAATCGAAGGCCTCAAGCAGGCAAATCAGTACCAGGGCCGTTTTGCCATCGCAGGATTGCAGCCCGAAGTAAAAGAGGTTTTTGAATTGACCCGGCTGGACAAGGTCTTTGAGATATACTATGACTCAGACACTGCCCTGGAGACGATAGCGGCATGAACAAAGTCTATGAGGTACTGGGTGGCTGGGGCCGCCGGCTGTTTTGTTTTTTCAAATCTGTCAGGCAAATTTTTCTGCTCAGCTGGCAAACGGTTAAATGGCTGCTTACCGCCCCACTGAGTCGAAAAAAAATTGAGTGGCATGATGTCTTTGTTCAGGTGGTACGAATCGGTGTTGATTCATTGCCCATCGTTATTGTTATTTCTTTTTTTATCGGACTTATTTTAGCGATGCAGGCGGCCTATCAACTACATCAATTCGGGGCTTCTATATATGTTGCCAACCTGGTTGGTGTTTCCATCACCCGCGAACTCGGCCCTCTGATTACCGCTATCCTGGTCACCGGTCGCTGTGGATCCGCCATTACTGCAGAATTGGGAACCATGAAAGTCGGAGAGGAGATTGATGCGCTTAAAACCATGAGCATCGACCCCATCGGGTTTCTGGCCGTTCCGAGAACACTGGCGATGTTGGTGGTGCTGCCTTGTTTAACCATACTCGCCGATCTCGTCGGTATTGGTGGCGGCGTGCTTTTTGCCGTTACTCAACTCGAAATACCGTTTTCAGCCTATTTTCGCCAGAGCGCTGAGGCTATTCTGGCCAAGGATTTTATTACCGGCCTGCTTAAATCCGGTGTTTTTGCCGTTATCGTTTCTCAGATCGGCATTTATCAGGGATTCCAGGTACGGGGTGGGGCGGAAGGTGTGGGCAAGTCGACCACAATCAGCGTGGTTAGCGCTATTTTTTTGATTATTCTGGCGGATGTTGTTTTTACCGCCCTCTTTTATTCCACTTTTTAGGAACATACGGAAATAATAACCAATCAACGTGAAAAGTCTTGTGAACAGGAAAAAACCAGTTATTGAAATCAAAGATGTTTATACCCGGTTTGGAGACCGGCAGGTACTCAGAGGCATAAACCTGAGTATTTATCCCGAAGAAACGTTCGTCATTCTGGGTCGTTCAGGATGCGGCAAAAGCACGCTTTTGCGCCATCTGGTCGGTTTACAAAAGCCGGAGAGCGGTGATATTCGTATCAAAGGGGTGGATATTATCCATGCTGATGACGAGAAAAAACGGCAGACTCTGCTCAGAGTTGGAATGCTTTTTCAAAACGGTGCATTGTTCAATTCGATGACGGTGGGCGATAATGTTGCCCTCCCTCTCAAACAGCATACCCGCCTGGAGCTCTCTACTATTCGCATCATGGGCCGCATTAAGCTCGATCTTGTCGGATTGGCTGAATTTGAACACCATTATCCGGCACAGCTCTCAGGCGGGATGAAAAAAAGAGCCGCCCTGGCCCGCGCCCTGGCAATGGATCCCGAGATTCTCTTTTGCGATGAGCCGTCGGCCGGCCTTGACCCTGTTGTTGCAGTGGGTATCGATCAACTGATTCTCAAGCTCAAAAGCGCCTTTAAAATGTGTATCGTTGTCGTCACGCATGAACTTGAATCGGTTTTTACCATCGCCGACCGCATCGCTCTTATGGATGGCGGCAGGATCGTCTTTTTGGGAACCAGGGAAGAAATGAAAAAGAGTGATAATCCAATCGTTCGGCAATTTATCGATAGAAAACCGGATCAGGATATTATAGATACCGAACAATATTTAAACACGCTGATTAATGAATAACAGGAAGACCATGAATTATAAATCAAGTGAAATCAAAGCCGGGCTCTTTATTCTGATCTCTATACTGGTTTTTATTGCCTTTTTGGCCACTATTATTGGGAATCAGTACTGGTCGGATAGTGTTATCTACCGCTGTCAATTTCGTTTTGCCGGCGGTATAGAAGAGGGATCCGTGGTCCGCTTTGCCGGACTCCATGTCGGCCAGGTTAAGGAAATTCGTTTGCCGACACCGGCAAGAGCCACTATCGAGCTGGTATTGGAGTTGAAGGAGGATATTCCGGTGCGGAGCAATAGCGAGGCTCGATTAACCACAATCGGATTAATGGGGTCATACTATGTTGAAATATCCCCCGGCACCAACGATGCTCCGTTGTTGCCTTCGGGTTCGCTCATTCCCGGAAAAGATGTCAGGGGATTTTCCCAGCTACTCGATCCTGTTGGACAAGCGACGGATGAATTACACACGTTGCTCGGGAATCTAAATCAGCTGTTTAATGCCGAGAATCGGGCAAACCTGTCCGCAATGTTGCAGTCGATGCGTAAAATGACATCTCAAAATGCCGAAAAGATTGACGATCTTATTGATCACACCACCGAACTCTCTATTCAGGTGAGTGAAACGGTGGAGGTTATGGATCATTTTATTCGTGATAATAATGTTCTGGTAAAACATAATTTTCAACAGCTTGATTCGCTTTTACAGGAGACCCGAAAAGCAATGCATAGTGCCGGAAACGTTATGGAATTGAGCCAGGGAACGATAGTGGAAAACCGGGAATCCATGCACACGGCGATGGAAAATCTTCTGAGAACCAGTCAAAATTTAAGCGAGTTCAGTCGGAATATCAAGGAACATCCGTGGAGATTAATACGTAAAGACTATCCCGAAGAGAGGGACCTGGCCGAATAAGAGGAGAATATGATCAAGAAGGGAATAATAATTTCAATCGTGGCGCTATTTTTGGCATGCGGTCATATGCCCCAAATACGCTACTACCGTCTGCAAGCTCCCCTCAGCGGGGATGTGAGCGAAAAATTTACCGGACAGCCGCTTTATATAATGCCTGTTAAAAGTGCACCGATTTATCAACAGGAGAAGATGATCTATCAGCCATCTCCTTATGAGATTCGTTTTGATCATTACCGCCGGTGGGTTGAACCACCGGTGCAGTTACTGCGCCGCAAAGCGTTGGAGTATTTTCGCAGCACAGGCGTGTTCAGCAT
>CAZMUU010000305.1:0-4162 GCA_964569215.1 uncultured Cytophagia bacterium
GTATGGATGACGGGGATGAAATGGGTTGATAATTATTTTCGAATTCCCTATAATAAAAGGCGGCCTGCTGAACGAGGCCCGCAGCGACAAATGGATCTCTTTACCCACAGAAATGGATAAAAAATAAGGAAACTGCTCTGATATGAAAATTAAAATGACTATTTTTATCGCTCTTTTTTTCTCCCTGCAGACGGCCGGCAGTCAGACACAGAATGATGACCGGGAAGGCCGATATCCGGATGGCTGTACGACGGTAACCGTCGGAAAGCTGGCAACAGCTGATGGATCGGTGATGAATTCACACACCTGTGACAGTCACCGAACCCGGGCATGGTTTGATCTCGTTCCGGCACAATCATACGAGAAAGCTGAAAAGGTCCTTTTAAAACGCCGAAGCGGAAACGATTCAACAGCCATGCCGAGCTACAAATTTACACCTACCGGTGAAATTCCCCAGGTTTCCTATACATATGGCTATATCAACACGCCCTATCCCTGTATGAACGATCAACAGCTCGCTGTAGGTGAATCGACATTCGGCGGACGATCCTCTTTGCGTTCAAAACAGGGATTCATCGATTGTCAGGCCCTGGTTCGTCTGATGCTGGAACGCTGCACAACCGCCCGTGAGGCGATTCAACTCGCTGGTGAATTGACCAAAAAATATGGTTATATCGACGGCGGCGAATGTCTGACCATATCGGATCCGCAAGAGGTGTGGCATCTGGAAATCGTCGGTCCGGGAAAAGGAAAAACCGGCTCGATCTGGGTGGCGCAGCGCGTTCCCGACGGCCATATATCGGTAAACGCCAATGCCAGCCGTATTCGCCAAATCGATTTGAGGAAAACGGATCAATTCCTGGCCTCTGAAAATATCTATTCCGTGGCCCGGGACAGCGGCTGGTGGAATCCGGAAGAGGGTCCATTTGAATTCTGTTACGCCTACGCTCCGCGGAGCAGGACCTCTCTGGCGTCACGGCGCCGGGAATGGCGGGTCTTTGATCTGTGTGCACCCTCGCTGAATCTCGATGCTTATGCCGAGAATTATCCCTTTTCGATCAAGCCGGATACCCTGGTAACTCTGAAAAAAATGGTCGGGATTTTTCAGGATTATTATGAAGATACGGATTATAATATGGTAAAAAATATAACGGTTACCGATGACAGTGGCCGTACGATCATCTCTCCTCTGGCCAATCCGTTTATGCCGTATGATATGAATAAAGTTTTTGATATCAACGGAGGCTGGGGCTGGCGGGGTGAGCGAACCATTGCCCGCTGGTATACCATGTATGCAACGATCATACAATCCCGGCAATGGCTTCCCAATCCTGTGGGCGGCGTGGTTTGGCTGGCCTGGGATAATGTCGCCACTTCTATTTATGTTCCTCTATACAATTGTATTAACGATCTGCCCGCATCCTATCAAACACCGGGAAGAGTTCATGGATTCAATCGCGGCAGTGCGTGGTGGGCGTTTAATCGTCTGGGTACGCTGGCAGCTCAGCGGTGGGGGGATATGCGTCATGATGTAAACGCGGTATGGGAACCCATGCAAACGGAATTGTTTGAAAATCAGGAACAGATCGAATCAGAAGCATTGCTGATACTCACAAAAGATCGAGATGCTGTTGTCGACTATTTAACGCGTTACAGTACCGACTGGGGAAACCGCGTTGTCGACCGTGCGTGGGAGTTGGGTGATTATTTGTGGACAAAATACGACGAGAAGTTTTAGGAGACCATTGTACGAACGTGAATTAAAAATTGTTGTTATTGGCGGTAACGATGCCGGTCTCAGCGCGGCGGGCCGGGCCAAAAGAAGACATCCCAAAGCAAAGGTTACCGTGGTTGAACAGACTTGCTTTACTTCCTATGCCTCCTGCGGCTTGCGGTATCTTTTATCCGGACAGGTTGAAGCGAATCTTTTATCCGGTCCCGATGCCGATACCCTTTCGCGTGAACGCGGCTTTGAGGTTTTAACCGGTCACCGCGTTGTTGATATTAACCCGATTAAACGCACACTCGTTGTTGAGATCGTTGCTGAAAAGAAACACGTCGAGATGCACTACCACAAATTAATCCTGGCGACCGGTGCTGCCCCGGTCGTGCCGGATATCTTCAAGGTGGATGCAAAGAATTGTTTTACACTTGGGAACTTTAGCGATGCTCTTCGTATCAGCCAATTCTGCACGCAACAGGCTGCCAGACATGCTCTGGTTGTCGGTGCCGGCTATATCGGCCTGGAAGTTGCAGAATCTTTGCAGCAACGCGGCCTGTCCGTGTCCCTGGTGGAAAAGCAAGATTCTTTTTATCCTGCATTGCACCCGGATATCTCCAGCCTGATTTTACAAAAAATTTCTGCAACAGGCCTGTATACCCACCTGGGTAACAGCGTTGCCGATGTGGAGCTTGCCGAAGGGGCCATTAAAAGTGTTTTGCTGACGACAGGCAAAAGAATCGAACAGATCGATCTTGTGGTTCTGGCAACCGGTATACGTCCCGATGTGGGTCTTGCCAAAGCCGCAAATATTTCGCTCGGCTCTT
The DNA here is from genome assembly GCA_964569215.1 of uncultured Cytophagia bacterium. Lineage (GTDB taxonomy): Bacteria > Zhuqueibacterota > Zhuqueibacteria > Residuimicrobiales > Oceaniaggregativiventaceae > Oceaniaggregativivens_A. Next base: position 2,548 of record CAZMUU010000305.1, read on the forward strand.
CTGGGGCAATTTTGGTGAATCGATCACAGCAGACGCGACGGATGAATGTTTATGCCGCCGGCGATTGTTGTGAATCCATTCACCTTGTCAGCGGCAAGCCGGTTTGGGCACCGTTTGCCGCCACCGCTTCAAAGCAGGGGCGCGTCGCCGGAGATAATGCCACCGGCGGCAGAGAACGCTTTCCCGGTGTTCTTCAAACCTGGCTTTTACGCGTTTTTGATATAGAGTTTGGCTCTACCGGCCTCGATGAGAGGGCGGCATTCAGAGCAGGACTGGAAACCGATACAACGGTAATACAACATGATGACAGGGCGTTGTACATAGAGGGAAAACAGCCGTTAACCATTGCCTTGATTGTCGAAAGAGGCAGCAAAAAAATTGTCGGTGCCCAGGTTTTGGGCGCGGCGGGGAGTGGCCGGCGATTGAATGTTCTGGCTACCGCGATTGCCGGCCGTTATACGGTGGATGATCTGGCTTATCTTGATCTCGGCTATATACCGGAAATTTCTCCGGTTTGGGATCCGGTTCTGGTTTCGGCTCAGGTTGCCGGGAAAAAATAACGCACCCCTCTTTATATAAATCCCGCATAAACGCCCCGTCAAACCTCTTCGGGCTTGAGGGAAGCGATGAAAAACATGATCAATAAAAGGTCGGTTTTTAGAATATCCTCAGTTATCGATTTTTGCACAAGCGCGTTAATTTCCTGAACGAACCAGAGCAACATACCCAGCTTAACATTGCGATAGATGACATAATAGAGCAATGCTTCATCGTCTTTGATCTCTTTTTGAAGAGTGGTACTGACCAGCGATTTAATGAGGGATAAGAGCTTATCCAGTGTTTCAAGATACCTTTCAGATTCCAATGTGTTTTGTATGCTCCTGAGCTGATTTACCAGTTCGTTTTTGGGAATCTTTTTGGCCTTTTCGATCACTGCCAGCGAGCGTAAGGCTTCTGTAAACAATCTGTTGATACGGTTGCCAAACGCAACGTTTTCCGAGGTAAGATCTTTGTAAAATTCTCCGGGTCTCCCCATCAAATTGGCCAGCGATATTGCAAGCTGCCTCCTCAGAACCGGATTTATGGTTTGATGCATGAGGGGTAATATTTCATAAGCCGCCTCAAAGACGCCATGCCTGGCAACAGCATCAGCGCTCTGGGTTTTGATGCGCTCGCTGTTCTCTTCCTGCAGGAGTTTGATAAGATATGATACCGATTCTGTTCCCCCTATTTTTCCCAATGCTTTGATACAGGCTTCCTTTAAATCCTCTGATGCTGTGTTCAGAGCCTGAATTAATGCCGGGACAGCGCGTTCATCGCCGATATTTCCCAGAGCGTTGGCGCTGACGATGCGAATAGTTGATGTTGGATCCAACAACCGCGGTATTAAGGCTTCCACACCTTCAAGCGATTTGGTTCGTCCCAACGCCCGTGCCGCTTCTTCTCTGACATCGGGATCCGGATCGTCCAGCCTGGCCAGAACATCCGATACTGCAAAACTGCCGGAATATCCGTCGAGTTCGCTCAGGGCTTGGGCAACCTTTTTTGAACTTTTAGGCCGGCTGATGATCGCCATAATTGAAAAGGTTTTAATAATACCTGGAGTGGCCATCCA
>CAZMUU010000306.1:0-4140 GCA_964569215.1 uncultured Cytophagia bacterium
TTTCTGCGCAGTCGCAACCACAAAAGAGTAAGGGGTAAGACATGGAAATTACTGAGATTAGCATCCGTTTGAGACCGGAAAGGAAACTGAAAGCATTTGTAAATGTGACCTTTGACAATATTTTCGCCGTTAAAGGATTAAAAGTTATTCAAAGCAAAGATGGATTGATTCTTTGTATGCCCTCCCGCAAGTCAGATGATGGATCGACGAGAGACATCGCACACCCCATTTGTAAAGATTTTCGCGCTCAACTCGAGAGAGAAATTTTCGGCGAGTATGAGCGAGTCGCAGGCAGAGCCGGCAGAGCTGAAAATGCACCTCTTGATGACGATGACGCTGACTATGACGACGATGAATAGGGTTATTATTTCATGATCACTATTGGATGAACCGCATGGTTAGAGCCGACGCGAAAATGACAATAATAAACTCCGCTTTTAATGTTATTGTTATTCCATTCGATTTTATGATTACCGGGATCTTTGTACCCCTCGAAAAGCGTATCAAGGCGGTGCTTGAGGTCGTGTATTTCAATGGTTACCTGATCGGATTTATCAAGTGAATAGCTCAATACCAATTTTGAGGTGAATGGATCAGGGTAAAGCTGCTCAATTGTTAGCGTCGATAGCGACAATGTATCCTGATTCACATTCCCGGATTTTTTACTTTCGCGAGCCTGTAGCACACCGACCAGCAAGAATAAAACGATTAAACATCCCCGCAAAAACAGTTTCCCCATAATGCACCTCCCTTGAATGTTAACGTTTTATCTATTATTATTTTTGCAAGATTTGTACCAAAAAAGACAAACAAGGCCATAAATAGTATCCTTTATTTTCAATGACTTGTTATGTTTTTTTCAGCCGATCCCGTCAACCATTGTCTCACAATTGCAAATTTGTTACTCCAATGTCTCACTTGTGCTTTGCTTTCTCTTTACTATTTACTAAATTCTTATATAACAAAAATTGATCTATATCAAGAAACGGTCACATGACTAAAACCAATAATCGTCTCTTAGCTCTGCTTTTGGGCGTCATCACAATAACCATTCAAATCCTCTTTATTCGTGAATTTTTTAATATTTTTTACGGCAATGAGCTCTGTTATGGTATTCTGCTTGCCGGCTGGATGTTCTGGACGGCTATCGGTAGTCTGCTCGGCCATCATCTTCCGCTATTGCAAAAACGGTCGTTTCATTTTTACTTTACGATCATCGTTACCCTCATGTTTATCGATCTGATCGTATTAAAATTCGTTCGCTATATACTGAATGTCCCCTATGGCGAGTTCATCTCAATTACCGGATTGACCCTGTTCTCCTTTATACTCCTGGCTTTGCCCTGTTTTTTTATGGGACTGCTCTATTCCCGTCTGGCCGCAAACTCCGCAGCTCTCCCCCGCAACAGCGGTGATCCCTCCGCTTTTGTTTATGGATGGGAAGCCGCCGGTAGCGTTGCGGCCGGTTTGTTGCTCACTTATGTTCTCCTCATCCACTTTATGCCGCTTGTCCTGATTCTAATGCTCTATCTTTTCGGTACGGTTTTACTATTCGTCATCAGGCCCGGGCGCTACCTGGCTGTTGCCGCACTATTGGCCATGCTCTCTATTCTTGTAATCAAATGGCTTCCCCTGCAATCATATCTGCAAAAGCAATACTGGGAATCTCTGGGCGCCGAAATGACCCATGTTGAACAGCGGCAATCTCATTATGGGCAGCTTTCCATTGTTCGCTGGGCGGGAGAAAAAGTGCTCTACAACAATGGCATTAAACAAACCGCTGTGCACGAACCCATCGATAACCAGGCTCTCGCTGCCATCATTCTGACGCAAAATCCCTCTCCCGGGGACCTTTTGCTTGTCGGTGGTGGGCTCGGTGGACTGGCGGTAGAACTCGCAACGGCTGAAAATCTGAAGGTTGATTACTTTGAACGGGACAAGATAGCCTTTGATCTGATTCAAGATCATCTCAGTGATTCCCTGCGTCAACAATGGCAGCAGTCCGATTTATCCATATCGTTCGCCGATGCCAGAAACCACCTGCGCAGCAGTACAAAAATGTATGACATCATTGCGGTTAATGTCGGCTCACCCATGTCGGCGCTGCAAAACCGATACTATACGGTTGAGTTTTTTCGTCTGGCCCGCAACCGCCTGAAACCCGGCGGTGTCCTGGCGATCTGTAATTTCCCCTCTTCTGCGGATTATCTCGGTCCCGAATTGCTACAGCTAAACGCCTCGCTCTATCATAGCCTGCATGTTGTGTACGATCACATTCTTATCTGTCCCGGCGTTTCCGCGCATTACTTTGCCGGTGAATCGCCACATAGCCTTACCGCTGATCTCCATACCCTGGAAGAGCGTTATCATGACCTTGATCTTTCTTTTGATTATTTTTTCCCCCAGCTCTTTTTTCAATATTTTTTACCGGAACGATTGCAATATGTCGTTGACGAGATTTCCACCACACCTTACCGGATAAACCGGGATTTCCAGCCCATTTCCTACTTTTTTGATCTCATTTTGTGGTATAAGATCACACGGAGCCGGGATATGCTCAGCAGCTTGTTCACCGTGCAGTTCTCATCGATTTTGTGGGCCATAACGGGCTTTTTGCTGTTGTGGCTTTTGCTGACCCGACTCTACGATCAGAATCGAAAAGTATGGGCCGGGGGAATTTTTCTCAATGCCATATTACTGGGATTTACAAGTATCGGCCTGAATGTTATTTTGATCATTTCCTTTCAGATCAGTTTCGCAGCCCTCTATCACTATGTTGGTCTGGCCATCGCGGCTTATATGGCAGGGCTGGCGCTGGGAAGCCTGTTTGCCAACAGATTTTTAAAATGGGTTGAGGGACTCTTTCTGGTATTGCTCTTTATGTTGCTTATACTGATCTGTTTTTTGAAACCATTGTTGACAATATTTCTGCAGCAACACTCTTATATGCTTTATTATTTACTGATAACCCTGATCGGTGCCTTGCTGGGGGCCCTTTTTCCGCTCTTATGTCATCACTACACGCTTTTGCGTAAATACCGTCAGCCGGGTTCGATCTATGCCGCCGATCTCATCGGTGCTTCCGCGGGTGCGCTCGTGGTCAGTACCTTTTTGATTCCCCTTTACGGCATCTCACGCACAATCCTGGTTCTGGGGCTCGTGATGGGTGGTGGCTTTTTATTTCTTCTTTTGAAAAAAATACGATTTCGTCTATAAAGCATTTGGCAAAGTGAGAAATATTGCTAAATTATTGCGATTATCGGTTCAAAGCCGGCAACCGGAACCCGTTGAACCGGTGCTGTAAAATATAGGGTAAATAAATAGTTGTAACAGCGTCTTTTCATCTCTCTTCGCCTGTCGGCCAGGCAAAGCAGAGGTGCGTTTTCAATCCAAGGGAACCTAATCATGAGTACGAAAAAAAGTACTGTACAATCGCAAGTCGAAGCGTTGACTCTATCTGCAAGTGGCAGAAAGCTGATCTACAAACCAACCGAAAAAGTTGCGGTGATCGAAGTTGCCAATTATCCGGGCCTGGGAAAAACGGTTGCGCTTCGCTTTCTCGAATGGGTCATGAACAATCCCGGCGGCACGGTTTCATTGCCGACCGGCAAGTCAGCTGAACATTTTATCAAATATGTCAGCTATTATCTACAAAACTGGCAGACCGGGCAGGTCCAGGAAGAGCTGGGAGCTTTTGGATTTGATACCAGCCAAAAACCGGATATGAGTTCTCTTGTTTTTATTCAGTCTCAGGAATATTATCCAATCAATCCGACTCAAACCAATAGTGCCCGCTATTTTATTCAGAAATATTACTTTCGCGGATTCGGTATTGATGCAAAAAAAGCATTGTTGATGGATGCCTGGACAGTGGGAATGCCCGATAACAGGGTACCCGATGATATTTTTAAAGACAATATTGTTGATTTATCACTGCGGGTTCGGCACGGCAGGAATAGCGAAGAGAGGTTGCAGAAACAGGTCATTCAAAAAGTCGATCAATATTGTACAGATTATGAAAGCCGGGTGCGGGAGCTGGGCGGCATTGGCTTTCTGCTCAGCGATATCGGACCGGATGGTCATATCTGTTCTAATGTGCGCGGCACGGATCATTATTCAACAACACGCCTGACCGAAACC
>CAZMUU010000307.1:0-3386 GCA_964569215.1 uncultured Cytophagia bacterium
GGAATAACCGGCTCGGGTAAAAGTACGTCAATGGACAGCATACTCGACGCCAACAACCGCACCACAAACGGACATGTCGTCATCATTGGTGATCCGATTGAATATATTCATAAATCGAACAAATGCCTGGTTCGGCATCGCGAGGTCGGAACGGATGTACTTTCCTTTAAAGATGGGGCCATTCAATCGTTGCGACAGGATCCGGATATTATCGTTGTCGGCGAAATGCGAGACCCGGAAACCATTATGACCTGTCTGGAAATTTCGGATACAGGTCATAAGGTCTTTTCAACCCTGCATACCGGTTCTGCTGTAGAAACCATCGACCGTATTGTGGCAGAGTGCCCCACCCAGGAACAGCAAAGAGTGCGCATCCGGCTTGCCGATCAGTTACGGGTGATTGTCTCGCAAAAATTAATTCCGAATAAAAGCGGCAAACTGCAATTGGCCAAAGAAATTATGCTGGTTACCTCCGCAATCAAAGCCGCCATACGAAACGAAAATACCCATGAAATATATCAGATGATCAGCGAAAACGGAAAACAAGGCATGATAACGCTGGAACAGGATTTAACCCGGCTTTGCAAACAGGGCATCATCACACAGGATACGGCTATCGATTATGCCAATAATAAAAACCGAATCAAAGAATTATTATCTTGAGATCGTCTCATGAAACGAGCGTTGGGAATATTTGTCGATGAATTCACCCTTAAGGCGGCTCTGCTGAGTCATAGCAAAGGTGGATATCAAATAGAAAAAATGGAAACCTTTCAGCTTGTGGAATCCCTCGAACCCAAAAAAGAAGCCAGGCTTGATTCGCAGGAACTGGAAGAGGGATTTGAGTTTGATCTCGACTCGGAAGAGCGTACCAATGTCAAAGAATCCGAAACCCAGTCCAACCTCGATGTCATCATAAAAATCCTCAATCAGATGACACCGCACAACACAGGTATCGCTTTTAATCTTTCAGATGCCTACACCATGTATAAAACCATACCGAATATATTTGAGAAAAAAGAGAACAAGATCAAACTGGCAATCTGGCAGGATTTTCATCCGCAGGATCAGGGTGAGACCAATCTCGAAGGTATCGGGTTTGTGCCTGTAAAAGAAAATACTTATCTCGGCATGGCGCATGAAGACCCGCTTATCCTGGCCGATCTGTTTCACGAATCCGGCCGTCTGATGAAAATCTCACCGCCACAGATCAAGCGTATCGATACCACCGAATTTTCTCTTGCCTATAGCGTCTCGAAAGCTTTTCCTCTGCAGGACAAATCAACAGCGGTTGTCTATTTTTCACAAAATTATACCAAAATCTTCTTTATGAAAGAAGATATGGTCATTTCCGTATTACCGGCAATCCACGAAGGCACCAGCTCTGAAACCGTCTGCGAAACCGCATTTTCAAAAATTCTGTTCGAGCTCGATTCCGGTAATATATCGGCCCTGAACAATATCGTCATCGCAGGCGAACTTGAAGCTTGTGGCGCTGAAAAGGTGTTTAAAGAAAAATTCAACGATGTCAATATTCTTCGCTTTAAACCGCCGGCGACCAAACTGGCACCATATCTTAAAAATCAGAAACAAATCGCAAGCTATGCGGTTTCCATTTCACTCGCCATCAAGGTTCTTGACAAGAAAATTAAAAGACCTTATCATCAAAACTTTTTACCCAAACGCATCTATGACAAGTCCGCACTCTATAAAATCAGCTGGCACGGTTTTTTATTGATGATCTTTCTCTTTATCGGCGCTCTGTTTCTAACCATTCAAACGATAAGTAATTTTCAAACCATCAGAAAAGAGAGAAACACAGAGAGGCGTCTAGACATCGAATTATCGGGCCTTGCCTTCATCGCCGCCCAGGTCGACAGCTTGCGGCACGAAATTAACATCCTGAAAAACAATACCGCATTGATCGACTCGATGAATCAGCATACCACGCGGTGGTCTCCGGCCATTGAAGCGCTTTCAGAGGCTTATGAAAAAGTCGGCCCTTTTGTACTGGTAAAACTCGAAACCACAAACAATAAACTGACCGCAGAGGTCATAATGAAAAATCGCGATCAGGTGGCGCGCATGGAAAGGTTTATCAACAACAGCATTCTGTCGCATGCGCTTGTGGAAGAGAATAATCCAAACTATCTGGCCGTTAAACTGGAATGTTTGCTAAACAAATAGTGTAATACCATGTCTTATGCAGCACGAAATACACTTTTTATCGCCGCTTTTTGGGCTCTGATTATGGCTCTTGGTCTCTTTTTCGTCTATAGCTATCAGGCAAAAGAGATCGAAGCGATTCAGAAACGCAATAATCGCAAACAATCCCGCATCGATGATCTGCATAAAATGCGATTCGAAATGGATGCACTCCTGAAAGAATACAATCATCTGAAAGAGCTGAGTTTGGGAAAGATGGGAACACTGGCAGGAAATGAATCCCCCGGTGAAACCTACGATTATATTCGCCGCGAATTAATGAACACAAAATCCGCTCTCTCTATTAATTTCACCTATACGGGACAAGAGAGACAGAGCTCGGCGTATAAACGAAAATACGAAATTGAAGGGAAAGGCGATTTTAAGGATCTCTATAGACTGGTTTGGTTTCTTGAACGCGGTCCCATTTTTTATGACGTCAAATCACTGAATGTCGATACCATCATCGAAGAGGAGGAAGATACGCCAAAAAATCACGAAATCAACTTTAAAATGCAGGTTTGGGGATTTTGTAAAGATGAAGGCGTTGAAATGGAAGCTGTGAATCGCTCTATTGAGGGCCCCGACCCCATAGCAGAACTGGTTTCCAATTCAATGAGAAATCGACTCTCACTTGAGAGAGCCGGCGCTTTGAACGCTCAGAAACAAGCCGCAAGAAGCGAAAAAGCGTCTGTGGCTGAGCCACCGCGCCGGGAAACCATCCCATCTGAAACCAGTGCAAGCAATCTCCCCGTCATCACCCGAACCTCAAAAGTTCTGGCCGTAACCCCTTCAAGCTGTATTGTTCAGGATGACAACGGCAAACAATGGAGACTGGGGCCTGGCGACAAGATTGAAAAAGGATTTCTCGAAGAAATTCAAAACCAGACAGGTAAGGTTATTTTTCGTATTCAGGACACCCATAAAAGTGAATTGATTGAATTATCAACTATTCCATGATATGCCTATGAAAAAAATGTTAATAAAACTTTGTTTTAGTTTCATCATGGTGGCGATACCGTTACACGCTCAGCAAGAGTTTCCTCCGAGGTATGTATCGGAAGGAGAGATTGTATCATTAAGCAGTAATCTCAACTTTGCCGATGCCCTGGACATCCTCAGTGAATATTCGATACAATTCGCATCCAAACCGATATTCGATCCCACCAAACAAAATGGTG
>CAZMUU010000307.1:3396-4123 GCA_964569215.1 uncultured Cytophagia bacterium
CGTTTTACAACGGCAAAGTGGACATATCTGCCGAACAAATGGGAGCTCTCGAAGTAAACGAGAGTTTTCTGGATGCAACCATTAAAATACCCAACAAAATTTTCAATGTCAATGTCGAAGCGCTGTTCCGCGTTTTTGACTCGAAAAATGTGGGACGGGTTCTGGCACAGCCCCAGGTCGTGGTCACAGAGGGCAATGAGGGCAGCATACAAGTGGGACAGGATTTTTCGATCAAAACCCTGGATTTTGCCGGCAACACTATAGAACGTTTCTACAGTACGGGTACGATTCTGGAGGTAACCCCCTACATCCTCACCGATGATGAAAAGGGAGATGCGATCGTTCTAAAAGCGCATGTAGAAAGAAGCCAGGCTTCTCCGGATGTCGTCAGCACCATTATTAAAAAGTCCGAAGCCAATTCCTTTATTCAATTATTCGACGGAGAGGAAACCCTGATCGCCGGTCTCTATTCCACCGAGAAAACAACGTTGCGTAAAGGGATTCCGTTTTTTAAAGATTTACCGCCCTGGTTTCTGGGAATACGCTACCTGACGGGCTATAACCGCGTCGAAGATACTGAAAAAGAACTCATTATCATTCTCAGAGCTTCCCTGCTTCCGGATGTATTTGTGCGAAAAGAGACCAACCGAAATAAAGCAAGAATGTCCGCCCAGGATAAAGTCGATCAATTTCGCACGACCAAACCGCAACTGGAACAGCGCCTGGA
>CAZMUU010000308.1:0-4122 GCA_964569215.1 uncultured Cytophagia bacterium
TTCGGCGCCGGTCGTGTTTTTCTCAAACCCGCATCGCCGGGTACCGGTGTCATTGCCGGCGGACCTGTACGCGCTATCATGGAAGCGGTGGGCGTGCGTGATGTTTTGACCAAATCGCGCGGTTCTGCAAACCCCCACAATGTGGTAAAGGCGACTATGAAGGCTTTGGAAGAGATGATGGATGTTCAATCCGTTGCCAAAAAGCGCAATATGAACATTATGCGGGTGTTTAATACCGTACCAAAATCCAATAAAGCTGAAACAGAACCTGAAACAGAATAGTACAGGACTTGAAAAATGGCGAAATCAAAGCAAAAATTACAAATTACTCTGGTCAAAAGTCCGATCGGCTGCGTACAGCGCCAGAAAGATACCGTCAAGGCACTCGGACTTCGCCGTATGCATCATACGGTCATGCAGGAAGATAATCCTGTCATTCGCGGCATGGTTGGCCGAGTCGCACATCTGGTTAAAGTTAAAGTACTCAAATCATAACCTATACTTGGAGTTGAGGCACTAATGGATTTGTCAAAGTTAACATATGCAGATAAATCACGCAAAGACAAAAAGCGTGTCGGCAGAGGCGGTTCTCGAGGCAAGACCTCCGGGCGTGGGGAAAAAGGACAAAAATCCCGGTCCGGCGGCAATATCCCGATCTGGTTCGAAGGCGGACAGATGCCCATACAACGAAGACTGCCAAAACGTGGTTTTAAGAACCGAAACCGGGTTGAATATCAAGTCGTTAATGTCGGCGATCTTGAAAAGTTGAAAAATGTTAAAGAACTCAATCCGACGGTTTTATATGAAAAAGGCTTGGTCAGTCGTAAAGACAAACCAATTAAAGTGCTTGGTAATGGTGAACTGTCGAAAACCTTAACCATTCAGGTACATGCTTTTAGCAAAACCGCTAAAGAGAAAATCGAATCCGCAGGTGGGAGGGCCGACGTCTTATGATGGATCGCGTTCAAAGCATTTTCAAAATACCCGAACTGAAAAGAAAGATTTTGTTCACTGCGCTAATTCTGATCGTCTATCGTATTGGCGGGCACGTTCCCGTGCCGGGTATCAATGCGCAGGCGCTATTGGAATTTTTTCAATCCGCTCAACGCGGTCTTTTGGGCCTCTATGATTTATTTGCCGGCGGTGCATTTTCACGTGCGACCATTTTTGCCCTCGGTATTATGCCCTATATCTCGGCATCCATTATTATCCAGCTGCTCGGAGCCGTGGTTCCTTATTTTCAAAAATTGCAAAAAGAGGGTGAACAGGGCCGTAAAAAAATTACCCAGTATACGCGGTATGGAACCGTTCTTATTTCAACATTACAGGGATATGGTGTAAGCGTGTTTCTCGAACGTATCGGAACAACTGCATCGGGGCAAATGGTGGTCCCCAGTCCGGGACTTGGATTCAGATTGTTGACCATGCTGACCCTGACCTGCGGCACGGTTTTAATTATGTGGCTGGGTGAGCAAATCACCGAGCGCGGTATCGGTAATGGTATTTCCCTTATCATTTTTATCGGTATCATTGCCCGGTTTCCCAACTCAATATTTGATGAACTGCAGCAGGTTGTTAGTGGAAACCGCCAAATTATCGTAGAGGTATTGCTCTGGGCGGTTTTTGTCGGGACCGTTGCGGGCAGTGTGCTGTTGACGCAGGGAACCAGAAAAATAAGGGTGCAATACGCCAAGCGGGTCGTCGGTAGAAAAATCTACGGCGGACAGAGCACCCATATCCCGCTACGTGTAAATACCGCCGGTGTTATGCCGATCATTTTTGCACAATCTATCTTGTTCGTCCCGCAAACGATTGTTCAGTTTTTTCCGGACAGCGACTTTATGGCATCGGTCAACATGATGTTTGACTATGAATCCAGCTTTTACTGGGTGATTTATGCCATTATGATCGTCTTTTTTGCCTATTTTTATACAGCGATTGCCTTTAATCCGGTTGATGTTGCCGATAACATGAAAAAACATGGCGGTTTTATTCCCGGTGTTCGCCCGGGCAAGAGAACTGCAGAGTATATCGATAATATTTTGACCCGAATCACCCTGCCCGGTTCTATTTTTCTGGCGATTATCGCTATTTTTCCGATGTTTATCACCAAGATTACCAATGTTTCCTATAACTTTGCCAGCTTTTATGGTGGTACGTCATTGCTCATTGTTGTCGGTGTTGCGCTTGATACCCTGCAGCAGATCGAAAGTCACCTGCTGATGCGCCACTATGACGGATTTATGAAAACCGGAAAAATCCGTGGCAAACGGAGATTTTGAGGAAGGATATAGATTTATGAGAATTATTTTTCTCGGTGCTCCGGGAACCGGCAAGGGTACACAGGCTTTATATTTTTCCAAAATGTATTCCATACCGCAGATTTCGACAGGTGAAATCCTGCGCGACGCGGTTAAAAAGGGCACCGAACTCGGGAAAAAAGCCAAATCGATCATGGATGCAGGTGATCTCGTTCCGGATGATATTATCCTGCAACTCATTCGCGACAGGTTGTCTGAACAGGACTGCAAAACCGGCTATATCCTGGATGGTTTTCCGCGCACGATCGCACAGGCGGAAGGCCTTGATTCGATTTTGAAGGACAATGCTATAGAGGCGGTTATTTATTTTGATATTGATAAAAATGTGGTGGTATCGCGATTGACCAGTCGCCGCGTTTGTAGTAAATGCGGCTATAATTATAATTTGATTACCGATCCCCCTGAAGCCGATAATATTTGCCGCCGGTGCGGCGGAAAAGTGATTCAACGCGATGATGATAAAGAAGCGACGGTTCGAAATCGCCTTCAGGTTTACGAGGAAAACACCGCACCCCTGGTAGACTATTATGAAAAAAAGGGAAATTTGTATAAAATAGATGCCGACGGGGCAATTGATGAGGTTCGTGCAGAAATTCAAAACGTTCTTAAAAATATACGCGATTGAGCCGGTATGATTCCGATCAAGAATTCGCAGGAGATTGTTGCTATGCGCAAAAGCGCCAGGCTTGTTGCAAGATCTCTGGATTTGGCCGGCTCCCGGATTCGTGCCGGATTGCGTACCGTTGAACTGGATGAAGAAATCGCCGATTTTATCTATTCGAATGATGCAAAGCCTGCATTCAAAAATTTCAATGGTTATCCGGCGAATATTTGTGTTTCGGTGAATAATCAGATCGTTCACGGTATTCCGGGAAACAGGGTGCTTGAAGAGGGCGATATCGTCAGTGTAGATGTTGGAGTGGAATTGGAAGGATATTTTGGAGATTCTGCCAGAACGTTTGCGGTCGGGCAGATCAGTAATGAGAGGCTACGATTGTTAACCGTGACCAAGGCTGCCCTGATGGCTGGTATCGAACAGGCGAAGGAAGGAAATCGTCTGTATGATATCGGATATGCAGTGCAGCAAACCGCGGAACAAGCCGGATTTTCGGTCGTAAGAGACCTGGTCGGACACGGTATTGGAAGGGCATTACACGAACCGCCGGAAGTGCCTAATTTTGGTAACCCCGGAAGCGGACCACGGTTGAAAAAGGGAATGGTTCTGGCCATTGAACCCATGATCAACCTTGGGTCTCACGAGATCGAGGTCGAGAATGACCAATGGACCATCATTACCAGGGATGGTCTACCCTCAGCCCATTTTGAGCATACAATTGTAATTACTGATCGCGATCCGGAAGTGTTAACAAAAGAATAATATCTGGGAGATTTATGTCTAAAGAAGCTACAATCAAAGTTGATGGAACGATTCTGGAAACATTACCCAACGCAACCTTTCGAGTAGAGTTGGAAAATGGTCATAAAGTATTGGCCCATATATCGGGTAAAATGCGGATGCATTTTATCAAGATCTTGCCCGGCGATAAGGTAACAGTAGAGTTGTCGCCGTATGATCTGACACGCGGAAGAATTACTTATCGCTACAAATAAAGTCTTTAGGAGTATTTATTATGAAGGTGCGAGCATCTGTTAAAAAGATATGCGAACATTGCAAAATCATCCGCCGAAACGGCCGGGTTCGCGTTATTTGTAAGAAAAATCCAAGACATAAACAGAGACAAAGTTAAAAACCAAAGGAGTACAAGTTGGCTCGAATTGCTGGTGTTGATCTACCTCGTGA
>CAZMUU010000309.1:0-4120 GCA_964569215.1 uncultured Cytophagia bacterium
GTGTTGACCCGCGATCAGGGACTTTTGAAACACAAAACCGTTACTCACGGTTACTGGCTGAGATCGCAAACCCCGATTAAACAGCTGCAAGAGGTTTGTCGGCGCTATGATCTCTTTTCGCAACTTTCTCCCTTTCAGCGTTGTATTCGCTGTAACGGCATCCTGGAACCGGTGAACAAGGCGGAAATCTATGATCAGCTCCCTGAAAAGGTCGCCAAAACCTATACCCGCTTTTCCCGCTGTCGATCCTGTCACAACATCTACTGGACCGGTTCCCATTATGAACGGTTACATAAAATCGTAAAGCACATACAAAACATCGGAGAAAAAAGTCATGTTTAAAAAATCCATTTTTGTTTTATTTATTTTTCTTTTTACGGCCGTTTTGCTGCTATCCGGCTGCGAACGAAAAAAAGATGTCGACCGGCTTGACCAAATTGGTCCTATGCCACAGCAGATCGAAATCAGGGGTGAAATAATTCTAACACCTGATCAAATCGGATTGCAATTGCCGGCAGAAGATCATCACCTGTATGCAACAATACGGAACGTGATGAATCCCGTCGCGGAAAAGCAGGCAGCCTTTACGATTCGTTTTCTACTTCTTGAAGAAGAATCCGGAGCTCTCTCGAAAGTTAAAAACGAATTGCTCAATGTTACCAATCCGGAGCAGGCTTATGCTATTGAGCCCATTGAGAAGGAGGGAAGCGTAAAAGGGCTTGACGCCTATGCCCTGACACCGCTGGGCCTCCTCTATGCTGCCTACAGCTTGGATCAGCTCATCATAAACGCTGAAGGGGAAGCATCAACGCTAAATGTACCGCTGGTCTCGATTTTGGATTGGCCCGATATCGCCAAACGCGGACAATGGGGCTGGAACTTTATCGACGACCTTGACTGGATGGCAGAGCGCAAGCTGAACGTCATCCAGATGCATTCCGATCTCGGATTTGGGCCTGATGGAACGCCCACGGCTTCATTTGACCAGGTTATGCTTGATGCTTGTTCGAGTCGCGGTATCGAAATCGTACCAGTGGTTCGACACCTGGAACAGCTGGGAAAAACCGGCTTGTTCGATTATCATCCCGGCGTCGCTGCCGTACCCGAGCCGGGCAAACCCTTGCCCACCGACTACCGTCCGCCCGTCTGCTATTCCAATCCCAAGGTGCCAAAGCTTTTGGCCGGCTGGATGAAGGAACTCGTTTCTGATCCTGAAATCAACGAGGTCAATGTCTGGTTCTCGGAATTACCGGCAAAATGCTGGTGTCCTGAATGTAAGGATAAACACCCCTTCTTGTTGGAAACCGAAGCGGTCAACAGAGCCTTCGAGCTGGTGCGTCAGGATATACCGGACTTTGAGATGCAAATTCTGCTGACCCAGGCTTCTTATCCGCATAACGACATGATTCTGGAAACGCTTGATCCCGGGATACGGGTGGTCTTTTATCACGGTCAGCTGACTTATGACAGCTCGCATAAACCGATGATCGATTCTCTGTTGACGCAGTTTTCTGAGGATGGCGGTTGGCTCGGGGTTTATCCTCAACTGACCAACAGCTGGCGAACCGTTTTTCCTTTTACCGGACCGCATTTTATCAATGCCCGCATGAAGGAATTTCATAACAAAGGCGTTGAATGTTTTTGTGGCTATGTCATTCCGCAAAATCCTTACTATCATTTCAATGTCGTCGCTGCTGCAGAATGGGGATGGAACGTCGATGGACGCCTGCCCTATGAATTCGGTTTTGCCTATGCAGTACAGAACGACATCGAGCCACCTCATGAATATGGCGCCTGGGCCGATGTGATCGGCCAGGTCGGCTGGAAACTCGCCGGAAGTCGTTCGGTGGAAGGGCTGGTTTTCAATGCCGGCAACACTATTTTTATCGATGGCGTTATACATTCCGGCAATGTGCTCGATTCACTGCAGCTCATCGGTTTTGGTAAACGTCTTTATGAAGAGTTTCCCACACGTGAGGCGTTTCGTCACAGCATGGAAAACGCAGATAAAGCCCTTTCCATGGCGGAGCAGATCGGAAATCTCGAAATGATACGCGAATCCGCTTCTGTTTTTCATACGTTGCAGATTTTAAATTCACTGTTAACCTACAAAATTGCGATGACGGTTCCGGATTGTACACTTTGCATTACCGCGTTGAATCAAATGGACCTGGCGGTGGAATATGCCACCCGTGCTATCCATAAATGGGGCATGTTAAAGCACCCGGTGTCACGTGAGGAGATGCACTACCGGTTTCGCGACACCGTCGATTTTGGTGCTCATCTTTCAGAAATGTGTCGTCAACGGGCGGCCAAATTTGGTATCGAAGACCCCTATCCGGAATACCGTTCCGGTCAGATCGGCGAATGGACGAGTGCTGATTTTAAAAACCGTTCTTCGCTCTCGGTCTGGTGCGACGCCAGTGAATTTATTGCGGAAAGTGGTAACTATGATGTAATCGTTCGTTTTGAAGAGGGCAAATCCGGTGTCGATATCGATGCGGTTTCTCTTTACAGCGGATCAAAAGAGAATTCCGCGCTTGTCGACAGCGATGACATGGACGGCAGACTGAGCCGTTTCGGCCGTTACGTCGATTATTGGATCAAGGTTCCCAACGTTATTATTGATGAGGACTCAAAACCGTTTTATATCAGGGTCGATATCACCGGCCCCTCTATGGAGTTGCCCGCATCCCGGCGCTCAACCAGCGGTAAAATTTATATACGTAAATCATGGCGTGAAACCGGTGAATAAATCCGTTGTTCATTTTGTTTATTATGCGTAAACACCAGCTACGTGGATGTAAAGGAGATAAATGCAGTGAAAGGTAGAGATTGAGATGAAACGGAATAGGCTGTTTACGCTGTTGATTTTAGGTTTAATATTTATTAAAAATCCGGTTGTGGCGGGTGATTTTGAATATCCCGTGCAAATGATCGAGAGCATGTTTTATAAAGATTCCTTGCGTATTCTGACTCCCCGGCCGATACGGTATAAAGAGGATGATGCCAGGACAGCACTGCTGGCTGAAAACTCTGATTTTTTCTTCAGAGCAAAGATCAAACCCGCTGCCGAGGGCGGCAAGGCATACAACAATGAGCCGCGGCTCGAACTGGCGGCTTATATCCTGCAAAAGATGTTTCTCGACAGCAGTGATTATGTCGTGCCGCCGACGGCGATTCGGGCATTTACGATGCAACAGTTCAACGCTGTCAATCCAAATGCACGACCGACCTTTGAAGGTTACCCGTTGATTTTTTGCACCCTGCAATACTGGTTGCCTGAAATAAGCGATAAAAATGTTTATGATGAAACCCGACTGCGCAGAGATTCGCTTTATGCTTATCACTGGGGCAATCTGAATGCGTTTACCTATATTATTCATCACAACGACGGCAACATCGGCAACGTCGTTGTTTCAACCGATTCGCTTTCGCCGCACGTTTATGCGGTTGATAATGGCATCAGTTTTGATGCTCCGGAAAGCAGAAGAGGGTCCAGATGGCGTGATTTGCGGCTGAAACACCTGCCGCGCAAAACCTTTGAACGGCTGCAAGAGATCACGCTGCAGAATCTTGAAGATCAACTGGCGGTTTGTGCTCAATTTGATCTCGGCAGCGGCGATGGCAGGCCGGTTGCCCCGACAGCGGTTATTGATCCCTATCGCGGCGTCAGGATTGAGGGAGATACTGTACAATTCGGCCTGACGAAAAACGAGATCCGCCATCTGCACGAGCGCATCCGCTACCTGATCAGGTTGGTTGAGGATGGCGAAATCAACTTGCTTTAAATTTCAGTCGTTCGCCGGAAAAAATTCGATTTCGATTTTAAATTCCGTCGACAATCCCGTATCCGGTTTGACCAACAGGTTCTCAACCGTATACGGGATGCGTATCCACTTTTTGCCCGAAAGATCATTCGATGCCGGCCGAATCGACAGCATCGTGGTACGATTGGCGGCGAGCTCGATCTCCAGTGGACAGGCGAGTTCGTTTATCTTGTGATCCAGAACCAGCTTGAAGGGAATATCGGTTTTGTTGCTGATGGGAATATAGGCCCGATTCCTGCCGACGATCTTGAGACTTTTTTCACCAATATCGATTGAATTTGTAAAATGCG
>CAZMUU010000310.1:0-4110 GCA_964569215.1 uncultured Cytophagia bacterium
ATTGAAAGTCGCGATATAGGAAATAATCTCTCTTTTCTTGCAGCAGAAATTGCACCAGCGTATTGAAATCTTTTTGCAGCAGTTGGCGATCGAACCCTTTATCATAAAAGACCTCCAGAAACCGGTAGCGAAAATACTGCAAATCCCACTGCATGGAATCCCGGTCAAAGGCTGCGTGTTGGTAGCAGTAGGAATAGTCGATGGTATTTCCTGCAAATATTTGGAAACGGGGTAACCATTCGATTACTTTTTTATATAGCGAGACAATCTTTTCAGAAAATCCTTCGGTTTTTCGGATTTTTGAGATCGTATCGATCAGGGTGTAATAGCCCAGATCTTCTTCCAGATAAACCCCTTCGCTCAGATTGGCGGCATATATTTCAGGTACGGGAAGTCCTTTTTTTCTAAAATGATGCGAAAAATGAATAAAAGCCTCATTTTCAGCCCGGTGTTCACCTACAATACCGATAATGGAACGATCCCAGGTTTTAATGCGATAGACCCGTCTGTCTGAACCTCCTCCCTTGATCGGTTCGATTTGATCGGCAGCTTCGGCAAACGTATCGAGATAGAGTTTTTCCAATTTAAGACGATCCAAAACAGGGCATTCCTTTGTTTTTGCGAATAAAACAGAGTTAATGTACAAAACTTTTCTATTTTAAAAAAGATTAAATTTGTGACCATGGTTTTACTTGACTTTTGGATTGATCTTTTTTACTTTTCCTGGATATAATACAGCTGCTATTTGGGAGGTCTGATGAAAATTCACGAATACCAGGCAAAGCATTTATTGTCGACTTTGGGCGTGCCTGTCGAAGCGGGAAAAGTCGCATTTACCCCCGAGCAAGTCTATACCATTGCAAAAGATCTCATTAGCGAGAAATACGTATTAAAGGCTCAGGTACATGCAGGAGGTAGAGGTATAGCCGGCGGGGTTCGCTTTGCTTCCAGTCCGGAAGAGGCTGAAACGATATCCAGGGAAATGTTCGGTATGAAACTGGTGACGCCTCAAACCGGCAAAGAGGGCAAGGTGGTAAGACGCATACTGGTCACCGAGGCTGTAAATATTGCCAAAGAGTTTTACGCCGGTATTATACTGGACCGCTCAAGCAGCCAGTTGATCTTTATGGTGAGCACAGAGGGCGGTGTTGAAATCGAAAAGGTAGCGGAAACCCATCCGGAAAAAATCTTGCGCGAACGCATCGACCGGGTAATAGGCTTGCAACCTTTTCAGGCCCGGCGGTTGGCATTTGGCCTTGGCCTGAAGGGAAAGGAAATCAGAACAGCTGTTAATTTTTTTCTCGCTCTATTCAAGGCTTATACGACTTTTGATTGCACTCTGCTTGAGGTCAATCCGATGATTATGACCCGGGAAGGCCAGTTGCTTGCCCTTGATTTAAAAATAAATCTGGATGACAATGCTCTTTTTCGCCATGCGGATTTATTAAAGCTGCGAGATTTTGATGAAGAAGATCCGCTTGAAGTCGAAGCTTCCAAAGATATGTTAAACTATATCAAGCTGGATGGCTCTGTGGGTTGTATGGTCAATGGCGCCGGTTTGGCAATGGCGACGATGGATATCATCAAGCTTGCCGGGGCAAACCCGGCAAACTTTCTCGATGTCGGTGGTGGCGCCTCTGCTGAAACCGTTGAAAGCGGATTGAAAATCATTTTATCCGATAAAAATGTCAAAGCAATTTTAATCAATATTTTCGGCGGCATTGTTCGCTGTGACCGCGTTGCCAGAGGGGTTATTGAAGCCGCCCGAAATATCGGTGTCGGTATACCGGTTGTTATTCGCCTCGCCGGTACAAATGCAGAAGAAGCAGCAGATATGTTGCAAAACTCGGAATTAACGTTCAGTGTTGCAAAGGATTTGAAAGACGCAGCAAAAAAAGTGGTCGCGGCAGTAGCGTAAACGAAAGAATTATTTTATTGGAGAATCAAGGTGAGTATTCTTGTTGACAACACGACCCGGGTTATCGTACAAGGCATTACCGGAAGCGAGGGGTCATTCCATGCTCGGGAAATGCTGGCGTACGGAACAAAAATTGTCGCCGGCGTTACTCCGGGTAAAGGCGGAGAAACCTTTGATGGGGATATTCCTGTTTTTAATACCGTACAACAGGCGACTCTAGCGTCGACGGCAGATGCTTCCGTCATCTTTGTTCCCAGTCAGTTTGCATCAGATGCGATTCTGGAAGCTATTGATGCGGGCCTCAAACTCGTGGTTTGTATAACGGAAGGCATACCGGCAATGGATATGCTGGCAGTCTATCAGGCCGTTAAAGACAATAACGTTACGCTTATTGGGCCCAATTGCCCTGGTATTATATCTCCGGGAAAATGCAAAATAGGCATTATGCCCGGATTTATTCATACACCTGGTCCTGTGGGGGTTGTGTCACGCAGCGGTACGCTTACATATGAAGCGGTTCATCAGCTCACTGAATTGGGTATCGGCCAGAGCACCTGTATCGGTATCGGCGGGGATCCGATCATCGGAACTCGTTTTACGGATGTCCTGAGACATTTCGACGTCGACAAAGACACCCGTGCTGTTGTCATGATTGGTGAGATTGGGGGGACGGCTGAAGAAGAGGCCGCAACCTTTGTTCGCGATGAGATGTCAAAACCGGTTGTTGCCTTTATTGCCGGCCAGACTGCCCCTCCGGGGCGCAGAATGGGGCATGCGGGTGCCATTATTTCCGGCGGTAGGGGGACAGCAACGGAAAAAATCGATACACTAAAATCGTGCGGAGTTCATGTCTCCGCCAGTCCGGCTGATATCGGCAGCACGGTTCAGAAAATATTAAAATTAGGTTGATATTTTGACCACCCTGGCTCCGGTTTTTCATACTATTATCGATCCTCAGGAACTTTTGGATCTAAAAGCGCAAAGCAATCATTTTATTTTTCGTTCGGTTGATCATCACTGGAAGGAACCGCGTTTTTCCGACTGGATTCATTCCGTCTTGAGCAGCCGAAGGAAGCGGGGAGAGGCTGTACTGGTTGTCGAACACAATGAACGGATTCTTTTGCATACAAAATCTTTCTACCCGAGTGGAACCTGGCGGCTGCTAAGCGGCGGTATACATTATGATGAATCTATTCTCTCCGCAGCCGGACGTGAATTGACAGAGGAAACAGGCTTTATAGCTGATCGCGTCCAACCAATGGGCGCGATTTTGTATCAATTCAAAAAGCAGAATGTACAAAAAGTGGTTCCTTTTGCTTCTTTTCTTTTTTACATCAAATCCACTGACGAAAATCCACGACCGGAAGATGAAACAGAGGATATTGCAGGTTTTAAATGGATACATTACCGCGATCTTGCCACGGTATCCAGAGATCTCGGTCTTTTGCGTCAGAATTGGCAAGCGTGGGGAAAATTCAGGGCTATACCTCATGACATCGCGTATCGGTGGTTACTGACTTGTCATACGAATCGAGCTGATTAACCCCGGGCCCATCCGTGACGATGGTATAAAATCAGGCAAGATACGGTTTTGTATTCATTGCAAGATTCAAGTGTTCGCCTTTTACGCTTCACTGGGCACATCATCTCCTGTTGCCCCTTTTGTATTCCCATCGAGGTTTTGGCCTTAATGTCTGGGATTGAGGTGTTGCAGGGTAAGATTAAGCTCAACGCCTGTGCCGGTGGGTAAAAGCGACCACTCTGTTTTAAAACCGGATAGAGGTGAGCTGAGATTTATTTTTTCAAAAATAGTCCTGTCCAGCCATGGAAAAATCCATTTGCTGGTAAAATAACTCGCGAGGGTGGCAATGCTACCTGAACCGCCGTCATTCCAGGAAAAACCGTCTCCGCCGATAAAGCCGACATCTTCCCAGTGAAGATAGCCATCCTTAAATTCCCATACCCATACGCATAAAAGCGTATAGAGCAGGGCTTGTTCATCGACATGCGTATTTTTATAAAAGGCCCAATACAATCCCCCTGATCCGGCAAAATGAACCAAATAGGAATTACGGTTGGTGAACAGATTTTTCCAGGAAAGATTTTCATCTTCTGCTAGCCGCCATTTGTGGTGTATCTCCCCCTGATAGGCGAGCAGGCCAAGAGAGAGCAGGGTGGTTTCGATGAAAAAG
>CAZMUU010000311.1:0-1458 GCA_964569215.1 uncultured Cytophagia bacterium
CCATCCTCCCTCTCACCCGCTCGGCGGTTGCTATACTCTCCTCAGTTTGATTTAACGTTCTGTGTAAGCGGCACGATAAGGAGAAAGACAATGCATAGAATAAAGATAAACTGGAGAGTCAAATTGATTATTGTACGATATTCACTTGATCCCATGACTTTTTATTCCAACTTGAGGACTAGTATTCTTTTAGGTTTTCCCGGTTGTTGAGAACCCGGTAGAGACCATGCGCCATGGCTTCCATCTCCAGTTCTCCGGCCAAAACAAGAACCGGGGCGATAAACTTAACACGAGCGATGACCTGTTCCATCAGGGATTGGCTGTTTGCCAGTCCACCGGTAAGAACGATGCCCCGAACATCACCGCAAAGCACAGTGGACATGCATCCGATCTCTTTGGCAATTTGGTAGGCCATGGCGCTGAAGATGACTTTTGCCAAAGATTCGTCTCGCTGAACCATTTCAGAGACCTTTTGTACATCATTTGTACCCAAATAGGCGGCAACTCCGCCCTCTCCCATCACCAGGCGTTTGATTTTTTCTTGTGGATAATGACGAGAAAAAATCAAATCAATGAATTGCATAAGGGGAAGGCCGCCGGTTCGTTCCGGAGAAAACGGACCATCACTGGACGCATCGTTGACATCTACAATTCTATCGTTTTGAATCGCGGCGATCGATATACCGCCACCCATATGCGCAACAATAAAATTATGAGCAACCGGATCAATGTTCCATTGCTCAGCAGCCCAATAAGTAGCGGCTCTCAGATTCAACGCATGACTAAGCGAGCGACGTTGTATAGCAGGATGGCCGGAAATGCGGGCAATATCTTCAAATTCATCAACAGAGACAGGGTCAACAACATAGGCGTCGCAGCCGTATTTGTCTGCGATTTTTTGAGCCAGGGCACACCCCATATTGGATATATGGGTTCCCTGCACGCCGTGCCGGGCATCTGCCAGCATGGTCTCATTGACTTTATAGGTACCGCGTCTGACCGGTTTAAACAAACCGCCCCGCCCCACAACACCGGCTACAGAGGTCCCGGAAAAATTCTGTTGATTCAAAAAGTTTTCAATCGCCTCTAGCCGAAAATCAAATTGATCCCAGAGCTTTTTGAAGGATTTTAGCCTCTCCACCTCATGGGCCAGCTTTTCCTGACGTTGCAACTGAGTCCCTTTAAAGATGGCCACCTTGGTCGATGTTGATCCGGGATTAATGGTTATAATCACTGAAGAATCTATGGGCGTCGGCATATCCCTGTCCTGTAATAGGATAGATACCAGTTTGATAATAATATATAAAATTCAAACTTATAATACAAGAATTCCACATGCAAGGTATTTTTATAACGAAGATAAAGCGGGCAGCACATGCACGGTGAGGTGAGTATATAAAAAGAGACCGGCAACTCTTCTTGCCGGTCTCTTTTTTAAACTCATGCAACTTTATGTTT
>CAZMUU010000311.1:1468-4107 GCA_964569215.1 uncultured Cytophagia bacterium
TTCATGTGCTTTGTGACTATTGGGCTCGCCGAGGAACTCTTTATAAAGCTGCAGAACCGCCGGATTTTCATGTGATTTGCGCATGGGAAGCCCTTTATCGGCTTTATATATGGCCTCAGCACGTTTTATACGGATTTCTTTCGAAGTCGGTATTGGTTGACCGCCTCCTCCGAGACATCCTCCCGGACAGGCCATGATCTCAATAAAATGATAATCCGCTTCACCGTTTACGATTTTATCCATGAGCTGTCTTGCATTGGCAAGACCATGCGCGACAGCAGCTTTGACTTTGGTACCGTTGAGATCGATTTCGGCTTCACGGATACCCTGCATTCCGCGCACCGCTTTAATATCCACATTTTCCAGTTTCTTTTCCGTAACCACTTCATATACAGTACGGAGTGCTGCTTCCATGACACCGCCCGTGGCGCCAAAAATAACACCGGCACCGGTGGAAATACCGAGTGGTTCATCGTATTCGTCATCATCAAGCTGTGGCAGTTCGATACCGACCTGTTTCATCATCACTGCGGCTTCACGGGTGGTGAGAACGGCATCGACATCCTGATATCCGCTTGAGCTCATTTCGGATCGACCGGATTCATATTTTTTTGCGGTACAGGGCATAATGGAGACCACATAAATATCCTCCGGAGGAATACCTTCTTTTTCTGCGTAATAGGTTTTTGCCAGGGCTCCAAACATCTGTTGCGGAGACTTGCAGCTGCTGACGTGAGGTAATAATGACGGATAAAAGTGCTCGATAAAATTGACCCAGCCTGGACTACAGGAGGTTAACAGCGGTAACGTACCGCCTTGCTTAATTCGTCCGAGTAATTCATGCCCTTCTTCCATAATCGTCAAATCAGCAGTGAAATCAGTATCAAAAACCTTATCGAATCCTATTCTTCGCAGAGCTGCTACCATTTGATTGGTGACCAATCCACCCGGGGGCATTCCGAACTCTTCTCCGATCGCCACGCGAACAGCCGGTGCAGTCTGAACGATAACGTGCTTTTTGGGGTCATCCAGAGCTGCCCAAACCTGATTGATATGACTATTCTCGTACAATGCGCCGACCGGGCAGCGATCGATACACTGGCCGCAGGCAACACAGGCAATATCATTCAACCCTTCATTAAATGGGGTATCGACCCAAACATCGTAACCGCGTCCTTCCATACCGATCGCGCTTACACTCTGCACCAACTCACAAGTCTGAACACAACGGCGACAAAGGATACATTTTGAAGGATCGCGGACGATAGCAGCGCTGGAATAGTCCTTATCACCTTTGCGCTCGTTATAGTTAAAACTGATTTCTCTTATACCAAACTGATTTGCAACCTCCTGAAGTTCACATGAGCCGTTACGAACGCATTCGGTACAGAGCATGGGATGTCGCGACAGCAACAACTCGAGAGCCATTTTTCTGGCATCACGCACCTGAGGTGTACGTGTCGACACTTCCATTCCATCCTGACATTTCCAGGAGCAGGCGGTGCGCAAAAGTCTGTCGCCTTTTATTTCAACCACACACAGGCGACAGGCAGACACCGGTGGCAAATCCGGGTGATAACAGAGGCGTGGAATTTTAATTTTCACTTTTTCAGCAGCCTGGAGTACTGTCGTACCTTGAGGCACTGAAACGGGAATTCCGTCTATGGTTAGATTTATATGAGACAATTTATATTCCTCCAGATATTAGTATTCAATTCCAATTATGCTACCGCAGATACTGATTTTTGTTCCGTATTCACCATCTTTTCAAACGCTTGCCGAAAATACTTGAGACATCCGAGGATGGGTACGGGAGCAGCCTGCCCCAACCCACAGAAGGCACCGGTCATCATGGTTTTGGCCAACCGCTCAATAAGATCGATATCTTTGAGGGTGCCCTGTCCTGAAATGAGTTTATCAAGTAATTCATACAACCGGCCGGTACCTTCGCGGCAAAGGGTACATTTTCCACATGATTCGTGATTGAAAAATTCGACAAAATTTTGCACAACCTCTACAACATTTTGCGTATCATCAACGACCAGGAGTGCTCCGGAACCAAGACCGGCCCCGATTTTTCGCAGATTATCGGTATCCAGAGGCAAATCGAGTTGTTCTGCAGTCAAAATACCGCCCGTGGTACCACCCAGCTGGGCAAGGAGGAAACCGTTTCCCTGCGGAATTCCCTCTCCGATATCATAGATGATTTCCCGCAAGGTAATGCCCATGGGTACTTCGATCAAACCGGGATTGTTGATATTGCCGACCAAGGTAAAGACCTTGGTGCCCGGACTCGCTTCTGTTCCCAGTTTCTTCAACCATTCAGGGCCGTTTAGAATGATTTGTGGGATATTGGCCAGGGTTTCGACATTATTCACAATAGTCGGTTTACCCCAAAGTCCTTCTGAAGGTGGAAAAGGAGGTTTATCTCTGGGTTCACCGCGTTTGCCTTCGATGGATTCGATCAGAGCTGTCTCTTCACCGCAAATATAGGCACCGGCTCCTTCCCTGACTTCAATATCAAAACTAAAATCGGTGTCGAAGATTTTTTCGCCCAGCAGTCCTTTTTCTCTGGCTTGCTCGATGGAACGATTGATTCTTGCGATCGACATGTGATATTCGCCGCGAATATAAATAAA
>CAZMUU010000312.1:0-4092 GCA_964569215.1 uncultured Cytophagia bacterium
AATAATAAAGTTGTCAATCCAATGGAAGGGAGATCATGTCTGATTACAATCGACGCCGATTCATACAGACACTTTCCATGTCTGCAGCCGCTTCTCTGAGTGGTGGATTTGCCTGTTCAAGGCGTTCAGCCAACCGTCCGAATATCATTATTATCTTTTGCGATGATTTGGGATACGGAGACTTGAGCGCGTTTGGACACCCAACCATCCATACGCCCAATCTGGACCGGATGGCGCAGGATGGACAAAAATGGACGCATTTTTATGCCGGTGCTTCCGTCTGTACGCCCAGCCGGGCGGCTTTGCTTACCGGGCGGCTGCCGATTCGCAGCGGTATGTGCAGCGATGAGAGCCGTGTTCTCTTTCCCGACTCGCTCAGCGGATTGCCGCAGAGCGAAGTCACCATCGCCGAAGCACTCAAGCCGGCGGGCTATAATACCGCTTGTGTCGGCAAATGGCATCTCGGTCACCTTCCTCCTTTTCTCCCGACAAAACACGGCTTTGACACTTATTTCGGCATCCCCTATAGCAACGACATGGACCTGATTGCGGGCAAGCCATATTATGAAACCTGCATCAATCCCGAAAGCGAGTTGTTTCAGGTACCACTGATGCGCGACGAAGAGGTGATCGAAAAAGTACCGGACCAAACCAAACTCACCAGGCGCTATACGGAAGAAGCGATTTCGTTTATTAAAAACAACAAAAAAAATCCCTTTTTTCTTTACCTGGCCCATAGCATGCCCCATGTCCCGCTGTTTAGATCCAAAAAATTTACCGACCACAGCCTGCGCGGGCGTTACGGAGATGTTATCGAGGAGCTGGACTGGAGCGTTGGGCAAATTCTGCAAACACTAAAAAAAGAAAGACTGGCTGAAAATACCCTGGTCGTCTTTACGTCGGACAACGGTCCCTGGCTCTGGTTCAATCAGCATGGCGGTTCTGCGGGTCTGCTTCGCAACGGCAAAGGCACCACGTTTGAAGGGGGCATGCGCGAACCGACGATATTCTGGTGGCCGGGTGGTGTAGACCCGGGTCTCGTCCAGGACATGGGTTCAACACTGGATCTCTTGCCCACAATCTGTGCTCTCGCCGGTGTCAAGACTCCTGAAGACAAAATCCTGGACGGTTATGATCTTTCGCCGGTTTTGTTCGGTAATGCATCGAGTCCCCGGCAGACCATGTACTATTATCGTGGCAGACAGCTCTATGCCGTTCGTCACGGTCGTTACAAAGCGCATTACATCACACAGGATTGTTACGGTGGTCCGCATCCGCAACTCCATCACGATCCGCCGTTATTATACGACCTGGGCGAAGATCCGGGTGAAAAATTCAATATCGCTGCAAATCACGCAAAAATTCTCGATAAGATTGAATCGATCAGAAAAAAGCACCTGCAGAATCTGGTGCCGGGAGAAGATCAACTGACAAAACGGTCGTTTCCCAGATAAGTGCCTATAAACTGATTGTCTGAAATCAGGGGACCACCCTGTCCAGCAGGACGAGGACAAAATAGAGCATCTGTACGGCATAAACATGCACGAACAGAGGGCAGTTACAGCGTTCGAGTGCAAGCAGTCGCCACAACAGCGAAATCACAAATCCCATGCAAAACCAGGCAATATAGTTGCTCAAAGGGACAAGGGGAGCCTGCCAGGTCCAATAATTCAGATGTACAGCAGCGGGTTCCATAACCGCATCGAAAATCACCATAGCCAGAGACGCCAACAGGCTAAATACTATCCATTGAAATCGGAAATTAAACCTTTTTTCAAAAAGAAAGCGGACAAGCGAATAGGAAGCCAGATAGATAGAGACCCAGGCAAACCCTATGGCAACGGGTACACCGAGCAATTGGGGTTGCAGAATCGACGAGTACTGGTATTCCCCAAACGGCCAGCCGAAGCGTATCCCCATATATTCGATTCCCCAGCCGGCACAAAAGGTTAAAAAACTCCAAGCCAAAAAGCGCCGGCGCGCGGATTTGCACGAAACCATGGCCTCATGGATCATAACCAGGGCAACGGCAATCATCAGGGGAGCAGCGAGCAGACGCATCCAGCTCTGAAACCAGCCGAGCAGATGCCAGATGCCGCCGGCAATAAAAAGAAGATAAATCGGAATCAATTTGTGCTTCAGGGTCACCGTCATCGTTTACTCTCTGGATTGTATTTGGCGCAGGGAAATGGTACGGCCTTTCCACCGGATATCCCCTTTAAAATAGCGATACATGGAATAAATGCCCAGGGCAATAGTGAGCAGAACAGCAAGCGGATGCAATAAAACGGTGAGTAAAGGATCGCGATATTTGAGGGCCAGTACCAACCGAATCAATATATTTATCGCAACAGCCGGGAGAGCATAAACCGAATGGAAAAGAAGAAAATAGGGATAGACAAATCCGACAGCCATAAGGACTAACAGAGTGACAAATGGAATGGTTTTAAACTCCATCAGACCAAAGGCGTTTTTGGAGAATCCCTCCCACACCTCTTGCCAGCTGCCGTACATGCGTCCAAAGACTCTGTTTTTTCCGGACGCTGTCAGAATTTTAAAACCGGATTTTTTTATCAGGCGGCTAAGCGCTGTATCCTCAACGGCGTGATCTCGAACCGCTTTATGACCCCCGATTTCATCATACGCCTTTTTGCGAAAAGCTATCCATTGGCCATTTGCCGCGGCCAGAGAGGGAAACGGCAAATAATAGGTCAGCCACAAAGGCAGGTAACAGTATACACTCATATATATGGAGGGAACAATCAATTTTTCCGCCAGGGTTTTGGTAATTTGCCGGGGAAAGGCGGAAAAGAGAGCGAGATCGAGTTTTTGCATCCAGCCTACCGTGGCAGAAACCGCCTTGGGATGGTGCCAGTTATCGGCGTCGGTAAAGATCAAAAATTCGCCTTTAGCCTGAAGAGCCAGTTGCCGGCAGGCCCAGTTTTTACCGGTCCAGCCCGGCGGCAACGGTTTGCCTGAATAAAGTTTTATGCGTTCATCCTCTCTGTTCTTTTGCCGAATGATCTCAGCTGTGCCATCGGCTGAATCGTCATCCAGAACCAGAATCTCAATATTGAGATAATCCTGATTTTGCAGAGCGGTCAGACATCTGTTAATGGCCTTTTCTTCATTGCGCGCCGGCACCAGCAGGGACACAAAAGGAGCACCGACGGGAGCCGGACCATTTTTTAACAGCGGAGCGCTTATGGCATTGACCAGAGTAATCACCATAACCATCAGGAGAAAACAGAGGGCGATATAGAAAAGAATGATCATTTTTATCAGCCCTTTCCTGAAAAAATTTGCATGCGCTCATTTATGGATCGTCGTCCGCGAAAGATCAGGGGTCCCTTTTCCTGTTCAGCAATGCGTTGTTGCAGATCATTCAGAAGATCATTCATTGAGACTGCCAGATGCTTTACAGAAAACGCCCCGAAAGAGTCGACCCATTGAAGCGGTGAAAATTGAAAAAAGACCTGCGGATACTGTTCATTTAAAAATTCGATTCGAATCCCCAACAGTAAAACTTGTACCGGCAAAGGAATGCGCTTGAGCAAAAATTCGATCCCCCGTCTGAACTCGATCGGTCTCTTATGCCATGCCTGCAGTTCACCCTGGGGAAAGATGCAAATCAGGCGGCCGGCATCTTTCGGTTGAAAGAGGTCCAGAGTGAACCGCAGCGACCTTTTCATCTCCGCCGAAGAAGCGGGATTTATGGAATAAGCTCCCACATGCCGGAAAAACCGGTTTTGTGACAATTGTTCCTCAAGCATCATCAAATAGGGACGGCGATGAAGAAATTTTTCATTGACAAGATAGACGAAAAATCCGTCCCACCAGCTGCTGTGGTTGGGCAACAACAAAACCGGCAGTTGTTCATCGACGACCGGCTGCTCATCGAGTAAGATGATGGAATGAAAATGATGTTTAAAGAGCCGATAGAGATATGGTTTGAAAATAAAATCAGCCCATTTTTTATGATCGGGATAAATCATATACTGTTCTCTGTTTGATCCGGTCGATGCGATACAGGCTAATTAATAGAATTCATCGTTCAATCGAATTCCTCAGCCTGACAAATGGCGGCATTTT
>CAZMUU010000313.1:0-4049 GCA_964569215.1 uncultured Cytophagia bacterium
GATCAGGACGTTATCGAAGCAGAGGCCGAGTTGGCGGATGGAGCAGCAGAGATCATCCTGGGCAGAGATATCGGCAGCCGTTTCAGCAATGAAGGATATGTGCCCGGCAACTATCCCTTCCCCATCAATGCCACCGAACCGGATGAAGTCAATGATTTTATCGACAACAATCGTTCCTCTCTGGAATACGAAACCGTTCTGGAAGCGGATACAGAGGATTATATCGTCAAAGAACAGACCATGGCTGCATATATCATGACTGAATTGAACATTAATCCATTGTTTATGATCTTGCCGGGTGTTCGCATTGAAAGAACCGCCGTGGATGTAGAGGGCTATGCTTATGACCCCGATCTCGAAACGATATCCGAGAACACCAGTGAAACGGACTATACAAAGGTCTTTCCGATGGTGCACACGCGCTATCGTCTGACCCCCAATACCAATATTCGCGCTGCTTTTACCACTGCCCTTGCGCGTCCCAATTTTTATGACATGGTTCCCTATATTATTATCGATGATGAGGACCGGGAAGTTGGTAATCCCGACCTTAAACCAACCACATCGATGAATTACGATGTTATGATCGAGCACTATGATCCTACCATTGGTATTATTTCAGTAGGCGCCTTTTACAAAAGCATCGAAAATCCTATTTTTACCTTTACCTTTGACAATGAATTTGGAGGTGAAACCGAACAACCGGGTAACGGACAGGCAGGAAGCATTTCAGGGGTTGAGATTGCCGTTCAAAGACAGTTGAAATTTTTACCCTTCCCGCTCGATGGAATCGGAGTTTACGGCAATTACACCTATACCAGTTCGGATGCCACGCTCCCCGAAGGCCGTGAGGCGCAGTTCCCGGGACAGCCGGATCATGTCTATAACCTGGCCTTGAGTTATGAAAAAAGAGGTTTTTCCGGTCAGCTCAGCCTCAATTATCATGATAAATTTATCACAGAGTTTGGCAGTGATAGCGAAGATTCACCGGATTCCGACGAATGGATCGACAAAC
The DNA here is from genome assembly GCA_964569215.1 of uncultured Cytophagia bacterium. Lineage (GTDB taxonomy): Bacteria > Zhuqueibacterota > Zhuqueibacteria > Residuimicrobiales > Oceaniaggregativiventaceae > Oceaniaggregativivens_A. Next base: position 1,016 of record CAZMUU010000313.1, read on the forward strand.
ATTTGCAGATCGATTTTTCAGCAAGCTATCAGATTACGCCGAGCTTTAATCTCTTTCTCGAACTGGTCAATATCACCAATGAACCCCTTCGGGCATTTCGCGGCTATACAGAACGACCTATTCAGATGGAATATTATAAACCCTGGAGCCGATTGGGTGTAAGATATAGTCTTTAATTCATAAAAGAACCGTAATACAGACGGGCACTCTGATTTACTTGCCCAGCCGTTTTTTTGAAAAACCTGTATGGAGTTTCCAATGAAAAACCAACTCTTACGCATTATAACGTTCATACCTTTTCTTTTACTGCTTTTTTCCTGCGGAGGAGAACAGGCTGATCACGAACGGATAAAGCCCCTGTTCGTAACTGAAAAAGTAAAACACGATAGCGATGATCCTGCCATCTGGATCAACGCAGCCGATACCAGCAAAAGCCTGATCATCGGAACCGACAAGGACCAGGATGGCGCTCTCTATGTATTTGATCTTGAAGGAAAAATCATCGAGGAAAAAGTCGTCTACCCCTTGCAACGACCCAATAATGTCGATGTTGAATATGGATTTAGGCTCGACGGAAAGGCCATCGACATTGCCGTTACCACCGAGCGTCTCACAAATGAGCTTCGCGTTTTCAAACTCCCGGAAATGCAGGCGATCGATAATGGCGGAATAAGCGTATTTGCCGGACAAAGCCGGCGTGCGCCGATGGGGGTAGCGCTTTATAAAAGAGCCTCGGATCAACAGATTTTCGCCATTGTTGGGCGAAAAGATGGCCCGACAGACGGAACCTATCTCTGGCAATATCTTCTCAAAGATAACGGTGAAGGAGCTGTTGTTGCTGAAAAAGTCAGAGCCTTTGGACGGTATAGCGGCAAAGAGGAGATCGAAGCCATTTGTGTTGATGATGAGCTCGGTTATGTCTACTATTCAGATGAAACCCTTGGTGTAAGAAAGTATCATGCAGATCCGGATCATAAAGATGCCGGTCGTGAATTGGCCCTGTTTGCCACCGAAGGCTTTGCCGAAGATCATGAAGGGATATCCATACTGGATAGCGGTGACGGAAAAGGATATATTCTGGTTTCGGATCAGCAAGCGGATGAATTTCATATCTTCAGGCGTGAAGGCAGCGAAGAAAATCCTCACGAGCATCAACTGGTCAAAGTGGTCAAACTCTCAACCCATGAAAGTGACGGATCGGAAATCACCGCCTGTAGTTTTCAACAAAAATTTCCCGGCGGTTTATTTGTCACCATGTCGGATGATAAGACGTTCCACTATTACGCCTGGGAACAATTGATCGAAAAAGCCGGCAATTAAACCGGCTTTTTCTTCAAGATTCCAGGCCGGGCCGGGAATTTTTATGTCCCGGCTAACGTTTTTTGCAAGCCATACTATCTTATGATCATCATCTTTTTTCCCAATGTTCCGTCAGGAGTGGAGAGTTTGTAAAAATACAACCCCGAAGCTACCGCTTTACCTGAAAAATCGAGACCACTCCATCTGACCTCGTGTTTGCCCCGGCAAGCACCAGCAAACAAAACCGTCACCAAATTCCCCTGTACATCATAAATGCTTAGCTCTATATGCCGCAATTTATCAGAATAAAAAGAAATGATGGTTTCCTGATTAAACGGATTGGGATAACTTTGATCCAGTTCAAACCCATCGACAACCCGGACCCCAGACGTTTCAACGTCCACAAGTACAGGAACATACCATTAAATCGTACCCCGATTACCGACGGCCCAGCCAAAGCTGCCATTCTCATTTGCGACCATTGATAAATCCATCCTTTAAACGAATGCGTTTCCATTCTTTGTTCTTGCCGGCGCGATAGAGGCGATATAAAATTTTATCACCTGCTTAAAATCCATCGATCTCTTTTGTCTGATCATTTCTGGTAATGCTGAACAAAATTTAGGGTTGCATATTTGCGACCCTCTTGCTATTTTATAACAAAAGCAAGCCGGCGTTATGTTTAATGTCAATGGAACTGATTACAAAAGGGTTGAAATGGAAATAAGGTTAGATCAAGACGTTACAAGAGTTATACTGGAAAGTATCTCCGACGGGGTCTTTACCGTCGATCACGATTGGTGTATTACCTTTTTTAATCGTGCGGCGGAAAAGATCACCGGCATTCAGCGCCGTGAAGCAATCGGTAAAAAATGCTTTGAGGTCTTTCGTTCGAACATGTGCGAGACGGACTGCGCTCTGCGCCGGACAATGCGGGAGGGTAAACCGTTTATCGACACAAGCACCTATATAGTCAATGCCGACCAGGAACGCATTCCGGTAATCGTCTCCACAGCACTTCTCAGGGATAAACGGGGCGCCATAATCGGTGGTGTTGAAACATTTCGCGACATGACCATCATCGAAGAGTTGCGCCGCGAGCTGGATGGCCGCTATCAAATCGGAGATATGATCAGTCACAATGCAAAAATGCAGGAAATTTTTGCTATTTTGCCGCAAATCGCTGAAAGCGAAAGCACAGTTTTGATTCAGGGAGAAACAGGTACGGGTAAGGAAGTACTGGCGAAAGCGATACATGAATTCAGTCCGCGTAAAAACTCTGATTTTGTCGCTGTAAATTGCGGAGCCCTTCCGGATTCCCTGCTGGAATCTGAGCTCTTTGGTTATAAAAAAGGAGCGTTTACCGGCGCCGCGCATGACAAGCCGGGCCGCCTGGCTGCGGCTGAGGGCGGTACGCTTTTCCTCGATGAAATTGGCAGCATCAGCCCGGCATTTCAGGTACGTCTGTTGCGCGTCCTGCAGGAAAAAACCTACACCCCCCTGGGGAGCAACAAACCCAAAAATGCCGATATCCGTATCGTCGCTGCAACACACGACAACTTGGAAACCCTGGTGGATCAAAATCGCTTTCGCCAGGATCTCTTTTATCGTATCAATGTTATGAAGCTGCAACTCCCGCCCCTGAGAGAACGCAAAGAAGATATTCCTGCGCTGATCGAGAATATTATCCATCGCCTGAATCACAGCCGTAACAAATGTATCCAGGGTATCACCC
>CAZMUU010000314.1:0-3696 GCA_964569215.1 uncultured Cytophagia bacterium
AACCGTGCACACCGGCCTGGTTGTGCTCAGGATCGAATAATGATATGCATAGAAATAAAAGAATGAAGGGAGATCACTGTGGCAGAACAACACTTTACCTCCCAACACCGCACAAGCGGACGCACTGCTGCATATGCTTTTTATTTATTGTCAGCCATTCAAAATGTACAAAGAAATACAAGGGCAGGAATAGATAATTTTATGATTCTCGGCGGTTCGATTGCTGCAGCCCATAAAGGCGCTGCACTCCTTTAATGCATAAAATGATCAAGCGCTATGGTAATTTTGTTTTTTACCTATAGCCGCCTCTGGATCGTCATTTTTCTTTTCATACCACGATATGACTGTTTCCAGATATCTCGATTTCATCTGCTTGCTCGCCAGCGCCTGTTTGATCGGAGGCAGCTTCAAAATCACCCCGAAAACCGCTGCCAGAGCGCGGTGGCTGAAGAGAATGCGATTATCGAACAATAAATGCTGCAGCTTGCCGCGCTCGATGGCCATAACCACGGCACGATGCGCGCCGTTCAACGGCGTGATAACGCGTTTTTCACGACTCTTCAGTACAATGGCATCTTTGCTGCAATTACGCACACAAACAGCGCAGCCCAGACAATAATTTTCATTCAGGCGGGCAATTTTGCGTTTGGGATGAGATGGATCGTTTGCCGACACCAGGCTTAACGCTTCAACCGGACAAATTTCGACGCATTTACCGCATCCGGTACATGCATGTTCGTCGATATCGGGTAAAAAGTTGGTGGTGTGAACGGGATTCAAAATGGCAAAGCGCCGTGCAGCAATCATGGCTTCACAGCAACAGCCGCAACAGTTGCAGATAAAGTTGACATCTCGGCGCACGTTCTCGCCGAACTGAACCAGATTGTGGTCATAGGCCTGCTGTAGCAGGTCCATACCTTCTTTCACATCGACAAGTCGGGCATGGCCGTATTTACTCAGCGACTCAGCAGAGCCGTTAAATGTCATACAGATGTCCAGCGGTGCATCGCATGCTTTGTTCAGATGCTGCATTTTATGCCTGCAGTAACACAGACCGATGGCACGGTGACTGGCGGTTTTGATGACCTCGCCGGCGCGCTCGTAATCGAGAACATGAAGGGCGTTCTCATCGGAAAGGGCCGGTTCGTGAACAAAGGTACGACCCAGCTGCGTCTCGCCGTCGGTAAAGAGAGCGCGAATAAAATCATCTTCTTCGGTGATATATTGATAAAAGAGCTCGCTCAGCGCTTTTTGATCCAGATCGTTTCGGATTCGCATCAGGGAAAACTCAAAAAAACCGGCCATCGGTGGTGGTAAAACGTAACGCGATTCTCCATTCTGATCGACATCGACGAGAAGAGCGCGGCCGGCCAGTTCATCGAGTATTTTCTGCGCTTTTGTTTCATCCAGCTTCCAGATTCGCGCCGCTTTGTTTACCGTAAAAGGCTTGATCGGGAGCTGCGCCACCAGCGCAGCTTCTTTTTCGTTAAACAACACTTTTAATATTTGAAATAAACGCTCTGACGGGGGCGCCCCCTGCGGAAACCGATTGAGCCGTTCCACCAGCTGAGAGTATCCCTGCTTTAAAGTGTGGTGTGCCATAATTCTCCAATCATTTAGCTACAAATTGAGAACGTTGCAGTCGGTTTTTAATAGTTGCATGTTTTCAGCAAATAAACACCGATTACTGACAATATAAAGAAAGCGTGTCCTAATCAACAGCAATTTTAGCAAGAATCTTCATTTGTCGAAAAATGTGGATACCGTCCCGGGCACCCCCGTATGGCCCGATCTCTTTTCTTCTGCAGAGGCTCCAGGCTATCTCTACCGCTCCGTTTCACCGATAAATTGAAAAATCAGGCTGCAGCAAGTCACCGCGCCTTCGGCTTTGGCCAGTTCGGAAAGCTCCACAGTGCTGACCCTGATACCGGCATCTCGCAATTTCTTCAGCGTTTTCGGATAGGCAGAAGGATATAGAACAAATTCATCCAGAAAAAGCGCATTGGCGGCGCAGGGTTCGCTTTTATCCACGGTTATGTGATCACAGGAAAAAACCGAGAGGTCGACCCAATCGGGATTGATCAACACCTTTTTATCGGCGATCAGAGTAACCGCTGTTTTTAAATGCAGACAACCGCTAAAAGGAACACCGGAAACCGTATACCCAAAAGGATAGAGAATCTTATGCAATTGGCTGACGGCATCGCGATTCGTCCGGTTCGATAATCCGACATAGACCCGCTTGCCAACAGACAACACATCTCCTCCATCCAGGGTTGCCGGGGCCTGAATAAAGCAGAGACGTCGATAGGGGGACAACACCTCTGTAATACTCTCTATTTCCGGCCGGCGCGATAGGGCACCGGGACGCGTAATAATCGCAGTCTCATCAAAAACCAGCGCCGTGTCTTCGACAAAACAAGAGTCCGGCAGGTGCGGCAGTTCCGGCAATCTCAGAAGGCAAAATCCCGCCTCGCTGAGAATCTCTTCATAACGGTTGTGCTGCTCGATCGCTTTCCCTAGATCGATGAATCGACGTTGCAGGTGTTCCAGCTCACAATGTTCGATGGAACGGCTCACCTGTCGGGTAATCGCCAGTCGTTGCACAAGCCCTCCTGAGAATTATTCTTCCGGTATTTCCATGACGATGCGAAATCCCAGGCTATAATGAAAATCAAAGGCCTGTTCATGGTGTCTTATAGAGGGGGTGCATTGTTGTAGCGGAAGATAAAAAGACCCACCGCGATTTACCCTGTCTGTAAAAAATGCCAGGAAAAGCCAGTCAGGACGGCTAAATAGCGGATCCACCCGGGAGTCCCGTTCATAAGGATCCTGATAACGGTCCGCGCACCATTCCGAAACATTGCCGAGCATATCATAGAGGCCCCAGGCATTGGGTTTTTTACTGCCGACGGGGTGGTGTTGTCCGTCGCTGTTTTCTTTATACCAGATATAGGATTCGGCACTATCGGGCAATGCCGGTAACACCGCTGTTTTTTGTGAGCCGGCGCGACAGGCATACTCCCACTCTGCCTCTGTCGGCAGGCGATACAGTCCTTTGATTGTTTTGTTCAACTTGTCGATAAAACGGCGGCAGTCGATCCAGCTCACCTTTTCAACCGGATGGTCTATACCGCGAATTTTGGAGTGATGGCTCTTTTCACCCATCACCGCTTCGTACTGGGCCTGGGTGATCTCATATTTGGCGATATAAAGAGGTCTGGAAATATAAACCCGATGCGCCGGCCAGCTGTGCGAGTCAGAATGGCGTTCATCTTCTTCCTGTCCCATAATAAACTCTCCGGCAGGCAGTAAAACCATTTCCAGCTTTTTGGCCTGCGGAACCAGATTGGGCAAATCGACAATCACATTAATTTCTCCTGGGGAAATTAAAGCATGTTCCTGGTCCGGTTTTTTAAACAAATCAGCCGCTTCAAGAGCAAAAACCGAAACCATTGTCCAGAGCATTGAAAATAATAACCCAGCAAGGATGGATGTAATGGTGACGCTTATTTTCAAAGTTTTCACAAACTCCTCCGCAAAACAAATTTATTCCTCGATCAGATAAAAAATGTCTTCGATCGATGAATGAAAAAATTTGGCAATTTTCAAAGCCAACAGTGTAGATGGGACAAACTTTTGATTTTCAATAGAGTAAATGGTAAGGCGTGTAACCCCGACTTTATTCGCCAATGC
>CAZMUU010000314.1:3706-4034 GCA_964569215.1 uncultured Cytophagia bacterium
GTTCAAAGCGGTAGCGGCGCAAATGATTTCCGAGCTTCAAATCCAATCCTCTTCTTCAAATTAAGAAACCCGCAATTTTATAATATATAATATGTCATTGCTCTCCAAAACAATCAAAAGCATCATATTTATAATCTGAATATATGGCACTTGCATTTTTTGAGCCAAAATATCAAAGCCGGTTAACAAAAAAATTTTACCTCAGAGTTAAACAGAGCAAAAAAAAAGAGGACACAGAGATAAAAATCACTATAAAAAGATTGATTTTAACATTATTACCTATTAGATCATTTGACCTGTACTTTAAAAATAGTTATCTTTTTCAAAC
>CAZMUU010000315.1:0-3756 GCA_964569215.1 uncultured Cytophagia bacterium
CTATTGCAAGCTGCTTTTGAAAGAGTGCAGCAATTTATACCAAAGAATCAAACCTGGATTGTAGGGACAAAAGACCACCAATCCCTCTTGGCCGAACAGATAAAATCGCTACCAGAAAGTCGCTTTATTCTCGAACCGTTCGGAAAAAACACTGCTCCCTGTATAGCTTTAGCCTCGCTTATTGTTCATCAGCACGATCCGGATTCTGTTCTCATCGTGCTGCCTGCTGATCATATCATCACCCACGAGAAGCGCTTTATCAATATATGCAAAAAGGCGGTCTCACTGGTAGAAGCGCATCCGGATGCTTTGGTTACCATTGGAATCGAACCTTCCTATCCAGCAACCGGATATGGGTATATCCAGTTGGGAAAGAAAGTTCCCAATTTTGGCGAGGCCTATAAGGTAAAAACTTTTGCTGAAAAGCCGGATTTGGAGGTCGCACAAAAATTTTATCTCAGTGACGAGTTTTTATGGAACAGTGGAATTTTTGTTTGGCGCACTCGAACGATTTTAAATTATTTTGAAGAGCTCATGCCGAATCTATACGATGGTTTGGTGGAGATCAAGACGGCACTGGGCAAGAAAAATTATGATAAAGTACTGGAACGGGTTTACCGCCAAATCAGAAGCGAGTCGATTGACTATGGAATTATGGAAAAGGCCGGTAATGTCATGGTTGTTAAAGGGGGTTTTGGCTGGAGTGATGTCGGGAGTTGGGACGAAGTTTATAAAATATCTTCAAAGGACAGTAACGGCAATGTTTTTAAGGGGGATATTGTCGCCAAGGATGTATCGAATACGTATGCAGAGGCTTCTGACCGCATGATAGCACTTGTAGGCGTGAAACATTTGGTTGTTGTTGATATGAATGATGTGATTTTGATTTGCGAACGTGATCAGGCACAGGATGTCAAATGGGTAGTCGAAAAACTAAAACGGCAAAAAAGAAATCAGTTGCTCTAGTAAAGGATTTGACCAATGACGAGTTGTTAAAGGCATTGGAAACCATTGCCAGGGCCATAAACGTACAAGTGCGTTTTGAAAAGGGTGATTTCAAGAGCGGATATTGCACCATTGAGAAGCAGAACCTGGTCGTTATCCAAAAAAGGGATACACTGGACAAGCAATTATGCGTGCTGGCCGGTTTTCTCGGCACATTTGATCTCAGTCAATTATATATTGCACCTGCCCTGAAGGAATTTATTGAACAGTGTCACAAAGAGTATGCAGAGCAGGTAAGATATAAGGAGGAATAGAAATGGAAACACGTGAATTGGCTTTTTATTTTGATGAGAATCTTTTCATTCCGGACATGAAAGCACGCAACAAAGAGGAATCATTGCAGGAATTATCGGAACTCATTGCCTCTCAAAAATATATTCGCAATCCCGGATTGATACTGGATATGCTGCATCAAAGGGAAACACTCGGCAGTACGGGTATTGGCAAGGGAGTGGCGATTCCACATGGTCGGACGGTTGCCGCATCAGATGTTGTTATCGCTTTCGGTAAAAGCGAGAAGGGAATTGATTTTAATTCGATAGATAACAATCCGGTGCATCTTTTTTTCATGGTTATTGCCCCTTTTCACGACGAAAAAAATATTTATTTACCAATTCTTGGTTCTCTTGTGACTTTTTTGAATCAAAAAATGAACAGGGAACGTATATCTCAGGTGACCACTTTCGATGAATTTATATCTATCATCCGTGGAGAATAAAATGTCAAAAAATGAACTGGAAAAATTGGTTTCGTTACAGGATCTGGATTTAATGATTGAGGAAGCGAAAGAAGTGGAAAAGCTGGGTTTTAATATGACCGGCTATGATGAATTGATTAAGGCAAGGGAAAAACTGGCACAGGATATTCCCAAACCCTTATTGGCGCGATATGAACGATTGCGGGCAAAATTGAAACGCGGCGTGGTACCTGTCAAGGATGATATTTGTCTCGGCTGTTTTCTCAGACAACCCACCTCTCGCGGCACCCGAGGCCGGGAAGAGAGTTTGATTTATACCTGTGAAAGTTGCGGCCGGATATTATATTGGTTGGATTAAGCAATGTATAGTTATTTATTGCGGTTCGCCCCCTGCTTTTCCGTTATTTTTATTTTGTTCTGTGCTGCCGGGCCTGTTAAATAATGCCCATACTTTTTCCCACCTTTTCAAAAACATCCAATACAAAATCGAGTTCTTTATCGGTATGTGTGGCCATATAGCTCGTTCTGAGGAGAGAGTTTCCGGGCGGAACGGCCGGGCTGATTACCGGGTTGACAAAAATGCCATTGTCATAAAGAGATCGCCAGAAATAAAACGTCTTGTCATCGTTTCCAATAATAATCGGTATAATGGGCGTTTGACTATTGCCGGTGTTAAAACCGAGTTCCTGGAACCCCTTTTTCATTTTTTTAACATTTTGCCATAATTTTTCCCGGCGTTCCGGCTCATTTTGCAAAATTTTCACCGCTTCGATTACTGTTGCGACCGCAGCCGGAGGCGGACTTGCTGAAAAGATAAGCGCTCTTGAAGTATGTTTTATATAATGTACAATATCTTCATCGCCGGCTATAAATCCGCCAATCGAGGCAAATGATTTGCTAAAGGTCCCCATGACCAAATCGACATCGTCTTCCATTCGGAAATGCTCTGCTGTTCCTCTTCCATTATCACCCAATATACCAACCGAATGGGCGTCATCGATCATGACCCTGGCCTTGTGCTTCTTGGCAACCTTGATGAGTGCCGGCAGATCAACTATATCGCCGCCCATGCTGAAAACGCCGTCGCTAACGATGAGAATGCCCTGGTTATCCTTTTTGTTTCGGAAGATGATGTTATCCAAATCCTGCATATCATTATGCTGATACTTGTACGCCTTGCCGAATCCTAGCCTGATTCCATCTACGATGCTGGCATGATTTTCATTGTCACCGACGACCATATCGTTACGTCCGATGATAGTGGAAATTGTGCCTTGATTGGTCTGGAAACCGGTTGAGAAAACCAATACAGCCTCGACCTGCATAAACTCTGCCAGTTTTACTTCCAGCTCTTCATGCAAGGCCAGCGTTCCATTTAAAAAGCGTGAGCCTGTGCATCCGCTGCCAAAGTCTTCAATGGCCTTAATGGCGGCTTTCTTGACTCTCTCATCTTGTGTCAGGCCCAAATAATTATTTGAACCGATCATCACCTTTTTTTCTCCGTCGATAATCACTTCAGTGTCAGCACCGGATTCAATGGCTTTAAAATATGGGTAATAACCCTCTTTTACTGCTTTTCGGGCTCTTTCGGCTGTTCCATGGATACATTTGTCAAAAAGGTCTGCCAATTTTTACCTCCTCCTTAAAAAGGCTGTATCGGTTTTTCCGGGTAGGATCTGTATTCTTTCTGTTTCTCTGGAGCTCAATTATAGATTGAAAAAATATAGCTATTCATAAGCTTATTGTCAAGCGCAAATGAGTTTAACATTGTTCATCACCTCATTCTATCTTCCCGGCTGGAATCGAATTTAAGCGGAAACCGCATTTTGAAAATATTCCAAGCCGGTTGAATGGTATGGTTATACGATTGATGGCATAATGGCTATCTACTCCGATGTTTTATCTCTGGTTTTGATCAAAAAAGTGATGATTTTGGGTTCCTCTTCAACTCTTTCGTCTTTATGAATTTTCCACTCAGATCCTGTATGGGCCATCCAACCTTCGAATGGATGTGAGAATTCAATTTCCAGATTAATCCGATCATCACGATATTT
>CAZMUU010000315.1:3766-4021 GCA_964569215.1 uncultured Cytophagia bacterium
TATTTATTCAATGCCAATGTTCTTTTTATCGCCGGGCATGGCGGGCTGTTGAATATAAAAGTTATAGGACAATTTTTTTATTTAGCCTTTTGTTTCAGCGACCTTGCGCAAAATATGAAATAATTTGCTTTTTTGAAATATTACCTTACCTTTTATTAGAGAGTCATATTGCACTAAAGCTGAGGATAAAAATGACACCAAAGCATGAAAGACACTACAAACGGGCTATGGAACTTATCCCGTGGGGTACCCAGA
>CAZMUU010000316.1:0-3971 GCA_964569215.1 uncultured Cytophagia bacterium
AGGTCCTTTACAAAAATTATCTGTAAATTACCCACTCGATTCGTTAAAGAACCTAATACTTTAATGTACAAGCAAATATAGTGTTTTTTCGGAGGCTCAATGAAGGAGAAACGAGTTGCGGTCGAGTCGATCAAAAAATTTATGAAAAGTTCTTTTGTGGCTGTGGGGGTTCCGGAAACGGATGCTGATATTATCGTCGATATACTTATTCGCTCCGATTTGCGCGGTATCCGTTCCCACGGGATCGGCCGCCTGAAACTCTACATCGATCGCATACGCGATGGTATCCTTCAGCCGCAAACCCATATTGAAACGATTAAAGAATATCCCGCTACCGCGCTATTGGATGGGAATAACGGGATGGGACATGTTATTTCATATAGAGCAATGGAGATCGCCATTCAAAAGGCGCAAAATACAGGTATTGCCGCCGTTTCTGTTCGTAACAGTTCACATTTTGGTATTGCCGGATATTATGCCGATATGGCCATTCAAAAAGATATGGCTGGTATGGCGGTTACCAATGCGCGTCCCTCAATAGCGCCGACGTTTGGTAAAAACCCGATGATGGGGACCAACCCAATCGCCTTTGGCTGTCCGACGGATGAAGAGTGTCCGTTTCTTCTCGATATGGCCACCTCTATAGCGCAACGCGGCAAAATCGAGGTGCTCGAACGCCAACATCAAAATATTCCCCCGGGATGGGCTATAGACGGGAAGGGCAATGTTGTCAGCGACCCCTCCGATCTCCTGAAAATGTTAAAACAAAAAGCTGCTTCGTTTCTGCCTCTCGGGGGTGCGGGGGAGAAGCTTGGCGGCCATAAAGGGTATGGAATGGCGATGATGGTGGAGATTCTTTCGTCGCTTTTTAGCGGCGGACCATTTGGCTGGGGGTTGTCCGGATTTGACGAGAATCAACAAAAAATTCCCCATCGCCTTGGTCATTTTTTTATTGCCGTCAATATCTCTGCGTTTATCGATATCAATGAGTTTAAAAAACTGGCGGGGGACCTTTTACGCTCCATGCGTCAATCCGAAACCCTCCCGGGGCATGACCGAATCTATACGGCAGGAGAAAAAGAGTTCGACTATGAGCAGTCTGTACCCGGTAACGGTATTCCCTTAAATGCGAGGCTGGAGGAAAATTTACGTGCCATTGCTGCTGATTTGGATATTACAGCAGATTTTTTGTAGATATGGTTTCCAGAATCAGGGTTGTCGCCGCTGCAGGCTTTTGTTTGATGGTAAAAGCAGCCATAACGGTGTTGATAATATTTTCCGATATCGGCGCATCGGAGTATAGAGTCATTATCAAATCATTTTTTTCAACCTGCGAGCCGACTTTGACGTTGAGCTGGATTCCCGCTTTGTAATTAATGCTTTCCTCTTTGACCGCTCTGCCACCGCCGAGATAGACCACGGACATTCCGATTTTCATCGCATCGATTCGAGTCACAAATCCCTGTTGCGGGGCATATAGTTTTTTTTCGTACCGGGCGGTTTCGTAGAGAGATGGATCCCTGAGATATCGCGTTTCCCCGTTTTGAGATTGAACCATATTGAGGAACTTTTCCCAGGCTTTACCCGATCTGAGTTTTTTGTCCAGAATTTCTTTTGCCCTGCTTGTATCCTCTGCTTGTTTTGCCATGACCAGCATATGAGCAGCGAGCGCATATACGATTTCCATAATATCAGCCGGTCCCCTGTTTTGCAGACAATTAATGACCTCCCTGACTTCAAGCCAGTTACCGACTGCATATCCCAGAGGTTGATCCATGTTGGTGATCAAAGCGGTTGTCGGCAGATGATGGCGTTCTGCAGTGGATATCAGACTGGCAGCCAAATTTTTTGCCTTCTCAGGGGTTTGTACAAAGGCGCCGGTACCGCATTTAATGTCCAATACCAGGGCATCGATATCTTCAGCCAATTTTTTGCTCAGAATAGAGGCGGTAATTAGAGGGATGGAGGCAACAGTGGCCGTAGCGTCGCGCAGGGCGTAGAGTTTTTTATCTGCAGGAACCAGCCGTGTGGTTTGACCGGCCATTACAACGCCGAGACGATGCAATTGCTGATGAAATGCCTCAGCGGTAAGATCGCTGCTGAAACCTGGAATAGATTCCAGCTTGTCCAGCGTTCCGCCGCTATGCATCAGTCCACGCCCGGACAGCATGGGCACAGCAATACCGCAGCACGCCACAAGCGGCGCCAGGATCAGAGAAATTTTATCTCCGACCCCGCCGGTGCTGTGTTTATCGACTTTGGGCGAAACCTCCTTAAACCGAAACCGCTCTCCCGACAGCAACATGGCTTTGGTGAGACAGGCGGTTTCTTCGGCATCCATGCCCTTAAGATAAATCGCCATCAACAGCGCCGACATCTGATAATCGGGAATATAATCCTGACAATATCCGTTAATGAGGTATTGAATTTCGGATTTTGATAATTTTCGTCCGTCTCTTTTTTTGGCTATTAATTCGATGGTACGCATTCCAACCTCATTGTTTATGTTCCACCAACTAAAATACCGAATTTATGTTCTCGTAGCAATGCTTTAGTTAAAAATATAGATATTTGGATTTATTCGTCCGCATTTTCTGTTACATGAATCTATTTTAATAATAAGGCAACTGTCTGGATACTGTTTTTTATGATTCTCTGGACTGCATCAAATTGAGAGTTAATCTTATGAGGAGAATCGCCGTGAGATTTTTATCTATTCTACTACTTTTTTTCAATATTCTATTTGCCCAGCAGGGTTGGTTCTGGCAAAATCCTTCTCCACATGGAAATGGCATAAATGATATTCAAATGATCGATTCCAACCTCGCCTTTGCAGTCGGCAAACAGGGTACGATTATCCGAACCGATGATGGTGGACTTGGCTGGACCCTGCAATTCACCGATACCACCAAGGAATTCTTTGGTGTTCATTTTTTCAACAACACAACCGGTACCGTCGTTGGTGAAGATGGCATCGTCATGAGAACCACAAATGGTGGTCAAAACTGGATTCAGCAGGAAAGCGGCGTCAACGTTCATCTTCGTTCCGTCTATTTCGAGACCGCGGACATTGGTATCGCTGTCGGTGATGGGGGTACGGTCCTGAAAACCGGAAATGGCGGAAATAGCTGGAACCAGGTGACCATCCAGGGCGATCCAACCATGAATTTGTACGATATTCAGATCAAAGATATCACAACCGAGATTATGATTATCGGTAATGATGCCACTATGATACGCACAAGCCTGGGGGATATCGGCTTTGAAGATATCATTGCGGGTTCGATTTACCCCGATCCGTCGCTGTCGTTACGGGCGCTGAACCATGTCAGCGGTTCAACCTGGATATGCGTCGGACTCGACGGCGCTGCGTTTAGATCTCTGGATAACGGGGACAGCTGGAGTCCTGTTTCTCTCCCCAATATCAATGGCCGGGATTTGTACGATATCTCCTTCGGCACCTCTACTCACGGCATGATTGTCGGTGAAAATGGGATTGTCTATTTGACGGAAGACGGGGGTAACACCTGGAGCGAGGAACAGGCTGAATCTGTCAGGCTTTTGGGGCTATCCGCTCTCGATATGAATGTCGCCATGGCGGTCGGTGATTCCGGAACGGTTTTAAAAACGGTGGATGGGGGGGTAAACTGGTACAACTATCGATTTAGCGTCACCAGCGTTGGTTTTACGGATACTTTTATTCCGGATGAGCTCAATGCCTTTGCGGTAAATCAGGAAGGCGAGCTTTTTATACCGAAGATGGCGGACAAAACTGGTTCAATGATTTTACCGTTAAAATCATTTCCGGCGGCACGCGGCTGGAGGCGGTTCAGTTTTTTAATTCGACCGGTATTCTTGTCGGAGATGACGGGCTGATTATACGGTCTGCAAACAGCGGTGGGTCGTGGAGCAAGATTACAGGTGTTACCTCGAGCTATTTGTATGATGTTAAATTTGCGACAGATCAGATT
>CAZMUU010000317.1:0-1162 GCA_964569215.1 uncultured Cytophagia bacterium
AACAGAGTCCGGCTTGTCAGGGTATCGAGCACATCGCGGTCGTGACTCACCAAAATGCCGATTCCACGAAATGATTTCAAAACCGAAATCAGGAGCTCTTTACCGCTATGATCCAGGTGATTGGTGGGTTCATCCAGAGCCAGCACAACGGGACGTTGGTAAAGGACGCAGCCAATCTGGGATCGTTTGCGCTCGCCATGGCTGAGATGCTTCCAATCCTGTAACCAGTTCTCCTGAATGCCGAGCCGGTTTTTCAGTTTAAAGGCATACTTGTCCGTTGCGGTAATCAAATGAGCCAATAAAGGCGGAGGATCATCCGTGCGCTGCTCGCAATAAGCTGAAGAATCCGCGGATACTGCGCCCGAAACGGGAGAAAGAATTCCACATATCAGCTTTAAAAGGGTGGTTTTACCACTGCCATTCGCACCGACAACGCCGGTCCAGCCACCGTGTAATCGAAAAGAGATCGACTCAAATAGAGGTATGGGATTGTCTTCGTAGGAAAAGGAAAGGCTCTGTATGTCTATAAATTGTTGCATGATCTACTCCGTTATAATAATTCAATAATTCGACGAATGATATATAACGGAAGAATCTCATGACAACCTCGATGGATTTGAGTAATAAGATTATTTATAGACCAAAATAAGCTATTTGAACTCGATAATCAAGAATTATTTGAGTTTCCAAAACCCGAGTTACTATTCAAGCCGGTTCGTTAACATTCTATAAAACAAACCGCAAAGAAGCCGGGGACCGCGAAATGTTTAAAACGGTCATTTTCCTGCCTTTCTTCGCGTACCCTGGCGTTCTCTGCGGTTTTGGAAAATCATCTCACCAAGAGAATCCGGGGTTGGTCATCTCTGATAAAAATCAAGCCTTAAATCTTACAAATCTATATGACAATCGGGGCTGCAGCAGTGGTTGGTTCGGAAATAGCCATCTGCGCAACCCCACAATCGATTTTTAAAAAAAGTAATAAGCCCCGAACAATACTCTCAGGTTATTGACAAATTCAGCATCCTCGACCTTGCCCTGGTTATCCGGCGTTCCATAGCTTGCGGCTGTATACTCGCATTCCAGTGCGAACCTGGTTTTTCCGGAATTCCACATGATTCGGGGTGCGATGCGATAAATCATATCGATATTGAATCCTCTGCCC
>CAZMUU010000317.1:1172-3946 GCA_964569215.1 uncultured Cytophagia bacterium
GCCCCAGCCCATTTTCTTGCCCCCTGAAATATCGGTCCACAGGGAATAGACATTTGTGGGCATGTAGGTCTCCTCGCCGGTCTCTTGATCAACGGATTCAACGGCATAGCCGCCGAGCATGAGCTGGTCGGTCAGATTTTGACCATATACGCCTTCAACCTTGAGGGTCAGTGCTTCCAGATTCAAGCGCGCATATCCCAGAAAAGAGAGTCCACTGACGGTTTCGGTGGTTTTATAACCCATCGGTGTTATTAATCTCGGTGTCAGCGCCTTCCAGTCAGCGCCAACGCCGAACAATGCGGTTTCCTGTTTTAGCTGCAATTGCAGGTGCATATTGGGAACAACGGCATTTCTCAAATAGATTGAGCTCCCACCGAGCGGTCCGGTGCTGGTAAAGTCGCGCTGAGACATGGCAGCGGCAATAAGGTTCAGGTTTCCCGTTGAGTGGGTCAGCCGCACCTGGGGATTGCGCGAAAAGGGTTGAAACGGTGCACCTGTGTTAAAAGAAACCGTACCCGGAAAACAATCGGTAACGAACATGGGGTGCCAGTATTGACCGATCAGGAGGGTACTTTTTTCCCATTTCATGGTAAAAAAGGCATGGCGAAGGCGAAAGCCATTGACATCGCTGTTTGAATGACCAAAAAAGGCGCCTTCGATAACGCCGCCGGTTTTTGCGCCAAATGCATCCGGGCCGGTAATGGTACCCTTGAGACGCGTTTGAATAGCGAGCATGTTAAAATTCGCTTTAGCATGGATATCATCTCCATCCGGATCCTCGAGCGGTCCGACAGGATAGAGCAGAAAATGTCCTTCGCGTGCCGCAACCGTCTGTCGTGTATCGAACATGACATCAGTCTTGACAAAACCGCTGAACTTGATACCAAAATCAGGTTTTTCAGATTGACCATTTGAAACAGCAGCAACGCATAATGTGATCACAACTAATACAGGAATAATTCGTTTCACTTTTTCCTCCCAAATCTAGTGGATTCGTGATATTTATGGAGGTGGAATCAAGAGTCTGTCCTGTCGACAGCAAACATCGGGCTGACGACGGCTATCGACAGACAGACTCGATGATTCCTTCCGTACAGGGTTTTCAGAACCTCCGATGTATAACATCAGGCATTATGAACTTTCTCAGCCAAAAAGACCTGAATTTCATCCGGTGTTTTTGATTTGCTGAGCAACGACACCACCACATTGGCGATAATGGCCAGAGGTGCACCGAGCCAGGCAAAATACCAGGCATTCAAATAATAATTTATCTGTCCCTGCCAGGGCAGCTGACCGCCGTATTTACCGACAATAAAATAGACCAGAGCGACCAGTGCAACCGCGGATCCGACCAGGAGGCCTGCCCAGGCGCCTTTTCGATTCGAACCGCCCCACCAGATTCCCAGCAGAAAGAGCGGGAAAATGGTACACCCGGCCAGCGAAAAAGCAATGGCGACCAGCTGAGCGATCAGCCCCAGCTTTAAAAGAGCGACAATGGCCACTGAAGCGGCCATAATAATGGTTCCGATACGCGCCATAAGCATTTGTGTACGTTCCGTTGCGTTCGGGTTGATGGTTCTGTAATAGAGATCATGGGAAAAGGCTGATGCGCCGGCAACCAACAGGCCGGAAACGGTCGAAAAGGCGGCGGAAATCGCTCCGGCAGCCAGTAAACCGACAATCAGCGGAAAAACGGCACCGAGCTGAGCGGTATAGACGACGATAGCGTCCTTGGCCAGAGCACCGACCTCGGGATTCGATGAAAGAATTTTGCCGAAAACGGAATAAACCGGCGCGCTCCAATAGAGCAAACAAATAAAGAAAAGACCCCAGACCACGGACCAGCGAGCATCGCGGGCTTTGGGAACGACGTAAAAACGCTGGATAACGTGCGGCAGTCCGGCGGTTCCGATCATCAAAGAAAAACAAATAGCGATCCACTGAAAAGCGGTTTGACCGGTAGCCGGATCCCATGGCATGGCAAATTCCGGGACCGGCAGGGTGGCAAAGTCATGGCCAAGCGCTGATAATCCTTTTGCCGGTGCCAGGCCATTGACCGCATCGGTTACGACCTGGCCGTACCCAACCTGTGGAATGAGCCAGAAATAACCGAATTTATAGGTTAAAATAAACAATGGAATCATAAATGAAATAATGATAATAACATACTGGACCTGCATATTTTTGGTAACCCCCAGCATACCGGAGATCAGGGTATAGGCCAGCACAACCGAGGCACCGATAATCACGGCCCAGGTATAATCGATCCCCATCACCCACTTGAACATAATACCGATTCCGGCAAACTGGCCGACGCAATAAGAAAAAGAGATAAAAATGGCAAGCGAGGCGCCGTATCCGCGCAAGCCTTTGGAATAGTATCGATCGCCGATAAAATCGGCGGCTGTATATTTACCATAACGTCTGATTTGTCCGGCCATCAGAATAAGTAAAAGCACATAACCCCCCGTCCAGCCGACGACATAAGAGAGACCATGATAACCGGAAGCATACATGATCGCCGCCATGCCAAGAAAAGAGGCGGCACTCATCCAGTTCGATGCAATGGCCATACCTGCACCCACCGGAGATATCTTTCGGCCCGCAGCCCAATAGGTTGACGTATCTTTAGCGCGATTGAAAAGGCCGATCATAACAAAGCTTATCAAAATCACGATGAGCAGAATAGCCGGTCCGACTTTGAAATCCCCTTCCAGCGTGGTGGCGCTGGGAGTATCTGCCCAAATCGGTAAACTCGTGCATAGGATCAAAAA
>CAZMUU010000318.1:0-1870 GCA_964569215.1 uncultured Cytophagia bacterium
GTCCCGTTGACCAGAGGGACATAAATGATGTTCTTTTTGGCGGCTTCGGTGCCTTTTGAGATACAATCGGTCACCTCATTGGCTTTGCCTAACCCAATTCCGACATGTCCATTCCCGTCACCAACCACTACAATCGCATTGAAACTAAAACGACGCCCACCTTTGACCACTTTGGCAACGCGATTGACATGAATGACTCTTTCAGTCAGGTCTATCTCATTTGGATTGATTTTCTTTTGTCGTGTATCCAAAATAATATCCTCGTTTTACATATTTTCAGTGAACTTAGAAATCAAGACCACCTTCTCTGGCTCCATCGGCCAGGGCCTTGATGCGCCCGTGGTACTGGTATCCGGCACGATCAAAAACAACTCGATTGATTTTCTTCTTTTTGGCCAAATCTGCCAGATGTTTACCGACGAGTTTCGCGGTTTCGACTTTGCTTTCCGCTTTTCCCACCTCCGTTTTGAGCTCTTGCGATAAGGAAGAGGTCGAGGTTATGGTTTTGGAATCGACATCATCCACCAATTGGCCATAAATATGCTTGTTGCTTCTGAACACAACCAGCCGGGGGCGCTCAGCAGTACCGTGAATATTCTTACGAATATGTTTGCGGCGCCGCCTTCTCTGAGCGAGTTTTATATTGCTTCCTTTAGACATAATATATCTCAACTTTCATGTTTAAGCAGCAGTTTTTCCAGCTTTCCGGCGAACCGTTTCATCAATATAGCGAATTCCTTTGCCTTTATACGGTTCGGGTTTCTTAAAGGCACGTATCTTGGCGGCAACTACACCAACAAGCTGCTTGTCGATGCCGCTGACCGTAATTTCATTGGCTTTTGAATCCACCCCGATTTCAATACCGTCAGGAGGGGTAAACAGAATCGGATGAGAGTATCCAATATTAAGAAGAAGGCTCTTGCCTCTCAACTCGCTTCTGAATCCGACGCCAACCACCTGCAATTTCTTTTGATAGCCTTCTGTAATACCCTGAACGATGTTCCAGATGAGGCTACGGGACAAGCCATGCATTGACCGGGACAGCTTTGCTTCGGAATCGCGCTCAGCCGTAACGACACCATCCTTAATGCTGACCTTGATCTGTGGTGGAATCTGTGCAGTCAGTTCACCTTTTGGTCCTTTTGCCGTGACCCTGTTATCAGAATCGACTGTGATCTCGACTCCATCCGGTATAGAGATGGGCAATTTTCCTACTCGTGACACAATAATCTCCTCCAGGTTACCAGACATAACATAGTACTTCACCACCAATGCCGCGTTTACGGGCTTCTTGCCCGGTCATAACGCCCTGGGAGGTGGTCACAATCGTGACACCCAGATTATTAAACACACGCGGGATTTTTTGATGATTGACATAATTTCTCAGGCCAGGCCTGCTGATCCGACGCAAACCGGCAATGACACTTTTTTCATTATCATCATATCTCAGATAGATACGGATAATGTTTTGTTTATTATCTTTGATGGATACATAGTTCTTGATATAATGCTCATCAAGAAGTATTCTTGTAATCGCTTTCTTTAAATTCGATGCAGGAATATCAACCTTGGTGTGTTTTGCCATCGTAGCATTCCTGACTCTCGTCAAATAGTCCGCGATGGGATCCGTTTTTGCCATGAAAGTTCTCCCTAAATCCTTAAGCGGCTAAGTTGTTCATTACAGTTAATTAAATACAATTACCAACTCGATTTTACGACACCGGGTATCTGGCCATGTAAAGCCAACTCGCGCAAACAGAGCCTGCATAGACCGAATTTCCGATAATAGGCTCTGGAGCGACCGCATCGGTTACAGCGGTTATATTTACGCACCTTGAACTTTGGCTCTTGTTTCGATTTAACGATAAGA
>CAZMUU010000318.1:1880-3941 GCA_964569215.1 uncultured Cytophagia bacterium
AAACTGGTGAGTAGCTCATAACACTCCTCGTCAGTCTCGGCAGTGGTTACAAAAGTGACGTTAAAACCGCGCACTTTATCGACTTTATCGTAATCAATCTCGGGAAAAACGATTTGTTCATGAATGGACATGTTATAATTTCCACGACCATCGAATTTTACCGGCAATCCGCGAAAGTCCCTGACTCGGGGGATAGCGATGGAAATCAAACGATCCATAAATTCATACATACGCTCATGCCGCAGGGTGACGCTGCAACCGATCGGCATGCCCTGGCGGAGCTTGAAATTTGAAATCGATTTTTTCGCTTTGCGCACAACCGGTTTTTGACCGGATATCAACTTCAACTCTTCCATGGCTGCATCGAGTGCCTTGGCATTTTCGGTTGCTTCACCGACGCCGGCATTCAATACGATTTTGATCAATTTCGGTACCTGCATTTTGTTCTTGTATTCGAATTTTTTCTACATATACGGAATGACCTCTTTACGATATTTTTCAATTAATCTGGGTTGATAATCTTTTTTTGCCATTTTTCCATCCGATATAATTTATGGTAGCATTTCACCGCTTTTTTTGGCGACCCGTGTTTTTACCGTCTTTTGTCGCGCTTCGTCATATATTCTCTTAATTCCGATTCGGGTCGGCACGCCGGTTTTGGGACAAAGGACCATCACATTGGATGCATTAATTGGCCCCTCTTTTTCGATGATGCCACCTTGTTGATTCTGTTGGCTGGGCCGGGTATGCCGTTTAATAAAATTTACACCCTCAACGATAATCCGATTCTCCTCAGGAAATACTTTAAGAACTTTGCCCTTTTTACCTTTATATTCACCGGAAATAACCAGTACCTGATCATTCTTTTTAATATGCATAAGTCAATGCCTCTGTTTGTTTTTTATAATACTTCAGGTGCAAGAGAAAGAATCTTCATAAACTGTTTCTCGCGCAACTCCCTGGCCACGGGCCCGAAAATTCGGGTGCCTCTCGGCTCCATGGTGTCATTGATCAAAACCGCTGCATTTTCATCAAAGCGGATATACGATCCATCCTTGCGCTTGTTCTCTTTTTTGGTCCGAACGATAACCGCCTTGCTCGTTTCACCCTTCTTAACCGCACTGTTGGGAATGGCTTGTTTGACGGAAACAATAATAATGTCTCCAACCGTAGCGTAGCGCTTTTTCGAACCGCCGAGAACGCGTATGCACATAACTTTTTTGGCACCCGTGTTATCGGCAACATTTAGCCGTGAATATTCCTGTATCATCGCATTTATCTCACACTAATAATTAAATGATTACTTTGCTCGCTCTAATACTTCAATGATTTTCCATCGTTTCCTGGCGCTCAGCGGTTTACTTTCAATGATTTTAACCTTGTCACCCGTTTTGGTGTCGTTGGTCTCATCATGAGCCATGAATTTCGACGACCGCCTGATGTACTTTTTATACAATGGGTGTTTTACCAGTCGTTCAACCAAAACCACCCGTGACTTTTCCATTTTGTCACTGGTTACAACACCGATTTTGGTCTTTTGGATTCCTTGTTTCACGAACATTCTCCAATTCTATTCTTGTTTACGTAAACCCAACTCGTATTCATGCAAGACCGTTCTTACGGCAGCGATTTCACGACGGACATCACGTATTCGCATGGGGTTGTCGAGTTGGTGCGTCGAGTGCTGAATACGCAAGTTTTCCATCTCTTCCAGTAAATCTTCCAGGTGAAGTTTAAGATCATCGACAGATAGCTGTCGAATTTCATCCATTTTCATTTTATCCTACTCCAAAGTCAGATGCGGAAACAAACTTACACTTTATCGGTAATTTATGCATGGCCAGCCGCAGGGCTTCACGTGCCAGCGGTTCTGGAACACCGGCAATTTCGAACATGATTCTTCCGGGTTTAACCACAGCAATCCAATATTCGGGGGCGCCCTTTCCTTTACCCATTCTGGTTTCAGCCGGCTTTTTGGTAACCGGTTTATCGGGAAAAATTCTAATCCAGATTTTTCCGCCGCGCTTGATATATCGCGTCATTGCAACACGGGCGGCCTCG
>CAZMUU010000319.1:0-3875 GCA_964569215.1 uncultured Cytophagia bacterium
GTTTGGAAGAGCAAATATTCCCCCTGCCTCAATCCGCCGATATAAAAATAGCCCTCGGCATCGCTCGAGGAAAAAGCATATCGGCCCCCGATATGCTCAAATGGCGTTTCATAAAGATCGATCATGGCCTGATACACAGGATTACCGCTGTTCTTTTCCACCACCCGCCCGGCGATGTGATATCCGGGGTCCATGCTGAAATGGATATCGGAGACATTGGTCTCCACCGGTATTACTTCCGCCTCCCGCCATGAAGCGGAACCATCGGTATACTGATGGATATATCGCTGTACATAGTTGCCATCCTCAATGACAATCCCATTACAATAAATATAATAGTCCCCCATGGGGATCTCTTCAAATTGAAACACACCGGTTTCATCCGTCAAGGTTGGAATATTTAACCAGGGTTCCGGACGATAGATGCCCACTCCTATGCTGTCTATGGGTTGACCCTCCAGATCAACCACCGTGCCTGAAACGGTAAAGGTTTCATCCATCACCGTTTGCTGCGACTGCATCTGCTGCTCGAACTGCTTCCGGCTTACCCCCGGTGGTAAAGTGCTCTGTGAAAAATGATCAGGCCTGGAATACTCTGCTGAAAAAACGCTTACCATAGACAAAAAGATCAAACTCAAAAGGACAAAAGAAAAGAGTCTCATGGCGCACCCCTCTGTATTTTTTCCGAAAAGAAAAAAAGCCCCTGAACTGTATAATACTGAACTTATTGGTAGATGTAAGCTACTATATTATTATTTTTATAAAAATGCAACCAAAAAATGAAAACAAATTCATTATTTACAACATGCCAATTCATCCATGCTTTTATTGACCTATGCCTGAAAATCGTTCTGTTGAAATCATTCTGTGGCCCTGTCGATATTCTGCCTGATTAATTCCTTGCAACTCTAAAAATAATTTTGTACCATACAATACATAACCGTGGGAGTGTTCCGAGCATATCGGGGCTGAGAGCATATCCCCAGAACTTGATCTGGATAATACCAGCGCAGGAAACGGTTTTTCTAAAAATCCCTGATTCGATATATAGAGCCGTTTTCTGCAGAAAAACGGCTTTTTTTTTATATATCGAGGAGATGATTGCCATGACCTATCGCAGTATAATTTTCATTATATGTTTATCCATCCTTAACACTCTGGCCGCTGATAACGTTAGCATTCAAGGCCACATCTATGACCGAAGCACAGAAAAGCCTCTCAGCGGCGCCAACATCAGCATCGAAAAGGAGCAACGCGGCGCCGGCAGCGATATGGATGGATATTTTGTTATCCCGGCATTACCTCGAGGTGACTATGAACTGAAAATCAGTTATATCGGCTATGAATCCTCGATGATAAACATCGAGCTGAACAGCGATACCACATTGACGGTTTATCTGGAGCCGGTGGTTTTACCGGTGGAGCGCATCACCATTACCGCCAACCGCGCCGAGGAACGCCGCACACCGGTGGCGTTCAGCAACATGAGCCGCAAAAGCATCGAAAAACGCTACTGGGCCCAGGATATTCCCATGCTGCTGGATGAGTTACCCAACATCCATTCCTATTCCGATGCCGGCAACGGCATCGGTTACAGCACGCTCAAGGTGCGCGGTTTCGACCAGCGCCGCGTCGGCGTCATGATCAACGGCATTCCACTCAACGACCCGGAGGACCACCAGGTGTACTGGGTCGACATGCCCAACCTCGCCGCCAATGTTGAAGATATTCAGGTACAAAGAGGCGTCTCCAATTCCCTTTATGGAATTTCCGCCTTTGGCGGTTCAGTCAATCTGGTCACCTCTACCATGGCAAACGAACGCTCCATCGCTGCCACCACCGGCACCGGCAGCTATAATACGAGAAAATTCTCCCTTGCCATCGGTTCGGGAGTGATTGCCGAAGAGTATAGCCTTTACGCCCGATTCTCACGAATCGTGACCGACGGCTATCGCGACAACGCCGGGGTCGAGTTGTGGTCCTATTTTATCGGAGCCGCCCGTTATGGCGACAACACCACCACCCGCATCAATGTCTATGGCGGTCCGGAAGTAACGCATGCCGCCAGGGACGGTGTGCGCGAAGATGTGATGCAACAAAACCGCACCTTTAATCCGACCAGTGCCGATTATGACAATACCATCGATAATTTCAATCAACCGCATTATGAATTCATTCACGAGTGGCGCCTCTCTCCGGCCCTGATTTTAAATAATACCCTCTTTTATATCAAAGGCACGGGCTATTATGAAGGATTAAAGCATGAAGAGCGGTTGAGGGATTTCGGCCTGCCGGAGATCACCACTCGTGATTCCGATCTCTTCGGCGATGACTCGCTTTCCTACTACAAGGTCGATCCCGAAGAGGATTCAAGGCTCTTTTTGAACGATGATAACAAATACGTTCTGCAGCACACCAATCTGGTGCGGCAGAAATGGGTGGACAAGGATCAGATCGGCTGGATGCCGCGCCTGGACTGGCAGCACAAAAACGGCACCCTGACCATCGGCAGCCATATCGACAAATTCAACAGCGAGCACTGGGGCAATGTCTTGTGGGCGGCTGCGGTTCCCGGATCAGTCGATCCCAATCTGAACTATTACAGCTATTTCGGCGAAAAGCTTACCGCTGCGGTCTATCTACATGAACAATTGCAATTGAGCAAAAAACTCAACATCGCCGCCGATTTGCAGTATCAGTACAAATACTATAAATTCCATCATGAAAAAGCGGGCAACTTTGCCGGTGAAGACCTGCACAGGTTCAACGTCGACTACCATTTTCTCAATCCCAAAATCGGCATCAACTATAATCTGAGCAAGCGTCTCAATACCTTTGCCAGCCTGTCGTTGGCGCACCGCGAACCGCCGGCCGATCTCTATTACGATACCTGGACCGGCCCCGATGATCTCGGCGTCAAGCCACTCTTTAAAAACAAAAAGCTGGTTTATGAAAACAATCGCATCGCCTATTCAAAATACTCTGATCCCCTCATCGACCCGGAACAGATCATCGATTACGAGCTCGGATGGGGTTACATCACCAGCAATCTCAACTTCAAGATGAATCTCTATTACATGGATTTCGGCAATGAAATCGTTCCCTACGGCCAGGTCGACGATGACGGCACACCGGTGCGCGGCAATGCGGAAAAAGCTATACACCAGGGCGTTGAATTGAGCCTCAATGCCCGTATTATGCGGGGGTTCAGCTTTAGCGGCAATCTCGCGTTCAGCTCGAACCGCTTTGCGACCTTTACCGAAAAAGGCTGGGATGAAAACTGGCAGGTCATTTCGATAGATTACAGCGGCAATACCATACCTCTTTTTCCCAACCGGCTGGCCAATGCGCGCCTGACCTACAGCTTTTCCTTTGCCGATGCGTCTATACACCTGCAACACGTCGGCAAACAATACCTCGACAACACGGAAAATGATGACCGCACTCTGGATTCCTATACGCTGTTGAATCTGCGCCTGGACAGCCGGCTGACTTTTTTGGGATTTCAATCGATCGGCCTCAGCCTGCAGCTGAACAATATCCTCAATGAAAAATATATTCCCTCGGGATATTATGATGCCTGGTCCGGCTATAATTATTATTTTCCGGCGGCGACGCGCAACTATTTTGTAGAGCTGACCACAAAGTTATAGGGTGGCAAATAAAAAGGAGCACTCTTGACACTGCCGGATTATGCGATTATATTTTTCTATCTGATCTTTATACTTTTATTGGGCTTAAAAAAAAGCCGCGATTCGGGGCCGGATCTGGAGAGCTATATCCTGGCGGGCAGGCGATTAACGCTGCCCGCTTTTGTCGCTACGCTTGTCTCGACCTGGTATGGCGGCATATTGGGGGTCGGCGAATTTTCCTAT
>CAZMUU010000320.1:0-3860 GCA_964569215.1 uncultured Cytophagia bacterium
ATTTTAAACAAGATTGATTATCTGAAATTGCAGTCGTTTGATGTTGAAAAACCTAAACGAGAGGCATACGCATTAAATCCTGATCTTGTTTGGCTAAATTGTTCATGTGCTACCGGAGAAGGTATTGAAGAGTGGATAAATTACCTCAAAACGGCAAGAGAGAAACGATTGAACGAAAACGGTTGATCATATCCGGCACGGTACAGGGTGTCGGCTTTCGTCCGTTTGTTTACCGCCTGGCAAAGCGATACAATCTCTGCGGATTTATTGCCAACCGTTCCTCCGATGTAATCATAGATATAGAGAGTAAAAACGGCGGTAGTGAAAAATTTCTCCTGGCTTTGAACGAAGAACTTCCGGCAGTGGCTCATATCTCGAGTCTGAACATAGAATCTCTACAGCCGCTTGGTTATACTGATTTTATTATTCGCAAGAGCGCCATGACGGAAGCCTTTGTCCCCAATATTCCTCCGGATATTACCCTTTGCGAGGATTGCCTGCGGGAGTTATTTACCTCTTCTGACAGGCGATATCTCTATCCTTTCATTAATTGTACAAATTGCGGACCCCGGTTCACCATTACCGCCCGGTTGCCATATGATCGCTGCAACACCTCGATGAACTCTTTCCAAATGTGTCCGCACTGCCAACGGGAATATGATGATCCATTGAGCAGACGATTTCATGCCCAGCCGAATGCCTGTCCGCTTTGTGGCCCAAAGCTCGAGCTCGCAGACAACAGGGGCAATAGAGTAGACCTCGATCATTCATTGACAATAATTGCTGATTTATTGAAGGAAGGTAAAATTTTGGCCATTCGTGCCCTTGGTGGCTTTCAGCTGGTTGTGGATGCCAAAAACCAGCAAGCGGTGGAAAGATTGCGGATGAAGAAGCATCGCTGGAAAAAGCCGTTTGCAGTGATGCTGCGTGATATGAATACAATCCTCAAGTTTTGTGTGCTGAGTGAGGATGAACAGAATTATCTCGAAAGCAAGGCACGACCCATTCTTATCGTCAAAATGAAGCAAAGCGAGTTTCTTGCAGATGCCGTCTCGCCCCAGGATGTTTTTTGCGGTGTGATGCTGCCCTATACGCCGTTACATCATTTGCTTCTACGCCACCTGGATGCCCTGGTAATGACCTCGGGAAACTTGACTGACGAGCCTATTGTCATCGATAATCAGCAAGCCTTTGAACGGCTGGGAACCATTGCAGATTATATTTTATTGCACGACAGAGATATTCTCAGCCGCTGTGACGATTCGGTGGTGCGCCTAATCGATAGAGACCCGGTGTACATTCGTCGTGCCCGGGGGTATGTGCCTCAAGCCGTTCCTCTGACCGCAAAATTGCCTGCTGTCCTTGCCGTTGGTGCTGACCTGAAAAACACAGTCTGTATGATACAGGGGAATAAAGCCTATCCGAGTCAACACATCGGCGATCTGGATGCTGTTTCCAGCCAGGTTTTTTTTAGAGAAACCATTCATCAGACAAAACAGATGCTGAAAACAGAGCCTCTTGTGATTGCACATGATATGCATCCCGGCTACTTTTCGAGTCGCTGGGCGCAGAAACAACCAAAGTCATTCGGTGTCCAGCATCACCATGCCCACATCGCTTCTTGTCTGGCGGAAAATCAAACCGATGAACGAGTTATCGGGTTTGCTTTTGATGGAACCGGTTTTGGCACGGATGGAGCGATATGGGGAGGAGAAGTTTTACTGGCCGATTGTTCTTGTTTTCAGCGCATCGCGCATCTCGATTATATACCCCTGCCGGGAGGGGATAGCGGCGTAAAGGAACCCTGGAGAATGGCGGTTTCCCATTTTGCCGCCCAGGGAAACGGTCCGGTCAACGAAAAAATGCTGGCACACATTCTGGGCATGAACGAAACGAAGATAAATGCGGTCTGGCGCATGGTCCAATCCGAATTCAACTGCATCCCCACCTCAAGCATGGGGCGATTGTTCGATGCTGTTGCGGCATTGCTTAATATATGCAAATTCAATAACTATGAAGGAGAGGCTGCAATAGAGCTCGAAAAATCTATGTACCGTTCTTTTCCGAATATTATCGAGTCGGATAAACCGGTTTCTTCACTATCACTTCCTTTTTGTATTGACGATGCCGGTTGGGATTATCGGGTCAGGACCCGGGATGTTATGAATTCGATTGTTGAACATCTCCTGAACAAACAACCCGTGGCGGAAATAGCGCTCGGATTTCACCACTCGCTGGTCATGATTTTTACTCAACTTGCTGAAATAGTGCGGGGAAAATACCATATCAACAAGGTCGTCCTGAGCGGGGGTTGTTTCCAAAATTATTATTTGAATAAAATGTTTAACCAAATGCTGCGACAACATGGCTTTACAGTCCTGAACCATCGGATTGTGCCTCCAAATGACGGGGGCATATCGCTCGGGCAAGCTGTGGTTGCAGCGATGAATCTTGATAAGTAGAGGGCTTTATGTGTCTTGGAATTCCCATGAAAATCATCTCCATCGAAGGGGATGAAGCTGTTGCACAAGTAGAAGGTGTAAAACGCACCGTCCAGCTTAATTTAATCGATAATATAGGCGTCGGTGATTATGTTCTCGTGCATGCAGGATTTGCGATTGAGAAAATGGATGCCACGGCAGCGCAGGAATCTATCAAATTGAGAAAGGATTACGGTATTTCTACATTGTGATCGAATAAATGAAGGCTGAAATTCAAAAAATCGTAAATGAGATTCGGACCGAATGCGGAAAGGAGCCCACCCGCCTGATGGAGGTGTGCGGAACCCATACCATGGCTATACACCGCTATGGGTTGCGATCAATGCTGCCATCGAATCTGCAACTGGTCTCCGGTCCCGGCTGTCCTGTTTGCGTGACGCCGATTCATTTCATCGATACTGTTTTGCAGCTGACCACTCGGGATAACACCATAATTTGCACCTTTGGAGACTTGATGCGGGTTCCGGGAAGCTCAGCCAGTCTTGAGAGTGAAAAAATGAACGGACATCAGGTCCGTGTGGTTTACTCTCCGGTTGATGCGTTGAGAATGGCAACAAGAGATAAACATCATCATTATATTTTCATCGGTGTTGGATTCGAAACCACTGCTCCGGCTGTTGCTGCTGTCATTGAAATGGCCGGTGCAAACAATGTAACCAATTTTTCAGTGGCTTGTGCCCATAAAACCATGCCGGAAGCATTGAAGCGCCTGGCCGCGGACCGTCAAATACAAATTCAGGGTTTGATCTGTCCGGGCCATGTCAGTGCCATCATTGGAATTCAGGCGTATGAATGCCTGGCTAAACATCAGAATATAGCCTGCGTGGTTTCCGGTTTTGACCCGGGTGATATCCTTGTTTCTGTTCTGATGCTTTGCCGGCAAATCAAGAGAAGCGAATTTACGGCTGAGATACAATACGACCGCGTGGTTAAAGCGAAAGGAAATACAAAGGCTCTGGCACTGATGCATCGGGTTTTTGAACCATGCGATTCAGAGTGGCGTGGTTTGGGCATGATTCCCGGCAGTGGCCTGGCAATTAAATCCGATTTCAGGCGTTTTGATGCTCTTTACCGATTTCCGGTTAAAGTAAAAAAAACCGCACCCCCTTCCGGTTGCATTTGTGGAGATATCCTGAAGGGTATAAAAACACCCCTGCAATGCAGTTTGTTTGCGAATGAGTGCCGGCCCGACTCACCTATCGGAGCTTGTATGGTATCGAGCGAAGGTACATGTGCCGCTTTTTTTAAATACCAGGTTGTGAAATTCAATGCTTAACGGCTATCCTGGATGGAATTTTAAAACGATTTTAATGGTTAAAGTGATTAAATGCAAAACAATACCAAAATAAGAAAAAGTCA
>CAZMUU010000321.1:0-3826 GCA_964569215.1 uncultured Cytophagia bacterium
AGAGTCCTCTTCCGGGCATCAAAAAGAATCTGCCCTGGATACGCTCAAACGCCGCTATGCAGAGGGGGAGATAGACAGAAACGAATTTAAAAAGATGGAACAGGATTTAAAGGAGTAAAATTATATGCCTGAATTACCAGATGTTGAGGTTTATAAGCGCTATATCGACTCGACGTCGTTGCATCAGAAAATCGACGAGGTCAAAGCTGACCGTTCTGTATTGACCGGCTTGTCTGAAAAGCAATTCAGGGCTGCATTAAGCGGTAAATCATTTTTGTCAACGCACCGCCATGGTAAATATCTCTTTATCGAATTAGACAATACCAACTGGGTGGTTTTTCATTTTGGCATGACAGGATTTGTGCGTTATTATAAAGACAAAAGCAAAACGCCGGGCCATGTGCATTGTGAAATAGAATTCAATAATGATTATACATTGGCTTATGATTCACAGCGAAAACTGGGGCAAGTTGGATTGATCAAGAGTCTGGATCATTTTATTCGCCACCGGGAACTGGGAGTAGATGCCAGGTCGGATGAGCTTGATGAAAATAAATTTGCAGACCTTTTAAAAGAACGCCGGGGAGCGGTAAAATCCTTTTTGATGAATCAAAACGTCATTGCCGGTATTGGAAATATCTACAGCGATGAAATTTTGTATCAGAGTGGAATACATCCCAAAAGAGATGTCAAAAAGTTGACCGGTCAAGAGATCGCCGAGCTGTTTGAGAAAATGAACGCGGTCCTTGATATTGCGATTGATGTTCAGGCCGATCCTGATCGAATGCCCTCAACCTTTTTAATTCCCCGCCGCAAAGAAGGGGAACAATGTACCATCTGTGAGGGTACAATTCAAAAGATCAAGGTAAACAACAGGGGTACCTATTTCTGTTCCAGGCATCAAAAAGGGAGATAAGGAAATACTATTTTATTCTTGATTTTTAATTCTTTATTGATTATAATAATATGCTAAAAATGGTTGGAAAATCCGTCTGCCAGGAACGAAAATCGTTCCTTTTTTTATACATTTACACCTTTTGAACAGAAAGGTGAAGATTATTATGACCAAGGCTGATATTGTCGATATTATTTCAGAAGGTACTGGATTGACCAAAATCGAAACCCAGGCTGTGGTGGATGGGTTTATGGCTACAGTACAATATGCCCTTAACAAGAGTGAAAGAGTTGATTTACGCGGCTTTGGCAGCTTTAAACCTGTGAGGCGCAAAGCCAGGATTGCGAGAAATCCTAAAACAAACGATCCGGTTAAAGTTCCTGAGCATATTACGGTGCTTTTTAAACCATCTAAGGATTTAAAAACATTTTTAAACAAAGAGAGAAAATGATAAAGGAGGTGTTATCTTGCCTTGCGGTAAAAAAAGAAAACGACACAAGATCAATACGCATAAACGGAAAAAGAGATTGCGTAAGAATCGCCATAAAAAGAAAGGTCGTTAAATTAGTACAAGGGCTAAGAGCGCGTTACATCTTGGCCCTTTTCAGTTCATCCTAACATTTGTGATCAGATGGAATTAGATTTGGAGGTTGATTCTCATCAACCCTTATATTCGGTTTCTGATATTACCTGGAAAATAAAAGAACTTTTGGAAACCTCTTTACCTCCGGTCCTGGTGCGCGGAGAGATTTCCAATTTCGTTCATCATTCATCCGGGCATATGTATTTCTCACTCAAGGATGAAAGCGCTCAGCTCTCCTGCGTCATGTGGAAGGGGCGGAATAAGTCCCTTTATTTTACCCCTCAGGATGGTATGAAAATCAATGCCCTGGGATCGATCAGGGTCTATGAAAAACGCGGAAGCTACCAACTCGATTGCGTTAACCTTATTCCTGCCGGTGTCGGCGAATTACAACTCGCTTTTGAACAGCTTAAGAAAAAACTCGACCGGGAGGGCCTGTTTGATCCTTCCCATAAAAAACCGGTCCCACCTTATCCGGAACGAATCGGTGTGGTTACGTCAGAGTCCGGTGCAGCGTTTCGGGATATCGTGCATGTCGTACGGCGGCGTTTTCCAGCGGCGAGAATTATACTCAGACCGGCTCTGGTGCAGGGGGAAGGCGCGGCAACGGATATTGCTGCCGCCATTGCCGATTTTAACCGCTACAAAGAAATCGATGTTATGATTGTCGGTCGCGGTGGCGGCTCAATTGAAGATTTATGGGCTTTTAATGAAGAAAGGGTTGCACGCGCTGTTTACGAGTCTCAAATTCCGGTTGTTTCTGCTGTGGGGCATGAAATTGACTTTACCATCTCTGACTTTGTTGCTGATATGAGGGCACCGACCCCTTCTGCGGCTGCCGAGATGATTGTACCGGATTTTCGCGATCTGCTTGAAATTGCCGATGTTGAGTACTTGCGTTTAATCATGCATCAGCGTTTATCCCTCTATCGGGAAAATCTCAAATCCCTGTTGAACAGCTATGGCTTTAAACGACCCGTTGATATTATCAGGCAACATCAACAGAGAGTGGATGAGTTGAACAGCAGGCTGGATTCGACAATTCAGAATACGATCGATAAAAAAAGCTCCCGGCTGCAGAGACTTCATTCTCTGCTGGACGGACTCGACCCCCAACGCGTGCTCAAGCGCGGATACAGCATCTGTCGGAATTTGAAAGATCAGAAAATTGTCAAGAGTGCTAAGGGATTGTCGAAACAGGACCAATTGCATATCCACTTCTATGAGGGTGGTGCAGAGGTTTCTGTGGACAAGGTTCATCAGAAAAACCCGGCATTGAGGAGTAAAGATGAAAAAAATGACCTTTGAGCAAGCCATTACTCGTATCGAGGAAATAACCATGTTGTTACAGGAGGGAACCCATTCCCTCGACGAATCGTTAAATTTGTTTGAAGAAGGAACGGAACTCGCTGCTTTTTGCAAAGCAAAATTAAAGGATGCCGAAGACAAGGTTTTACTGCTTACCAAAACCGAATCGGGATTTCAAACCGAAAAAAAGAACATAGATACAAAATAGAGAAGGTACCTCATGTATACCTGCCTCTCCAAAATAAATTCACCAGACGATTTAAAAGCACTATCCATACCGGAGCTGGCGAAACTCTCCCGGGAGATGAGAGAATTTATCATCGAGACGGTTAGTAAAACCGGTGGTCATCTGGCCCCTTCACTCGGCGTCGTAGAGATGACGATTGTTCTGCATTATCTGTTTGATAAAAAGGATCGTATTGTTTGGGATGTGGGACACCAGTGTTATCCCCACAAAATCCTCACCGGGCGTCGGGATGCCTTTAAAACGCTGCGCCAGCATCAGGGCTTGAGCGGATTTCCAAAATTAACTGAAAACGAATACGATGCTTTTGGAGTGGGGCATGCCAGCACATCAATATCCGCCGCGCTTGGGATGGTTTGCGCCCGGGATCTCCAGGGCGATGATAACCATATTATTGCGGTGATCGGAGATGGAGCGCTTACCGGTGGGCTCGCCTATGAGGGGCTGAACAACGCTGGTGCCTGTGGTAAAAATTTGATTGTTATTTTGAACGATAATTCAATGTCTATTTCTCCCAATGTCGGTGCTATGGCTAAATACCTGACCACTATTATTTCCAATCCGCTCTATAACAAAATCAAAAGCGATATCTGGAATTTTACCGGCAAATTCGACCGTATGGGACAGCGTATCCGCTGGGCTGCGCGCCGAATGGAAGAAAGCATGAAGAATTTTATTTTACCCGGTCTATTGTTCGAAAGATTGGGATTCCGCTATTTCGGTCCTGTAGATGGCCATAATATTTCCAGTCTGCTCAAACTGTTGCAGGAAGTAAAAGTTTTAAATGGGCCCATCC
>CAZMUU010000322.1:0-3818 GCA_964569215.1 uncultured Cytophagia bacterium
GTACTGGATGATGAAGAAATATTGCAATTATCGCGATGGGCAAAGCTGATCGAAAAACATTATGAAAAGCCGATGGATATGGAATGGGCAAAAGATGGCCGCAGCGGGGAATTGTTTATTCTGCAGGCAAGACCTGAAACCGTGCAATCTCAAAAAAAAGCAGCAACCTTAAAGACCTACAAATTAAAAGAGAAGAGCGAAAAAATTCTCTCCGGGTTGGCAATCGGTGAGGCTATTGCCACCGGTGAAGCGCAGGTTATCAAAAGCGCTGACGAGATAGACCGTTTTAAAGCGGGATCGATATTGATCACCGGTATGACCGATCCGGACTGGGTGCCGATTATGAAAAAGGCTTCCGGCATTATCACCGATTACGGAGGCCGTACGTCGCATGCCGCAATCGTCAGCCGGGAATTGTCCATACCCGCAATTGTGGGTACCGGAGAGGCGACCGACCGGTTTTCCGGCGGAGAAGAAATAACGCTTTCCTGTGCAGAGGGTGAAACCGGATACGTCTATAAAGGGAGTCTGGATTATGAGAGTAAAGATATTGACCTGGAAGAAATTCCCGAAAGCAAAACCCGGATCATGATGAATACCGCCAGTCCGGATGCAGCCTTTCGCTGGTGGCGGCTTCCGAACAACGGTGTGGGATTGGCGCGTATGGAATTTATTATCAATAATGTCATCAAAATACATCCCATGGCTCTGGTCAGATACGATTCTCTGGAGAATAAATCGGTAAAAGATGACATCCGTTCCATGACACGCGGTTATAGTGATCTGCCTCAATATTTTATCGATCATCTCTCCAGAGGCATTGCAAAAATCGCTGCAGCCCAGTTTCCGGAACCCGTGGTGGTCCGAATGAGTGATTTCAAGACCAATGAATACGCAGACCTGATCGGAGGCAGCGAGTTTGAACCTGAAGAGGATAATCCCATGCTTGGATTTCGCGGTGCATCCAGATACTATCATGAACGATATCGCGATGGCTTTGCCCTGGAGTGCAAAGCCCTGGCAAGGGTGCGCGATGAGATGGGATTTAAGAACGTCATTGCAATGATACCGTTTTGCAGGACTCCGGAAGAGGGCGATAACGTCATCAAAGAGATGAATCGTCATGGATTACAACAGGGCGACAAAGAAGAGGAGTTGAAAATATATGTCATGTGCGAAATCCCTACGAACATCATCCTGGCCAAAGCATTCGCGGAGCGCTTTGATGGATTTTCGATCGGTACCAATGATCTCACCCAATTGATCCTGGGTGTTGATCGCGACTCTGCGATAATGTCCGACCTCTTTGATGAGAGAAACGAGGCGGTTAAGGAGATGATCCGCCGCTTGATCGAAACTGCACATAATGCCGGCCGCCCTGTTGGTATTTGCGGCCAGGCACCAAGCGATTATCCGGACTTTGCCGAATTCCTGATAAAACAGGGCATTGATTCCATTTCGCTTAATCCGGACAGTGTTATTGAGGTAAAAAAACTGGCTGCCAAAATAGAACAGTAACTCAAGTGAGCGGTGATCAAGCGAAAAGGCTTGAACCGGAATCCTGCCTAGCCGATATATAACGGACGCAGGTGGCGCTCATAGATGTTTTCCGTCACCTGTTCCGCAATAATATCCTCGTGCTTTTCAAGGGCATTGGTAAACTCGGACCCGAGTTCCGCAGCAATTTTATAGCCAATATGCAAGAGTTGGCGAAAGTGCGGATTATAATGGGGATGATCAGGGTCATGCCGAAGCGTGTCGGCAAATTTTTCACCGCTCCATAATGCCACATCTTTTTCATCGGGCAAATTTCTGTAATCGATTTCGATAACTGCAGCATAAGGTTTGGCGAGTTCATCAAAGCGTTGCAGAGATTGGCGGTATATGGCTTTGGCCAATTCCAGGGCGTCTCCCCCGGCGAGGGCCAACCCGATCAGCTCTTCCAGCCAGGTTGTTCCGGCGGTTTTCAGATGCAGACCCGCATGCCGCTTTTGCAGCAGAGTGCGGATGGGCTTATAAATAGAGAACTTGTCACTACCGGAATGAACACTCAATTTTAAATTTGAAGGCAGTGAAAATTCTTTAACCGCAAAATCGATAACGGCCAAATTTTCTTCAAATTCGCGGGTAAACTGGGTGATATTGCCGACATAATCCACCCCCTTGTTAAAACGGCCGGTAAATTTGGGCGCGATGGTCTGTGCCGGAATACCCTCCTCAGCCATCATCGCAAGTATAAAAAAGAGCTCCTCCGGTGTTTGTGCTGCTTCAGCTTCATCCATTGAGACTTCGGCAATGAAATCATCAGTACCTTTTTGCTCACAGATATGGCGATAAATGGTTGCCGCTTCTTTGACCGCATAGAGGTATTGCGAGCCGATTCCCTGCAGGCGTTCTTCGTCGATGGTAAAGGGACAATCGATACCGGGTATACAGAGCTCGCCGTGAAACCGCTTAAAGGTATGCATAAACACCTTAAACTCTTCAGGGCCGGGTGGTTTGCCGATAAAGTCGGCAACATCGATCGTAAAAAAATCGCTGTAATCGTTAAAAACATCAACGTTTTTCATGCCGATATGATCGGCATCCACATAGTATGCGCTATTCCAGTGCAGAGCTCTCACGGCGTCATCCGCTTCGTTTCGGGTGTCCGCCGGCAGGGTGCCGATAATAGAGTGTTCGCGATGTGATTTATTCCATACCGGTACCACATCGATACCATTGGCTTTTGCCTTTTGCAGTGCCTGTAATTGAGCTTTACCCTGATGAGCAAAGCGATCACCAATACCGATTGAAAATTTTTCCAGGATCATAATTATCCCCGATTGTTATTTATAGGTACTATTTTTTTGGTTTACCTTTTTGCCATTCCCATTTGCCCTCTTTATAAAAAGCGGTCCACCCTGTTGCTTTACCCTCTTTCTCGCTTGTCAGATATTGTCGCTTCTCTTTGCGTTTAAATCGAATAATGGCTTTATTGCCGTCCGGATCGCTTTGTGGTGCATCTGCGAGATAATGGAATTTTTCATCGAGTTCATCGCGGTGTCTGGCCAGATCCTCGACCAGCGGGCTGGCGGTTTCTCTGGATCTGGGGAAGGTATGGGCCGCCAAAAATACGCCGCTGGCACCGTCGCGAAGTAAAAAATAGGCATTGGATTTTTTACATTTCAATTCAGGCATCGGAACGGGATCAGCCTTGGGCGGGGCCGGGGTGCCGTCGCGCATGAGCTTGCGGCTGTTCTTGCAATCCGGATAACGGGTACAGCCAAAATATTTTCCAAAACGTCCGCTCTTTAATTGCATTTCCGCACCGCACTTGTCGCATTGAATAACCGGGCCGTCATACCCCTTGATTTTGAATTCTCCCTCTTCAATTTCATAACCGCTGCAATCCGGACTATTGCCGCAGACATGAAGGCGACGATTCTCGTCCACCAGATAACTATCCATGGCCACAGAACAGACCGGACAGCGCCGTTTGGCCCGCAGTTCTTCTACCTCCCGGTCTTTCTCCTCTCCGGCCTTGACCGACTCCTCGCCGGAAATAAGGTTTATGGTCTGTTTGCATCTTTCTTTTGGCGGCAGCTCATATCCCGAGCAGCTGAGAAAAACACCGGTTCTGGCCGTTCTAATCATCATAGGACGGCCACACTTTGGACAGGTGATATCCACCGGAACCGTTTGATTCGGCCTCATGTGATGCTCCGCTTGCCGCAGCGTTTGAAGAAAATGATCATAAAATGCATTCAGCACATCGCGCCAGCCTTTATCCCCCTGTGCAATTTCATCCAGTTGCTGCTCCATTTCTGCGGTAAATC
>CAZMUU010000323.1:0-3781 GCA_964569215.1 uncultured Cytophagia bacterium
GTCTGGTATCACAAAAAGGGTGCTGCCGGCGTCATTGACATCAGTCCATTTACCTGTATGAATGGAATCGTCTGTGAATCGGTTTATCCCCGATTAAGTCATGACCTGAACGGATTTCCCATACGAATATTTTATTTTGATGGATTACAGACGGATTGGAGCAGTGATGTGGAGATTTTTCTAGAGTTGGCAAAGCAGTATAGGGAGCAAAAAAAAAGCCCTGCCACGCGAGTGACAGAGCGTTGAATTCAAATTAAACAGCAGTTACCTTGATCGCCTGTAGCCCCTTGTCAGTTTGTTCAACATCGAACGAGACGGATTCTCCCTCTTTCAGCGTTTTAAATCCCTCACCAGCAATGCCGGTATAGTGAACAAAAATGTCTTCGCCACTATCACGGGTAATAAATCCATAACCTTTGGCCTTGTTAAACCATTTGACTTTGCCTTGTTCCATAATAATTCCTTTCTTTAATACCAGTACTTGCTGCTGATCCATTTTTAACCGGACAACTTGCAAAGTGGGGAGACGGCAAAATTCATGGTAACGTGCTGGTGAGAGTTTGCTGAGAGCCCCAGGTGCAAAAAAAGTCAGGTTAAAGAACGGATTTGTTCCTGATTCAAGTCGGAACGCGTAAATTTAACATAAAAAATCATTTCTTCAAAGGAAAAAATGCATTTTTTTTGTATTTTTTAAAGGGAGAATATATGGAAAAATATTTATCTGCTTACCACCGGGTCCGCTCTTATGAACTGGATTCCTTTGGTCATGTCAACAATGCGGTGTTTTTAAACTACCTGGAATTTGCGCGCATAGAGTACTTGTTGCAGCGCGGATTGAGCTTTGACAGTTTTCGGGAATGGGCCGCCTTTCCATATGTCGTCAATGCAGAAATTCAATACAAGACGCCGGCAAAAGTCCATGATCGTTTGGAGATACGCGGGATTGTTTCCAACTGGAAAAAAAGCAGCTTTGTCCTTTCTTATTCGATCTATAATCAGGACAGCGAGGTATTGGTTGCTACGGCAACAATGATATTTGCTTTTGTGGATGGCAAAGGAAAACTAATCCCTATACCGCTTCCGTTTAAGGAAAAAATGACTTTTTAGATTTTGATAAAAATTTTCCGTTTGTATAAGATAAGGCTCACCAGCCAAAAGACAATAACATGAGCCAGGGCAAAGAGCAAAGAACCATTCATATTACCGAAAAAGGGTGTGAAGATGTGTTGGTAAAGCCAGGCATAGAGGGTAATCGATGTCTCATCCTGCACCGGGACTTTAATGACGTAGATGATAATTTTAACCCATATGATCGAAAGTGAATAGACGAATAACGGATTCATGCCAAAAACAATCAAGGGATGAGCCCAGGTTTTTATATCTTTTACATCGATCAGCCAGATAAAACAGGTTAACAATATGATAGCAAAACCGGCTGTATAGAGGACAAAAGAACTCGTCCAGAGGGCTTTGTTTATGGGAAATACCAGGTGCCAGAGCAAACCGAGCAAAATGCCGATAACACCGTAGGCAAGCAATTGCCACAAATAGGATCCGTTTTTTCGGGATTGAATCTGAAAACCGACCAGATAGCCCAAAAGCGCAGTCACGATAGCAGGAAGGGTGCTCATCAGACCTTCGGGATCAAAGGCGATTCCATGTCCATGCCACATGTGACCTTCTCCCAGGATTTCCAGATCGATCATACGGACGATGTTGGTTTCGAGACCATAGGGATCGATTCCGCCGAGTCCCCACAACAACCCCCAATAACCGAAGAGCAGAACAATGGTGGCGATAATGATTTGTTTTGGCTTGAGGACAAGGCAGAGAATGGCGGCAAATCCGTATGCCAGTGCGATGCGCTGCAACACGCCCAATATACGCAGGTCAGCCAGTGACCGGTGGAAGGGAAAAGCGTTGAGAAAGAGACCGACGGCAAATATTAAGAGCGTTCGTTTTAATATTTTTAAAAACGCTGCTTTGGTGAGTCGGTATTCAAATTTTTTAAATGAGAATCGCATGGCAACACCGACGATGAAGAGAAAAAACGGAAAAACCAGATCGGTCGGCGTACAGCCGTGCCATTCGGCGTGACGCAGAGGGGAATAAACATAACGCCAGCTGCCCGGCGTGTTGACGAGAATCATCGCAGCGATGGTAAGCCCCCTAAAGGCATCGAGAGCGACAAATCTCCTGGTTTCATTCATGACAACCTCTTATTCTGATTCATATGGATTCATCTATAGATTTAGTGTTAAGACGGCCTTAAACTCACCCCGGATTTTCAGGCGTTTTTGTGTTTTTTCGCTGATTAAAATGCCATCAAATTTCCCCGTGATTTGATCGTCGCTGACTTTTGTGATTATTATCGTTCCCTTTATGGGAAGGGGAGATACTTCTGGTGAAGGGGTTAGGGCAAAGAGGGGCTGTGAAAAGGAAATGTTCTTCCACTCTTTGAGATTGCTCTCTTTGTGATCAATGCTAATCAAAAGACGGGGATATTTTTCAGAGTCGAGGTTATAATTATAGATTTGCAAATTATCTTCATCGAACAAATCGCCCCGGGGCGTAAATTGAGCGACGACATAGACATCATGTGTAGATTTGTCTTCAATGGTATATCGCAACATCCCCCCATTTGATAGCCGGTCAGAGGATTTCTCTGTTTTTTCACATCCCGGGATCAAAAAGAGGATGATGACGACAAAAACTGTCCGGTAAAAATTTTTCATTCTATACAATACCTGTTAAGATTTGGTTTGTTCAAGGGGTAAATTTAACGCTTTGCATTTTAGTATTCAAATATATAATATTATTTGTTGGAAACCAAATACTGTTTATAAAATTTTTGTATAACGTTGAAAATATTCTTATATTGATGCGTTATAACAGAAAAGGAGGTAACATAGCATGGACAAAACATATAGTTGTGTCGATCGGTTTTTTAAATACATTGAATTTGACACCCAGTCTTCTGAAGCGTCTGAAACGTATCCCTCTACGGAAAAGCAAAAAGCCCTTTCCGCTCATTTGGTCAAAGAGCTCGAGTCCCTGGGGCTTGAGGAGGTGGAACTGGATAACTATGGCTATGTAACAGCGACGCTACCGGCAAATTCAGATCACTCCGTTCCGGTCATCGGTCTTATCGCTCATGTGGACACGTCTCCTGATGTTTCAGGGGAAAATGTAAAAGCCCGTGTGCATAAATCCTACCAGGGAGGAGATATTGAGCTTTCCCCTGAATCCGGAGTGGTGATCAAAGCAGAAGAGAATGAAGCACTTGCCGATCAGATTGGAAATGACATTATTACCTCAGACGGAACAACGCTTCTGGGGGCGGATAACAAGGCTGGAATTGCTGAAATTATGGATGCTCTGCAGCAGATGATTAGACATCCGGAAATCAAGCACGGAAAAATCCGGATCGCTTTTACCCCGGACGAGGAGGTGGGAAGAGGAACGGAATTTTTCGACGTTAAAAAGTTTGCAGCCGATTATGCCTACACTGTGGATGGGGAAACAGCCGGAGAGCTGGAGGATGAAACCTTTTGTGCCGATACGGTGACGCTGACCATTCATGGGGTTAATGTTCATCCCGGCTATGCCAAAAACAAACTCGTTAATGCGATTAAAGTTTCATCAGCAATCATCGACCGCTTGCCCAAGGATAGTCTCTCACCAGAGACGACAGAAAAGCGGGAGGGGTATATTCATCCTCATTTGACAACCGGGAATGTTGAAAAATCTGAAATTAAATTTTTGATTCGTGATTTTACGG
>CAZMUU010000324.1:0-3772 GCA_964569215.1 uncultured Cytophagia bacterium
GGAGAACGTTCTTGTGAACTGTTGTTCAAGGCCGGTGATGGGCGGCTTTTTGAAATAGGGGAGTGATCCGATTTAGCTGCGCAGGTTTGTTCTGAGCGCTTTTTTGAGCATTTCCCGGGCTCTAAAAATTCGTACTTTGACGGTTCCAATCGGTATCTTGAGTTCGGCGGAAATTTCTTCGTACGAGTGATCCAGGGTATGGCGAAGGGTGATCACTTGCTGGTATTTAGGGGGTAATTCTTGAATAGCCCGGTCAATCAGGCTGCTCTGTTCCTTGGAAATCAGACTTTTTTCAGGTTCTTTTGCATGTTGATCCGGGAATTCGCGCTGAATTTCCCCGTCTTTTACCGTGATTGGATTATCGATGGGGTAGGTCTTTAAACGCTTTTTCCGAAAATGATCTATGCAATTATTGACAGCGATTTTATATAACCAGGTGGAAAAAGCATAATCTGCATTAAATGTTGCCAAAGAGTTGAAGGCTTTAATGAATGTTTCCTGAGTCAGGTCTTCGGCTTCTTCCCTGTTTTTCACCATACGCAATACAAGATTAAAAATACGGGGTTTATAGCATCTGACAAGTTCGGCACACGCTTTTTCATTGCCCCTTAAAGCACTATCGATAAGTTGTGAATTGTCTGTTTCCATAATGTTTATGAATAATGCGACGTGCTGGTTATTTGAATTCATTGGTTTAATTTCCAAAATAATTGAAATATGCGTAACAATCAAGAAAAAGTTGTCAACTTTACTGTGAATGGCTATTGATAATTAGCCCAGGAAAACCTATATTGAAACACCAGGCGAACCGATTTTTGGTCACATTTAAGACACCTTTTTAAACGATATACTTATTATGATCAAAGCAATAGGCACTGACATTGTCGAGATTGATCGTTTTCATTCAGCACTGCAACGGTGGGGTGACCGGTTTATCAAGCGCATACTCACAGATGACGAGATTGAATATTGTCTAAAAAAAGCGAATCATGTAGAGTCTATGGCAGCGCGTTTTGCCGCCAAAGAGGCGGTAATCAAATGTCTTTTACCTGCGGATCAGCAGGAGTTTAGATGGCATGACGTTAAAGTTCTCAATCAATCGAGTGGTAAACCCTATATCATTGTATTGAATCGGTTGGCGGATAGTCTGCAAAATTGTGATATTCTTGTTTCTCTTTCTCACAGCGAAAAAAGTGCTGTTGCCGTTGTGCTTTTGCAAGAAAAATAGGGAGAGGCAAATGAATCCGATAGTCACTGCTGAAAAAATGGCAGAAATGGATCGCTATACCATTGAAAAATTAAAAATTCCGGGAATGGTACTGATGGAAAACGCGGGGCGGGGTATCTTTTGGACCGCGATGGGACGCCTTCAGCCCAACCATGACAGGATATGGATTTTTTGCGGTCCGGGTAATAATGGAGGAGATGGATATGTTGTTGCGCGTTACCTGATCAATGCCGGGAAAAAGGTTCGTGTATTCGTTTTAACTTCGCGAGAAAAAATTAGCGGTGATGCCCTGGCCAATTTAAAAATCCTGGAAAACATTGGTTTCAAGTGTGAGTTTATCAGTGACTGTCCGGAAGAGAGAGAAAAGCCGGATTTAATTATCGATGCTATTTTGGGAACCGGTGTCAAAGGTGCATTGCGGGGATTGTTTAAAACGATCGTCGACTTTATCAACCGACAAGGATCAAGTGTTTTGGCCATAGATATTCCTACCGGTGTTGATGCAGATACCGGTCAAGTAGAGGGCAGCGCAGTTGAGGCGGAGGTGACGGCAACCATGGCACTCAAGAAACAGGGCTTGCTTTTTTCTCCGGGTCGGGAGCATGCCGGAATCATAACCGTTATCGATATTGGTTTGCCTGCTTTTGTTTTTGAAAAAAAGAAAGCAGATGTTTTTGAATTGGAGAAAAATGATATCCTTTCCATATTACCGAGACG
The DNA here is from genome assembly GCA_964569215.1 of uncultured Cytophagia bacterium. Classification (GTDB taxonomy): domain Bacteria; phylum Zhuqueibacterota; class Zhuqueibacteria; order Residuimicrobiales; family Oceaniaggregativiventaceae; genus Oceaniaggregativivens_A. Next base: position 1,946 of record CAZMUU010000324.1, read on the forward strand.
GGCGCCGGATACGTATAAAAATGCTTGCGGCACTGTTGCTGTTATCGCCGGCTCACGGGGTTTTACCGGAGCTGCTACGCTGACTTGTCAGGCGGTTTTGCGTGCCGGTGCAGGGTTGGCCTACTTGTGTACCCCATCAAGTTTGAATTCCGTTTTTGAAGGTAAATTAACCGAAGTGATTACGTGGCCTTTCGATGATGCCGGGGTCGGTTATTTACATTCCTGTTTCGAAGAACTCATACTACGGCTTGAAACTGTTGATGTCATTGCGCTGGGACCGGGCCTGGGACAACATTCCAAAACAGGAGAGCTCATCATTGAATTGGTCAGTCACATGGAAGCTCCCATGGTTGTAGATGCCGATGGGTTGAATATATTGGCCGGCGACAGTGATTTGATCTCTTCTTATAACGGCCCCATGGTGCTGACCCCTCATCCGGGTGAATTGTCGAGACTTGTCGATAAAAGCATAACAGAGATAACAAAAAATCGTATTCAGATTGTTAAAGAGACAGCACAGGAATGGCAAAAAGTGCTGGTCCTGAAGGGGGGCCCCACGGTAATCGGTGCTCCTGACGGCAGAGTCTTCATAAATTCTACCGGCAATGCCGGGCTGGCCACGGGTGGAACCGGTGATGTATTAACGGGTACGATCGCAGCTCTGATGGGACAGGGGCTCGATTCGCTTTCTGCCGCATTGACGGGTGTGTATATTCATGGTATGGCAGGCGATATCGCTGCAAGAAAACACAGTCAGCGCGGCATGATTGCAGGAGATCTGCTTGCAAGCCTGCCGCAGGCCCTGAAACTAGAGGAAAATGATGACTAAACATCGATGCTGGTGGGCAGGACCTGCCTGGGCCTGGGCTTTTTTGATTATTGCTATAACGTCTTATCCAAAACTGGAAACGCCTGATATCGGTTTTGATGCACAAGATAAATTATATCACTTTGTCATTTATTTTGTGTTCGGCGTTTTGTTAATGCGGGCCTTTACACAGTCAAGATACGATTCACTGATTCCCGCCTTAAAAAAATCCGCAATGATCGGCGTTGCTTTTGCTGTGTTTGATGAGCTGCACCAGCTTTTTATACCCGGCCGCCATGGTGATGTTCTCGATGCCATTGCGGACATTTGCGGAATTCTGGGGGCAATTTTTTTGTTTTTTATTCTATATAAACGTTTCTTTGAGAACATCCAGTCCTATTCTGTTGCCGGGAGACCTTTATTATGAGCAGGAAAATTGTACTTTTTTCAGGAATATTGTTATTTTTATCTCTGTTTGGCCAATCGGGCTACGCTCAGTTAGATTATCTCTATTCCGAGCCGCGCCTCATGACCGGTGGCGGCGTTGCCATGTTTCGAATTTCCCTGGATGATTTTGAGTCTTTGTATAGTAACAGGTGGGGTGAGAGCTATGGTGGTTTTATCGGCGTTAGATTTTACTCGAGTTATTATCTCAATTTCAAATACAATACCTTTCAACAAAGTGGAAAGTCCGGGACAGACCCACAAACCGGATTGGATTTGTCCAATGCAAAATGGAGCGAACGATGGTATGCCATTGGCATACGTGTGCATCCTCCGATAACGAGAACACTGAATTCATATTATGGCTTTGGTATCGTTTTCTATGATGTGGATGAAGCCGGTGAGCTATCCATTTTCAAGCAGAGGAATACGGAAAAGGCGGATGAGTTTGGAAACGGGTTTTTTCTTGAATTGGGTGTAGAGTATCTTCTTATCAAACAATTGGGTCTTTATCTTGAAATGGAAATCTCATCCGGTGGCATTCGCGGCAGAACCGGCTTTGAAGGATTCAGCAT
>CAZMUU010000325.1:0-3761 GCA_964569215.1 uncultured Cytophagia bacterium
TTCATAATGCCATCCCCTTCACCCAGGCCGTAATCAATGCCCATAATACCCAACCCGGTTTCAAGGCGAAATCCGATTCCATATCCGACTTTGAGGGTCGTCCCGATGTTCGAAATATCCCCGTTTCTGGAATAATAGCCTGAATCCAGAAATACAAATGCCCGAGACCTCCGGCCGAAAATATATCTATATTCCAGATTCGTCCAGGCCACGCTGCTCCCGAGAAACTGATCTTCCCGATATCCGCGCAGACTCTGTGCCCCGCCCAGACGATATAGATCCGACAAGGGAACCGACTCTTCATTGCTTTTTAGTTGGCGGCCATGCAATGAAAACGCAATGACTTGTCGCGCAAATAAAGGTATAAACGCCTCGAGATCAAGTAGATATTGCTTGTTATCAATCTTGCTTTTGAGTTTCATCTCTTCGACCAGTGTCTCCGGCCCAAGATTCGTTTTGCGGCCAAACTCAACACTGGTCCGGTAATAAATACCTTGCTGCGGATTAATCAAATCATCTCTCGTATCATAAGAGAATCCAACGGTTCCCGATATTTGACGACTGGAAGGAATCCCAAGTATATAGCTGCCAACGGAATCCGGAGTGACCTGCCTTCTGCTGATATTGGCCACGGCTGAGAGATTATATGAAATCGGTAACTCAAAATCCATTGCTATATTGCGTTCAATATAGGTTGTATCCTGTATTAATTGGGCAAAATGCACACCGACATGAAAAGGTAACTCGGCAACCCAGGGCTCCCGGTAACGAAATTCCATCTCCTGGGTTTTCCGATCACGTTTTTGCCAGTGAACGAACAAAGAACGGCCGGTACCGAGCAAATTGCCCAACGAGATTTCCAGCAAACCGGTAAAATATCCCTTTTCTTCATCTGTACCCGGATCGTAGCCAAGGACACCATCAAATCGGCTACTGGGGCCTTCCTCAACCTGAAGCAACAATCCCCCCTCATTGCCTTCGGACCAATAGAGTTTAGGCGGATAAACACGGGTAAAATACCCCAAACGCATCAATCGCGATTGGATTCGATTTATTTTGTCTTGTCTGTAAAGCTCTCCGGGTTTGATTCCAGTTTCCCGCCGAATCACGTAATCCCTGGTGGTTTCGTTGCCGCTGATTTGGATTTCCCGAAGATATAATTTTGGCCCTGTTCGTGCCTGAAATGCAAAATCGAAATATGATTCGTTTTTCTGAACCGAATCCAGTTGTATGGCTTTCAGATCAAAACGACCAAAGGGATATCCCAGATTGGAAAGCCGGTTGAGTTCTTCATCCAGATCACGTTCAAAATTGGTTGGACTAAAATAGGAACCGGGACGACTATTGATACGTTCTTTCATCTCATCGGCAAGTGAATCCTCTACACCACTAAATTTATGTTCACCCATTCGCACGTTCCTTCCCTCCTGAATGTAGAGGGCGAGTCTGGCTGTCGTACTGTCCGGGGCAATATAATATACCAGAGAATCGATACGGGTATAAGCCATACCATTCTCCTTGTATCGCTGCAAAAGTTCTTTACTCTTTTCAACCAACTGATCGCTATCAAAAATCTGACCTTCGTGCATGTCAAACCACTCTTTGGCTCGGGATTCAGAAATCGACTCCAGACCATAAAAATCAATTCGGGATATGCGGATCTCGCCGGCGCCGATAAGAATGGTATGCCAAATCAGCAAGAGGAAAAGTCCTTTTTTGTCGATTCTAAAAACCATTTTACAAACCTTTAACGAAAAGCTGCCGTAACTTGTGCCCTGCCTGTATGGATTACCCTGTCGCGTTCTGGCTCATTTCGCCCATAATACGACAGCGTTGCCTGTATGGTATCTGATATTCTGTAATCAAAGCGCAAATCCCACCTCAATGATTGTCCCATACTTCTGCCATTGGCCATTTCATATGGAATCGGACGATCATCAGGGGTTGCATTGACCCGGCTCCATTCAATATTTCCCCTTACTCTTCCACGTCCTCTTAATGAATAGGTAATTCGGGGTATGATAGAAAACGCCTGCACCGTTGTCGGTTCAATATAGGCGCGATCCTGTTCATGAGAGGCCCGAAATTGGAGTGCCATCTCAAATCGCTGATCAGGCCTGTAAGAGAGATCAACGTCAGCTTGTGATGCATATATATCCCGGTCCTGCCGGCCGGCGTAAAAAAAGCGCCGCAGCGTACGCTCCCGCATGAGCTCCACCTTGCTGTTTAAAGAAGAGGTTAAACGGGAAATCAGACGAATCGAATTTTCGCGTTCGCTCCTGTCCTGTCCGCCTTCCAGGTATTGATTGTTTTTTTCATCTCGCTGTCTAAAGCGATATCGCAGGGAGAAATCTCTGCTGTGCTCGAATAGATAAAGATCCTGTCTAAAATTTATATTTCCCACGATCGTATTGGTGGGATGCTGAAATTTTTTCAAGTTAAGCAAATAGATATCCCAAACATCTTCGTCCTGCGTTCTCTCCTCAAGCGAAATAAAACTCTCACTCGAAAAAACTTTAATTGCCTTTTTCCACCAGCGTTGTTCGGGATTGCGCTGTAATCTGGAAAAAAAGCGTGTCGGTTCTAACCTGATTCGGGCGCTGGTTTTCAATTCAATAACGGGAATAAACTGATCCGTCGTCAATACTCTCATAATATAATCGCCAAGCGGATCATTCACATATTCGTTGAGATCCTCATCAAATCGATAATTGCCATCTCCCTCACTGACTTTAATATAGATGCGTTCCTTCCTGGCCGTGGCTGTATTGGAAATTTGATAATTCAGTTGTGCATTGAGCGCATTTTGCCAGGGTGTATATCGGGTCGTAATTTCTGCCAAATCCGTTCTTACCGAACTCTGTTGCGGATCAGTATATGACCGGCGGCGATGCGTAAAAGCCATGGTCCCGGAAAAAGACCCTATGCGGTGCCATTGCATTCGAAGTGATTGAGTTGAAGCCGTAGATTTTTTGGTAAACTGATCCATCGATGTGTAATCCCTGTCATCCCTATATGTCATTTCTGCTGTTGCAGAAAATTGGCTACCGGATGTAAATTCAATGCCGGCATCAACCTCATCGAATTTGAAACCGGTATACAAAGAATCGGACCAATTTTCCTTTTTAACCTCCCCTTCATAATTTGCGTAAGGTTTAAAATGCCAAAGCTGAACCTGAGTATTCCCCCGTTGTCGCCACCATTCTCCATCCACTTTATTCATATCATCATTCTTGCTGATGCTCTCGATGCGGTACTGATAGGATGGCCAGTTGTTTTTTTTAAACCAGCTGGATAATTGAGATCGCATTGAGGAAAAATAATCCCCTTTTTTGATGTTGCCATATTCACCGCTTATCTGCATAAATGAACGGGGTAAATATTTTACACTGATTTCCTGAACATCCTCCTGCCTTTGAAATGATTCATTCAGGTCCCATTTGCGATTATATTCGATTTCTGTTGTTCTATCGATATCCCGAAAGCGATTGTTGATCTTTCGCCATTTTGCCGAAAGATCAATACTTCCCAGGTGTTTCTCCAACAAGCGCAAAGAGTCGTTCTGTATTGTCAACTGCCAATTTTGTGCAACGCCATCATTGTCATTGTCGTCAATCGATGAATATATATTTCGATCCAAACTGCTCAGAGCGATTTCCGATTGCAAAGAAATTGCAGGATGTGGATTAATTTCGAGGTCAAAATCGAGTAAATATTGATTTTGAAAACAGACCCCAGTCAAAACAATGGTCGGGGTATTA
>CAZMUU010000326.1:0-3749 GCA_964569215.1 uncultured Cytophagia bacterium
ATCTACCGGTTGATGAAAAACATCCTACCCTGCCGACAGATGTCTATGGAATCAACAAACTCGCTGCAGAAAAGTATTTGTTATTATTTAGTCATATTTATAACTTTGGAGCGGTTTCTTTGCGATTAAATAATGTTTATGGACCGCGCTGTCAAATGCACCATGGCTTTTATGGCATTCTTAACTGGTTTATAGGCAATGCCATGCAGGAGAAACCGATTACCGTATATGGCGACGGACAACAAACCCGGGATTACGTCTATATTGATGATGTGGTGGACGCCTTTATTCGGGTCGCAGTGAATGAAAAGGCAAATCAGCAGATTTTTTTCGTCGGTTCCGGGGTTGAAACTGTTTTTCTCGATATGGTTAAAACCGTGATCAATGCAGTGGGTAGAGGATCCTATGTTCATGTTCCTTTTCCCAGTGAACGGGAGTCCATAGATATCAAAAAGTTTGTGGTTTCGTGTGAAAAATTATTCAAATACACCGACTGGCGCGCAAAAACCGACCTGAAAACCGGAGTAACTAAAACCGTTGAGTTTTACAGACAGCGTTATTCCGATTATATAAAGAATGGATGAGTTGTTTTTATGATCATACGCAAGAAACGAATAGCTTTTATCATGAATGCTTTTCCGACCCTTTCGGAAACGTTTATTGTAAACGAAGTGATCGGTTTACGAAAACGTGGATTGGATATCCACATATGGTCTCTTTTTGTCCCCACCGAAGACAAGGAAAATCCGGAACTGAAAGAAATAAGCAGAACAACAAAATATCTAACCGACGCTTTTCGCATTGGTCCTGTGATCAGGGCTCATTCATTTTTTTGGTTTAACCATCCGCGTCGTTACTTTAAAACCCTCTTGTTTTGTTTAAAACATCGGCAAACAACCGGTCGTTTTGTTTTTTGGCCGAAATTCAGGACCACCGAAGACCGGCAGGATCTGTTGTTGCATTTCATTCTGGCCTTGCCGGTTGCGCATCGCATGACGGGGCAACGGTATGACCTCTTGCATGCTCATTTTGCCGATGCCGCTGTCAGTTTGACCATGCTGGTTTCGCGCTTGTTGAATATACCCTATAGTATGACCATGCATGCGTTTGATGTTTTTATTCCGCAGGTGAATTTCACAGAAAAATTCCAAAATGCTGAATTTATCATTACCTGTACGAAATACAACAAGAGCTACCTGCAGGAACATTATAAATCCCTGGATACGGATAAAATTCATGTCATCTATCACGGTATTGATCTGGACAAATTTTCAAGAAAAAGACAAAGACGTCAAGAGCCTTCCGTTATCCTGGCTGTTGGCCGTCTAATCCCTAAAAAAGGCCTGCCGGTACTGATCCAGGCATGTAAATTATTAAAAGAGGCAGGCTATGACTTTAAATGCAGAATCATCGGTGACGGCCCGCTGCGCCCACGGCTGGAAATGATCATCAAGCTGGAAAAGCTCGTCGATTCCATAGAACTTGCCGGTGCGATTATGCCATCGCAAATTATAGATGAATACGCGCAAGCAACTCTGTTCGCACTGCCTTGTATGGTGGAGGAGAGTGGTAACCGCGACGGTATTCCCAATGTCATTGCAGAAGCGATGGCTATGAATCTACCTGTTATCTCAACAAATGTTTCTGCAATCCCGGAGCTGATAGAACACCAAAAAACGGGATTTTTAATAGCGCCGGGTGATTATCAAGATCTTTTTGAAAAGATGCGAATGCTCCTGGACTCTCCATCGAAAAGACGACGGATCGGCACACAGGCCCGGGCTAAAGTTGAGCAGGTCTTTGATGCCCGCGAAAAAATGGACCAACTCTTCAAGCTGTATCAATCCAAAATCCAAGCGCTTTATGGTTTGAATGAAAACAAAAAATAAATATTTGATGATAAATGCCGATGACCTCGGCATGTCAAAATCTATTAATCAGGCGATCATCGAAGGAATACACCGGGGTATTATAACAAGTGTTTCGCTAATGGCGAACGGCCCTGCATTTGATTCTGTATCTCCTTTTTGCCTGAGCAGTGCTTCCGTGGGCCTGCACGCTGTCTTTACTTTTGGGAAACCGGTTCTGCCTCCAGACAGCGTTGCATCGCTGGTTGATAAGAATGGGTGTTTTTATGATAAATCCATTTTTCTTTTAAAATATTTAACCGGCCGGGTCTCACCGGCAGAGATGGAAAACGAGTTGCTGGCCCAGCTCGGGAAAGCCCATGATTCGGGTTTTGATATCGACCATTTAAACAGTCATCATCATCTGCACTGCCTTCCGGCGGTTTATAAAATGTTCGCCCGGGTCGCCGGTGCTCAGAGCATCAGGTTCATTCGAACTATTGCTTCGCCTGTGTGGAATCGAAAAGCCTTCTGCACCATGTTTTTCTTTTCTTTTCTTCACAAAACCTTCAGAACCGGGTTTAAAGCCGGGAATGCCTTTTGGGGCTTTGAATTTATGCGGGCAAAGGAAAAAAAGCCGTGTCTGGAGTATATTTTAAACCATTTAAAACCCGGTGTGAACGAACTTTTGTGTCATCCGGCAAAATCCGCAAAAGAGACTTTTGACAGTTATTATAAAACAGGCAGATATAATGAATATCGATTGTTGATGGATCACCTTACCTTAGAGAGGATTCTCGATAGTGGTATTCAATTGGTCAGCTACAAGCATCTGGTGAATGACAACAGGAAATCAGGTTGTGATTGAATCTCAAAAAAAGAAAAAAAATCTGCAATACATCCTTTTCGGATTGATGGTTATTGCGCTCTTTATGCGATTGCTCTTGATCTATCTACGCTGGATAAATCCGGACGAGGGAGCGCATTTAATGGCTGCCCGGCTTTTTATTTTGGGCTATATGCCGATTGTCGATTATGGTGCGCGACAGCCGATCTATCTTTTTTCCCTTGTCGGGTTGCTAAAAGTATTCGGAAACAGTTATCTTTTTGCCCGTCTTTTACCCGTATTGGCTTCAGTGGCAACGGGATTTATATTGTATATTTTGGGTAAAAGACTCTACGATCAAAAGATGGGTGTTATTGCAGCTGCTCTGTACTGGTTTGCTCCACTGCCCTTCATCTGGAGCGGTATTGTCAAAACAGAGCCGCTGGCCATCTTCTTTGTCTCTGTTGCGGTTTATCTGTTTAGCTATTCTTTTGGCGATCGGTTTTTACGCTCAGGCGCCATGTTGCTTACCGGGATTTTTGCAGCCATGGCTTATTTTAGCCGTCAAACGACGCTTTATTTACCCTTTGCCATCTTGATTTTTCAGCTTTTACGACGGGATATCAATAAAAGCGGTGCCCTTTGTCAACTTTTTCTTTTCGTTTTGGGATATGCCGGACTTTTGGTTTCTGTTGGTGCATTTTTCCTGAAAAAATTACCCCTGGATAAAATGATTTTCACTCAACTCAATCCGTTTAATTTGATCTATAACCGGCTCGCCCATTTGTTCGGCCGGCTGCCGGACGAATATCGGGTTGTCGATACCGAGGGATTTCGAATATTAAATCAATCTATAGATTACACCCTGCAGTCCTGGAAGGATGCGACTCTTTTTTCATTGTTTCTTATTGCCGCCGCCCTGTTTACCATTGCCGGATGGTGGAGACGCAGGAATCAATTCCAGATTCAACAGCACAAGGGTATACTTTTCTTTTCTCTATGGTTTTTTTCCGTTCTGTTGTTTTATGCTTTCCAGTCCGTCAACCGTGGTTTTTATACTCAGTACATGGTAGAGG
>CAZMUU010000327.1:0-3678 GCA_964569215.1 uncultured Cytophagia bacterium
AGGTAGACTCCTTTCAGTCTACGAGATATTCCAGGCTTTGCCTGGCGCACCGAAGGGGCGCTGAGAACCGCAGAGAAAAAATTTGCTATACCTTCTCGCCGATCACATTTTTTACGGCCGGCATCTCATCCGCTTTACAACGCCGTATTCGGGATTCCAGACACACTGCGACGTTGACCGGTAATTTTTATACCGATGTTTATTAATGGAGGCTGTATGCAGAATCGTCATTATAAATTCGAAACCCTGGCATTGCATGCCGGGCATAGCGTTGATCAGGAGACATTGTCGCGCGCGGTTCCGGTTTACCGAACATCATCCTATTTGTTCAAAAGCACCGAACACGCCGCCGATCTCTTTTCACTAAAGCAAATGGGGAATATTTACACCCGTCTCGGCAATCCGACCCAGGAGGTTCTGGAAAAGCGCATAGCCGGCCTCGAAGGCGGCGCCGGCGCCCTGGCGCTGGCCTCCGGCACCTCGGCGATCTTTTATACCATTATCAACATCTGTTCCGCCGGCGATGAAATCGTCTCCGCCAACAACCTCTACGGCGGCACCTATACCATGTTCGACGCCATTCTGCCGCAATTCGGCATCCAAACCAAATTCGTCGATGCCGGCAACAGCAGTGACTTTGAAAAGGCGATAAACGAAAAAACCAGAGCCATCTACGTCGAAACCATCGGCAATCCGGTGTTGCAGGTGACCGATCTGGAAGCGATATCGCGCATGGCGCAAAAACACCACCTTCCCCTCATCGTCGATTCCACCTTTACCACCCCCTATCTCCTCAAACCCCTTGAATTCGGCGCCGACATCGTCGTCCATTCCCTGACCAAATGGCTCGGGGGACACGGTACCGGCATCGGCGGCATTGTGGTGGATTCCGGAAATTTTGACTGGACCGATTCGAAATTCAAACTCTACAATGAACCGGATCCCAGCTACCACGATTTGCGCTATGCCCATGATCTGGGCGAATACAATTCGCTCGCCTTTATCATGCGCATGCGGCTGGTGCCGCTGCGCAACCTCGGCGCTTCAATCTCGCCGGATAACGCCTGGATGTTTTTACAGGGCATCGAAACCCTGGCGCTGCGCATGGAGCGGCACTGCCAAAACGCCATGGCGGTCGCGCAACATCTCGAACAGCACAACAAGGTGGACTGGGTCCGCTATCCCGGCCTTGAAAGCGATCCGACGCATGAGGTGGCGAAAACGTATCTGAAAACAGGCTATGGCGGCATGGTGGTTTTTGGTGTCAAAGGCGGCGCTAAAAAAAGCGAAAAATTCATCAACAACTTGCGCCTGTTCTCGCATCTGGCCAATGTCGGCGATGCCAGGAGCCTGGCGGCACACCCGTCCAGCACCACCCATTCGCAGTTGTCCGAAGCGCAGCAGCGCGCCGGTGGTTTGTCGCCGGAACTGATTCGCCTCTCCATCGGCATCGAAAACATCGACGATATCATCACCGACATCGATCAGGCCCTTGATGCCGCCTGATTTTTACACTGGCAACTGGATTTTATTATTGCTATTTTAATGAGAATTATATGGTTAAAAATATTTATAAACCGCAGAGAAAAACATAATGATTGGAGCAAAAGCCCTAAAGAATCTCATCAAAATAATAACGACTTTTTAACGGCTTTTATTTTTTTGCCTGTTTTGTTTTCTAATGATTAGGGCCTCTTTCTTATGAAGGGTCAAAACAAGAAATAGAATTTCTTCTCAGCGCTCTTTGCGTTCTCTGCGGTTTCATCTTTAACTGACTCTAAATGAAAACCGTATGAAAGAAAACAATCCATCCACAGGACTGGTAAAAACGCAATATTACACCTTTGCAGAGCCTCCGAATGAAATGGTTCTGCAGAGCGGCGAAAAGCTGGGGCCGATTACGCTCGCCTACGAAACCTATGGTCGTCTCAATGCCGGCCGCAACAACGCCGTCCTTATCGCCCACGCCCTCTCCGGCGACGCCCATGCCGCCGGACATCATAAAACCACAGATCGCAAACCCGGTTGGTGGGACTTTATGATCGGCCCGGGCAAACCCTTTGACACAAACAACTATTTCGTCATCTGCTCCAACGTCATCGGCGGCTGCAAGGGCTCCACCGGCCCGTCATCCATCAATCCAAAAACACAAAAGCCCTATAATCTGAGTTTTCCTGTGGTCACCATCGGCGACATGGTCAAAGCGCAAAAAGAACTGATGGATCATCTCGGCATCAAATCCCTTTTAAGCGTCGCCGGCGGTTCCATGGGGGGCATGCAGGTTCTCGAATGGGCGATCAAATATCCCGATTTTGTCAAATCCGCCCTGCCCATTGCCACCACCAGCCATTACAGCGCCCAGGCCATCGCCTTTGATGAAGTGGGGCGGCAGGCCATCTTTGCCGATGATAACTGGGAAAACGGCAACTACCTCGACAAGGGCGTTACTCCGGATAAGGGACTCTCTGTGGCCCGCATGCTGGCTCACATCACCTATCTGAGCGAAGAAGGCATGCATCTCAAATTCGGGCGCCGGCTGCGTCAAAAAGAGCGCTATGGGTATGATTTTGATCTCGATTTCGAAGTGGAAAGTTATCTGCGCTACCAGGGACAGAGCTTTATCAAGCGCTTTGATGCCAACACCTATTTATACATCACCAAAGCCATCGACTATTTCGATCTGGTTCTGGAACACGGCTCTTTACAAAAAGCATTTGAAAACGTAAAGGCAACTTTTCTCCTGATCTCATTCACCTCGGATTGGCTCTTTCCCACTTTTGCTTCCAAGGCCATTGTCCGCGCCCTTAAAATCAATAAAAAAATGGTCAGTTTTTGTGAAATTCCCTCCGCTTATGGTCACGACGCCTTTTTGATTGAAGGCGAGGAGATAAAACGCCTGGTCGGTGGATTTTTAAAAAACATGTACAACAGTGAGTGCTGCAAAAAATGACGAATCGGGAAAAAGAGACACTTCGCATCGATCAGCAGAGAATCATCGATTTGATCCGCCCCCACAGCCGCGTCCTCGATCTCGGCTGCGGAAACGGAAAGCTGTTATATAAACTCATGCAGGAAAAAGAAGTACAGGGCCACGGCATTGAAATAAATGTCGGCTCGATCATCGAGTGCATCGAAAAAGGCGTTCCCGTGATTCAGATGAATCTGGACGAAGGATTGGGGGATTATCCGGATCACTCTTTTGATTACGTTATTCTCAGCCATACGCTGCAGGTGGTTAAGAAACCCCATTTGATTCTGAGGGAAATGCTCCGCGTTGGACGAACCGGCATTGTCAGCGTTCCCAATTTCGGCTATTGGAAGGTTCGCCTGCAACTGCTTTTCAGGGGTAAAATGCCGGTAACGAAAACGCTGCCGTTCGAATGGTACGACACACCCAACATTCATCTTTTGACCATTAGAGATTTCAGGGATTTTTGCAGAAAAGAAGATATAGATATTACGAATCAGGTCAATCTGGGCGTAAATCGCGGAAAAATCCGTATCGGCAATGTCTTGCCCAATTCTTTTGCCGAATCCGTTGTCTTTACCCTGGGCAAAAAAGCCGGCCGTTAAAACCGCTCACTTTTTTATCGAAGATTTGTAGGTATGCAAGGCACGCTCTCGGGCATATTTATGCTCAACAATGGGGTCCGGGTAGTCGGCGGTGTTCCACTCCGG
>CAZMUU010000328.1:0-3677 GCA_964569215.1 uncultured Cytophagia bacterium
ATCCGGTGTCATGATGCGATCGCAGACCTCCAGTACCGCTTCGGGAGCTCCCTTGACCGCCATCAGATATTTTGCTGATTGCCATTCGTGGATGGTTGCCATCATTTTGATTTCAGGATCAAAGGCCACTTCCCGGATTTCACTATAGCGGTCCAGCAGCTCATCCCGGATGATGCCCGCTTTTCGGCCGCAGACGAGCAGTGCAACCTCCATGGGCTCTCCGATCACATCCTCATCCTCCCCGGGTTCAGGCAGATTCGCATTGCTGCACATCACACCGACCTGCAGGGCTCGCTTGAGGAGCGGATTTTTATCAGGGTCCACGTTTTTTTCGTCTTTTTTAAATTCCCCTTCCGTTTCCATGCCCTTGCCGGTGACGTTGATTTCCCCTTCATAAAGACGATATCCGGTCACTGTCATTTTGTTTTCAGTCAGAGTGCCGGTTTTGTCGGTAAGAAGGGTGTTGACCGATCCCAGGGTTTCGACCGCGGAGAGTTGTTTGAAGAGGGCCTTTTTCTTTGCCATCCGCCACATTCCCCGTCCGAGAGCCAGGGTTGCGACGATCGGCAATCCTTCCGGTACGGCAGCCACCGCCAGGGCAATCGCGGTCTCTATGAGCAAGATCATTTCTTTGCCCGCCAGGACGCCGGTTATTGCCACCACAGCTGCTATGGCGATGATGAGCCAGACCAGATTCCCGGCCAGTTTTTGCAGACGCTTTTCAATCGGGGCGATTTCCTTTTCTGCGCTTTCAGCAAGATCTTTTATTTTACCGATTTCCGTGTCTGTGCCGGTTGCCACCACCACACCCTTGCCGGTGCCTTTGGTCAGAACCGTCCCCTTGTAAAGCATATTCTTACGCCGTGCCAGTTCTGTCTCCTGCGGCAGTGCATCAATGTTTTTGTTTACCGGTACCGATTCACCCGTAAGAGCAGATTCATCGGCGCTGATATTGTTGGATTCCAGCAGCCGAATATCGGCTGCGACAATGTCTCCCTCTGAAATCAAAATGATATCGCCGGGCACGAGCTGGACAGCGGTTATCTTTTTATCATTTCCATTTCTGATAACCGTTGCCCTGACCCGGGCAAGTTTTTTCAGGGATTCCAGTGACCGCATTGCCTTGAGTTCCATATAAAAGCCGATCATGGCATTGAGAAGAATGGCAATAACAATGGCAATACCATCGACCAGATTGCCGAAAATCACCGCCAACACAGCTGCAATCATCAGCAGCAGCACGATGATATTGGTGAACTGGTTTATGAGGATTTTCCAGACGCTTTTCTCTTTGGTTTCTTCCAGCCTGTTGCTGCCATATTTTTTTCGTCGTTCCCTCACTTTGCTGCTGTCCAACCCTCTTTTTCTATCAACACCCAGTTCGGATATAACTTGATCAGCAGAATGAGACCACGGAGATTGTAGCGTTTTTTCTTTCGACATATTAACCCAAATTATTTCTACTTGTTGCAATATAGCAAAAGATAATTAAAAATTAAAGGGGGTATATAGAACCTCGCTTTGATTTTTAACATTTTGTTTAATTTATCGTTTTTTTTAGTCGAAAATATTTGTTATTATATGAGTGCCTGACCGGAAGAATTTCCCCGCAATTCCTGTCAAAAAGTAAAAAAGGTTACGGGCATGAATAAAATCAAAGAGGAGTAACTCATGAAAAATAATGACAAAGAATTTACCATTCATGTTGTTTCCCATACCCATTGGGATCGCGAATGGCGATATCCTTTTCAGGAATTCCGTATGCTGCTCATAGATATGTTCGATGAACTCATCGACCTGCTGAATACAAAACCTGATTATAAATATTTTTTGCTCGATTCACAAACCATGCCGCTGCAAGATTATTTGGAGATCAAACCCGAAAGAGAGCCCGAGCTCAGAAAGCTTGTCAAGGAGGGCAGGATTCATATCGGTCCCTGGTATACCCTGCCGGATACACCGGAGATCAGCGGAGAGTCTATTGTCAGAAATTTGCTCAAGGGGATGCTGATTACCGAAGAATGGGAAGGCCAAAAATATTCCGGCTATAGCCCTTTTTCCTTTGGCCAGTCTTCGCAGATGCCGCAGATCTATCTGGGGTTTGGTCTGGATCATATGTTCTTCTATCGGGGTAACTCCTCGCAGGTAACGGACCAGGAATTCATCTGGGAAGCTCCGGATGGAAGCCGGATTTTGGGTATGCGCTCGGTGAATCCCTATGGACGTGCGAATTGGTACGTTCGCGTTTATCGTCCGGTGGCTCTGAACAAATGGCCTTTTGAGTGGGATTATCACTGGCGGGAAGGTCAATTGCCTTTTCATCCCTGTGACGAAGAGCTGCAGCATTTCGATTATTGGCTTCTCGATGGCAATCATTTGGACCATCTTTATCTCGAAAATCTTCCCCGAGCTCTTAAAGAGATCAAGGAAGATGCCCAAAAGGACGCCACCACGAACCAGCTTCTTTATCTCGATGGAATGGATCAGGTCAATGCCTATCCCGGAACCGCCGAGATCATAGAGCATGCAAACAACCTTCAAACCGGAGATACCTATAAACACAGTTCATTCCATGACTTTGTGCAGGCGGTCAAGGCAGAAAAACCGAATCTGAAAACGGTCAAAGGCGAGTTTCGCTATACCATGAAAGAAGGGATGTGGCAAAACCTCTTTCCGGGTATGCTCTGTGCCCGTATGTACCTGAAACAGCAAAACCGCGACTGTGAGATTAAATTACAAAAAAACGCCGATACCTGGTCGGCAATCGCTGAACGGTTGGGAATGGAGTTCCCCAAAGGCATGATGGATCTGGCCTGGAGTTATCACCTTGCCAACCAATCACATGACAGCATCGCAGGGTGTAGTGTGGATGAGGTGCATGAAGATGTTGAATACCGCAACCGTCAGGTAAAACATCTGGCGGACAATATCGCTCGAAAATCCATGGCACACATCGTTACCCGTATCGACAACACTTCTCTTGCCGACGATGCGGTTTGTCTGCTTGCCTTTAATCCAACTCAATTTCAGAGAGACGAGGTCGTCACTGCCGTTATCGATGTTCCCGAGGAAACCGAAGCGAACTGGTTTACCCTCGAAGATGATGAAGGGAATGAACTGGACGTGCAATTTATTCGGGATCATAAATTCGGGCCGATTATCAAGAATCCATATGAATTTCCCATTCCCTACAAAGCCAGAAGGTTCCATTGTGCCGTTGATCTTAAAGGGGTGCCTGGCCTGGGGTATAAAACATTTTTGGTAAAACCCCAACCGGGTCAAAAAGTGAATTTTAAGAGCCTGTCACCCGGGGTGAATCAGCTTGAAAATGAATTTCTCCATGCCGAAATCCTCGCCGACGGACGCATTGATCTGAAAAACAAGGAGACCGGCAGAATTTACCGGGGCTTGCATTATTTTGAGGACCGATCCGACGTCGGCGATCACGCTACGCAGCGATCCGCAGATGAAGATGAGATTATTACCAGCATCGGAGCAAACGCTGAAATCGGCAAAACGCTGGATGGACCCCTTATGGTCCGGTATAAGGTAAAAACCACAATGTGGCTGCCGAAAGATGCTTTAAAGGATGGCAGTAAACGGAATCCCGAGCGGCTTCCCTGTGAACTCGTTAGTACCATCACGCTGCGCAAGGGAACCCGCTACCTGGAGATACA
>CAZMUU010000329.1:0-3608 GCA_964569215.1 uncultured Cytophagia bacterium
CGTCAGCACCGTGCGTCGCACCTTCATCCCATCAAATGCGATGCATTTGTATTGTTCAGTTTTTCCTTGCATCATTGCCGAATTATATTTAGCATATTAATATTAATCACCGCGAACGTGTTTACCCCTCTACAATCGCCAAAGATAATGCCAGCTTGGATGCTATTCTGACTCTTACTGATAAGACATTCTGACAGCCACTTGCATGCCCATTTACCATACACGCGAATACTTGGTCGGGATTAATTCACCACCACAAATCATAATTGCCTTTGGTATTCAATGCTTGATATATTTCAGGCTCAACGAGGGGTAAAGGGATGAACCCAAACCTTATTATCAGCTACTCCCACAAGGACAAAGCATTTGCTTTAGAGCTTTCGGATGCGTTACACAATAAAGGCGTGGATGTTTTTATCGACAAGTGGGAGATCAAAATCGGCGATTATTTTCTCGACAAGATCCTCGAGGCGATCAAACAGTCCAATTTTATCGTTGCGGTGCTCTCTTACAACTCGGTTCAATCGAAATGGGTACTGCTCGAGTTGAAGGAAGCCAAATGGCATGTCGCTCGATGTCGATACAGGAAAATTGATCGATCGCATTCCCCTTATTTTTAAAACATTCGATCAGCTGGTCCTTTCGTTACAGAATATTCATATCCTCATCGAAAAGGCATCGGATACGATTAAAGCGTACTATAACCTGCCAACGGAGGCTACTTTTGCAACCGATCCGTTTTTTCGAACCCTGGCGGTAGAGTGTGAAGCGCGGATCAAAACGGATGATGGCAAGCAAATCATGGGATATCCCGACATGATTCTCTATCATGCGGAGAGATGCAAAGAAAATGATCCCAAAAACAGATATAGCGAAAAACTGGGTCGCATCGTTGATATTTATAAAAGGGTGTAATTGGGCAGTTGATTCCACATCCTCGGCGTTCTGCGCTACAAGCTGCCGTTAATCACGTGGTAATCAGTATTTTTGCACCAATTTTGATATAATGAAATAATCAGTTTTTTTATACAACACTTTTGATGCAACCCCTACCATTTTTTATTTTGGTAACCTGGTTTTGGGTGTTGTCTGTTTTTTAGTCTATTGAGACGTTCCGTTTATTCCTTTGAAGAGAAATTCAGAATTAATAAACATCTTCACCTTCACCTGTAAGGATATCAAAGAGTTCTTTTGGATTCCGGCTTGCAAGCAGGCGGTTTCGCAGGGTTTGATCGCTTAATTTGCGGCTGATTTGCGAGAGAAACTGCAGAAATGGCGAGTGTTTGGTTTTCGGGGTCAAGATCAGCACAAAGATTCGCGATGGTTTGCCATCGATGGAACCGAAATCGATTCCTTCTTTTTTAATACCGACGGCACAAATAATCTGAGACACCGTGTCGGTGCGACCGTGGGGAATAGCAATGCCATGCTCCATGCCGGTTGACATGGTTTCTTCGCGCTCCCAGATTGCCTGCCAGGCCTGATCAAAATCTGCAATTTTGCCCTTTTTCTTCAGCCGGCGCAAAAGCTCTGTGAGAACGCCCTTTTTGCTGGATGCGGAGAGCTCGGGAATGATAACATCGTGTGTCAGGTATTCCGATAATTGATATTTCATTTGACCGGTATCGGTTGATTCCAGCAGTTTTTTGCCTATTTTTTCTTTATCGAACGGTTTTTGCAGCCCCTGGATGGTTTTTTCCAATTCTGCAATCGCTTCATACATGATGGTGTTGATCAATGGGATTTCCAAATCTTCGATTTGAAAGAGCAGGTTTTTGGTCTCCTGGATATAGTTGATAATGACGTTTTCCTTGCGCATCTGGTATTGTTGGCGCTCCAGATCAATCAGACTGACAAAGAATCCTTCGGATTCAAATGTTTTAAGCACTTTGGTGGAGAGAAGGGCGGTTATTTCTTCGGTTGGAAACGGAAATGAGAGTTTTGTACTCTCTTTTGTTTTAACCGATTTTCGCGTCCCGCGTTTCGGACCTGTAATCAGATTGACCAGCACCGGCGGTGCCGCCATGGTTGTGATCAATACCATGAGAACGGAGACGCCGAACAATTTGGGTTCAAAAGCGCCGGCGGCCAGACCGACTCCGGCCATAATAAGCGCAACCTCTCCGCGTGGCAGCATACCCACGCCGATGCGAAGAGCCCCGCGGAGGTTAAAATTAAAAAAGAGCGAGGGAATCCCGGAACCGAATACTTTGGCGAAAATGGCAATAAGTGAATAAATCAATCCAAAAATCAATAGTGGTGCAGAACTGATAGCGCTAAAATCGACCAGCATACCCATTACACAGAAAAAGATCGGTATGAGAAAATGATAGATGAAATGCAATTGATCTTGCACCACGTGGTTGATATCGGTTTTTGACAGGGACAATCCCATAACATAGGCACCGATGATCATGGCAAGTCCCACCTGTTCGAAAAATCCGGAAAGGAGCAGGGCCAGGCTCAACGCCATAACGGCGATTGCGGTTTTACCCTGGCATTTTTTCAAAAGACTGCTGATTTTACCGGCAATGGTCAGGCCGGTGAATGTGACGATGAGCCAGATACCGATGGCGCGAACTGCGATAAGATTGATATCGAACCAATTGATGATGCCACCTGCCTGGGAAACGCTGATAACGCCGAGGACGATGGCGAGGACGATAATGCCGAGCACATCATCAATGACGGCTCCGGCAAGGATAGTGACACCTTCCGGAGAAGCGATTTTTTGCTTTTCTGATAAAATTCGCGCGGTAATGCCTACCGATGTTGCTGAGGAGATTGCCCCCAAAAACAGGGCGGCGGGATGCATAAATCCGATGGAATAACCGAGAACGTACTCTCCGAAAAAAACCGTGGTCAGGTCACCAAGGGCAAACGAAAAGAAAACCCCGCCTATACCCACTGCGACACCGGCGCGATAGAATCGCTTGAATAGATTTATATCGGTTTCCAGACCGACCATGAATAAAAGCAGGATGGCGGCAATGGAAGCAAAACCATACAATTCGGGAGAGATGGGAAAGGATGCAGAATGTACGGGAAAAATACCTTGCTCAAAGCCATAAATCGAGATGCCGCCAAGAGCGTAGGGGCCGATCAACATACCTGCAGAGAGTTCACCCAGAACGGCTGGAATTTTCAGCCGTTCGAATAATCGCCCGCCGACTTTTGCGGCGATTGTGATCAACCCCAATTGGATGGCTAACATCATCATCCGGTGAGTCATATTGGTTTCGGCAGATGCGGATTCCGATGTAAGTGCCATTGCAATAGCTGGTAAAAAGAGAAAAAGTATAGAGAATCGCAAGGTTTTTTTTCTAAACAGCATCACTTTTATTGCTCCCGTCTGTATAGAAATAAAAATGCCGGCTATCTATGAATAAACAACCGGCACAAAAATAGTGATTTTATAAAAGCGTGTCGGATTGCAGGCTTTTTTGGATAATAAACAGGGTAAAAAGAAATCAAGCCGTGATCATCGGATTCGATGAACGGTTGATCTTGCTATTTAAATTCGCATCGATAAAACCTTCTCATCCGCTTTTATAATATAATGTACTTTGGAATCAGGAAAATGACGGCAAATCGGTCTTGGTTAAATG
>CAZMUU010000330.1:0-3581 GCA_964569215.1 uncultured Cytophagia bacterium
GAATAAAAGTCATTCTGTCACGAATATAATCGAGATCTTTATCTCTCTTTTTTTCTGTTTTTTTGGTCATCGCTCCAATCTCTATTCGCTTTTATCTACAATCGATATTTTTTAATATAGCAAAACTCTTATCCTAATGCAAATCCGTTTAGTGATTATTGAGATAGAAAAGCCATAATCCTCTGCATCAACAAATAGCGGTCTTGCTCGGAAATGATGCTCTCAAATGGAAATCCCAGCATGACAAGCTGATAAGGACCTGAAAACGCCACACCGGCACCTCGTTCATTCTCGCTATACCGCAGGATAACCCGGGCGTCTTTACAGGCTGTAATTGCATCCGGAGCTTCAACCTTATAACGATCCCGATCATAGGCAGTGTTGAATCGAATCGTCCCCGCAACATTAAAAGACTCATCAATTGAAAAGACGTTGCCGCTTCCGGCACCATAATTTGAGTCCCAATCGATTTTCAAAATTTCGTTAGCAAAACAAACATCAGCCTCATCCTTCTCTTTTCCTGAAATCAAATCGGTCGCCACATAAGCTCCTGAAATAAACAATCGCCCCCCCTGTAAACAATACTGCCGCACCTGCTTCTGCAATGCGGCAGGAAAAACGGTATAATCTGCCGAATCTGCCTTTTCCCCGAGCCAGAAGGTTTTCTTTTCCTCTCCAAATATAAAATCCACCCACTCATAATCCGTTAACATAACCAGAGAGTCCATAACCGATTCATCACTGCAGGATAAAAAAGAGTAGCCACAAGCGAAAAGGGCTTTACCATGTACCTGGCTAAAATCAAAACTATTTCCGGCAACCACCAGAGTCTCATAATCGGATAAGCTTTCTCCAAATCCGGGTGCATCGTTGCTCAGAAAAAGGGATTTCGGATCAAAATTCACCTGGTTGCCGGTAAAGAGAAAATCATATCCATCGGCAACACCCTCATCATGAATATTGAAAAAACCCTTGAACGATGCCTTATCAATCGTTGCAGCTCCACAGATACGATCAAAGCCATTTACAATCAAAACAGGATTCTGTTCACCCGTTTCATGCACACCTAAAGAAATAATCTCAGAAGGAAAACTCTTCCCCCCGGCATTCACGGCACAAACTTTATAACTGTAAATGATATTCGGTTTGATCCCGACCTTGATAAAAGGCCGAGAGACATGTCTGCCGTTATCAAATCCGGAATTATTTGTTCTGGTGTAGAGGATATAGCCAGTCGGAACAGCACCGGGTTCCAATGGATCCAAATCGGGGTTCCATTCAACCAGAACACTGTCATCATCGCTAAACGACGCTCTGAGATGAGTAACCGGCAGAGGCGCTATCGTCAGAGGCTGACGATGTTGAAAAGCGATAAACCGGGCCAATCCCTTGTACATGGCTCTGGCGACATCAAAACGGAACCTCGGATCAAGCGCATACTTGATGTCGGCAAAATTCTGATGCGATAATAACTCGATCAAAACAGAGGGAACATTGGGGCGATATGCCTCGCTGTATAACCCTTGAAAAAGTGAACGCCTGGTCCAATTTTTATTCCATTTTTTACGGATATCTCCGACAATAGTGGTTTGTAGAATATCCGCTAAATCCCTGTTGGCGAGACGGGATATTCCATTGGGAAAAACCTGTGTGGTATCGGCTCCATAAAGGCTGTATATAGAGAGGGTGCCTATTGTAGTATCTCCGAGTGTAAACCCGGCATCGGTATGAAAAGCAAGCGAGACATCGATTGGAATACCCAATCCCTTTACCATCCGGTTCTTATTGGGGCCAGCGGGAGCGCCAACGAGGTAATTCACATATTCTCCGCGACTTTGATAATCATCGCGATAATCGTTCTCATCATCGTTCAAATTATATACAAGTGTATCCGGCATGCCCGAATATTGCAGATGATAGCGAGCTGCCTCCATAAACCGCGGTCTGTTGCTCGTTCTTCCTCCTCTGAGCACGTTTCCCATACCACCGCCAAACCGAACCGCATCCGCACTGACGAGCAGATCGGGATGGCGGCTTTTGTTTGTCAATACGACCGATCCCGAATCGGAATGGGCACCCTGTTTAAATTTAAAGGTTCCGAGATATAGCCAGGTCGAACCGCCAAGGCGTTGATCGATAAAAAATTCCGTCTTTCCGCCAAAATGATTTACCACATAAGATGCATCCGGAACGTTAAAATCGGAAGCATGATAGCTGATATAGACGGCATAATAACCTGCAGAGGGAATAAATGGAATCCACTCAACTTTGGCGGAACCAGATGAATCTGAAAAAGCAGTAACAAAGGTACCTTGAGTAAAAGGATTTTCATTGGCGTGGTAAGGAGGGGATCCCACCGCGAATCCGGAATCCCGACCGGTAATCCAGCTGTGAATGCTGTCTAGAGAAGTTTCGCGGTAAAGAGAGCGTTCAGGTTGTAAAGAACCATCATTATCGACGACGCATTGCCGGCTCTGAATATCGCGTTCCCGCGGTACAAAAACGCGTGCACCTGCATTTTCCAGCATTGGGATCAAGTAGGGTAAGGTAAAGGACATCGGTAGCAAGTCCTCCACTGTCTGAAATAAACGCGGTCTTTGCCATTGCCAGCGGTTTTGTTGATGATCATAATACCAGCCATGACTGTGCCATAAAGCGATATATCTGTCTTGTAACCCCCTCTGAATCGAAAACGGTCTGGAGCGGTTTTCAATAAAGCGCACTTTCTCTTGTCCGGGGAATGGCATCCTGCTATAATCGTATTCTTTCGGATGAGAACGATAATAATTTGGAATCAGTGCTTCCAGCGGATGATCAAGAGACTTTATTGCAAGATCATAATCTCTGAATCTTCTTCCCAAAACAGAACGAAACAGTTGGTAAAGCACCCTGACATTGTCAGGGCGATAAGCGGGATAAGAGGAGGGTTTGTTGAAAAAAACGACAATTTTCTTCTCATCCTCATTGGCATAGAGACTGTCTATTCTCACCGATCTTGGAAGTTCAACAGGGCACTGACGATACCAACACTGGCCGAGGAATTTTTCAACCTTTTTATGTACGTTACGGGTAAATTTATCCATTCCACCATAGTCATAGGAGGGTAATTTCCCGGGAATGGTGGGTGCACATCCGATATAGATCATCAACAGGGAAAAAATTGAAAAACCAAGGTAATAACGTTTCATCTTGCCGTCCTGTTCTCCATATAATTTGTATTTCATAACTATCTATAGATGTTTAGATCCTTTGATGAGCACCTTTTGTCTCAAGAGTTGAGTTGATTCTGCGTCCCCGCCTCCATTCAAGCCAGGTTGTTTTCCACCGACATAAAGCTGTATATTTCGGGTCTCGATCAATGTTTGATCTTCTCTGGTAACCGCCATCTGCTCCGGATTGATGTGGAAATGAACGGTTTTCTGTTCATTCGGCTGTAGAGCAATCCGCCGAAATCCGGCCAAAGAACGGATGGGTACCGGATAAACAGCGTCGGAATCGATGAGGTAGACCTGCACCACCTCCTCGCCGGCGAGATCACCGACATTCCGCACTTTTACGTGTATATCAAGGGGGTCCCCGGC
>CAZMUU010000331.1:0-3574 GCA_964569215.1 uncultured Cytophagia bacterium
AGTCAGCCCCTGTCATCCCCGCCCTGATGGAAAGAGAGAGTTCCATTTAAAAAAAAGGAGGCGATCGTGAAAAGCAAAATCTATACTCAACTCAGCGCCATGATGTTCCTCGAGTTTTTTATCTGGGGGTCCTGGTTCGTCACTCTGGGCACCTATCTCAATTCACTCAACTTTAGCGGCGCCATGGTTGGTTATACCTATCTCATGAACAATATTGCTGCCATCATCTCACCCTTTTTTGTCGGTATGATTGCTGACCGCTACTTTTCATCACAAAAAGTGATGGCGGTTTTGCATTTGCTCGGCGGCGTGGTGCTCTTCTTTGTGGCCGATATTGTTACTGCCGGGTCGCTCATTTTCGGACTATTGATATATAACGTCCTCTACATGCCGACCATTGCACTGGCAAATGCAATATCCTTCCAACAAATGGAAAATCCGGACGCTCAGTTTCCGCGCGTTCGCGTCTGGGGAACCATCGGCTGGATCATTGCCGGACTGGCCATCAGCCTGGTTCTGGCCAGATTTTACACCAATGTCGAGGCTACCGCAATTCCATTGAAAATGGGAGCCATAGCCTCCCTGATCCTCGGCATATATTGCTTTTCATTGCCGGATACTCCTCCGAAAAACATCGGACAGGATATCACTATCGGCGATGTTCTGGGCATCAAAGCCCTCCGGCTTTTAAAAAACAAAAACTTTTTAATATTCGTACTCGCGTCGCTGATGATCTGTATCCCACTCGCCTTTTATTACAATTTTACCAACATGTTTCTCAACGAGCTGGGAATGAAAGGAACCGCCGGAAAACAGAGCATGGGACAAATGTCGGAAGTGATCTTTATGTTGTTGATGCCCTGGTTTTTTGTACGACTGGGCGTTAAAAGAATGCTGCTCGTAGGTATGCTGAGCTGGGTGCTGCGCTATGTCCTGTTTGCTCACGGCGACCTCGGCGCATCGATCTGGATGCTCTATCTCGGTATTTTGCTACACGGCATTTGTTACGATTTTTTCTTTGTTACCGGTATGATCTATGTCGACAAAAAAGCGGGAACAGAAATCCGGGCGCAGGCGCAGGGATTTATCTCGCTGGTCACCTATGGCGTCGGTATTGGACTGGGATCGGTAATATCAGGTCAGATTGTCGATTACCTGACATCGTCAGGGGTGAAAAACTGGACCAGCATCTGGTGGGTACCGGCAATATTCGCGCTGCTTGTCTCCATTCTCTTTGCCTTCCTCTTTAAAGAAGATCACGCAGAAAAAGCGACCAGGGAGGATGTCAAAACCCTTTAGAGATGAAAGACTCCCATCCGCTCGGCTTTGAGCCGAATCAAATTGTAAATCAATTAAGCGGCAATAAAAAAGGCGGCAAATTGCCGCCTTTTTCCTCATCAAGCGCTTGCATTAAGCGGATTTAATTTCAATATGTTTCCTGTTTTCCAGAGCTCTTCCGGTTTTGGGCAACTTGACATAAAGCACACCCTTTTTAAACTCCGCTGATACCTTATTCGTATCGACTTCTTCGGTTAGCGGAATCTCCCGGCGAAAACGGCCGAAATGACGCTCAACCCGGTGATAATTGTCCTTCTTTTCCTCTTTTTCCTGTTTCTTCTCACCGGAGATAATCAGCCGGTGCTGTGCAAGCTGTAGATCAATATCTTTTTCTTCCAGACCGGGGAGTTCAGCTTCCAGTATAAATTCCTTATCCGTCTCTTTTATATCCAGACACGGTGAAAATCCTTCGCAGCGTTCACTAAAGGGCGTTACTGAACTACCTCTGAAAAAATCATCGAACAATTGATTCATCTCACGCTGCAAGCGCTGAAACGGGCTCGCCCACTCTTCAGAGCTTAAAGAGCCCTCTTTACGTCCACGCATCGTAGGAATCAAATCGCGAATGGGCATAACTCATCCCTCCTTTCATTGTTTTTTAAGAGTTATCCCACATTAACCTTGATCTTTTTGGGTTTGGCCGGTTCGGCCTTGGCAAAGGTGACTTTTAAAACACCATCCGTAACCTTGGCGTCGACTTTGCTCTGGTCGATGTTATCGGACAAGTTAAATGATCTGAAATAATCACCGGTACCATATTCGGACCAAACAAGCTCATACCCTTCCGGTGTTTTGCTCTCCACACTACCCTCGATGGTCAGCACGTCATTTTCAAGGGTAATGTCCACGTTTTTCTGTTCGACCCCCGGCATATCTGCGAGCAAAACCACCTCGTTATCGGTTTCATAGATATCTACCGGCGGTACAAACACATTTTGCGACCGGGATCGTTCAGTGGTTTGGAGCTGATCGCTCTGTGTTTTCTCTATATTCGTCTGTTTATCAGCCATTTTTTACACCTCCTCAATAATTATGCACTTTTGATTTCAATTTTTCGCGGCTTATCCGCTTCAGCACGAGGAAGGGTTATGCTTAAAATACCATTACCGAAACTCGCCTTTACTTTATCCGCCTCAACGGGAAACGGCAGCTCAAACGAACGCTCAAATTCACCGCTCATACGCTCCTGACGATGCCAGGTCGCCCTCTCCCCGTCGATCTCGCGTTTGCCCTTAAGCGTAACCGTTTTGTCCAGAATAGAAATATCGATATCATTGCTGCTGAAACCGGGAAGTTCTGCTGTAACTATAGCAGAACTGTCATTGGTCCACATATTGACAGCAGGATAACGAAATCTATCCGACCGGTAAGAATCGTCAAACAACTGATTCATCTCTCTCTGTATACGGTCCATTACACTCAAGGGTGAATAGGTTCTGATTAACATGATTACAACCTCCTTTCAAGGTTACTTTTGCTTGATTTCACCTTAAATATTTGCAAGCTTTATGCCAAAAATATCAGGGAGATTAAATCCATTTAAAAACAAAACCTTAAAGCCTGGTCGCGCCATCAAGCACGATATGACGAAATGACAGAAAGTGGGGAATAATAACAATTGTTTGCCAATATGGCAGACGGTTGGCGCAATCTTTATACCTTGATTAGAATCGTTGCAATACCATTCGGTATTTCACAATATCATTTTGTTAAGGTAAGGTTCGGCAAGAATGAATACTTGATTTTTGTGACGAACACAACTTTCATCTTGTCGATCAGGAAGGACATTAAAGCGAACCTCTTTGCTTTCATTTCAGAGAACTCTGATTCACCTTATTGTGCAGGTAATTATCATATTGCCTGCATGTATCTCCGGACAGGAGCGGTGATCATCACAACAGTTTAGGCTCGGAGTGATTCTTCCCCAAAGATGAAAAAAATTCGA
Organism: uncultured Cytophagia bacterium; assembly: GCA_964569215.1. GTDB lineage: Bacteria > Zhuqueibacterota > Zhuqueibacteria > Residuimicrobiales > Oceaniaggregativiventaceae > Oceaniaggregativivens_A. Next base: position 3,284 of record CAZMUU010000331.1, read on the forward strand.
TTTTGTCTCCATAATGTTTATATTCTATTAACGGTAATACTCGTTAAATGGATCACCTATGAAGAGAAAAACTTTCAAACGCATGGGACTGGCATTGTAATGGACCATGTTCACCTCTAGCGGATGGAACACCTCTACCTGTATCAACTCGGAGATCAGGGATCCGGAAAAAAATCTGCCCGAATCATTGCTGTGGTAACCGTATTAACAGGCCTGCCGCTCTTTTATATGTTTAGCAGAAACAAAGCCAAACAGCATTAGCACTTCAAAAAGTCAAAGAGTGATTTGCTT
>CAZMUU010000332.1:0-3551 GCA_964569215.1 uncultured Cytophagia bacterium
GCTCTGATGACACTGATGGATGAAGGAGACTATCGCGTTCCGAAACGCCAGGTAGATGAAAACCTGCTACTCGCGACCTGGAATATTCAAAATTTCAGCAACCGGAAAACCATGCGCGCCCTCCAGTATATCGCCGATATTTGCGAGCGGTTTGATATTATTGCCCTGCAGGAAATAAAGAGCGATTTAAGGGGCCTGGCCAAATTACAAAAGCTCCTGCCCGGCAATTATAACATTCTGGTGTCGGACACAACCGGCAATTATGAACGCTTTGTCTTTCTATACGACAAACGCACGGTAATCAGCACGGGGTTGGTCTCCGAGATCGGATTTCCGGTACCAGGAAAAACCCATCAGGGTTATCAATTGCACCGAATGCCTTATTGTGCTTCCTTCAAGGCCGGACGTTTTGATTTTGTCATCGTTAATGTCCATATTTATTATGGCTCCTCTTCGGTCTGGAAAGCACAACGCGAAAAGGAGATTCGGGAATTGGTTGAACATATTTACTGGTTGTCGAAAAAGGAACAAACCAAGGTCTTTGACAGAGATTTTTTCGTTGTAGGGGATTTTAATATCGAGCAGGCAGGAGACCGTTTTTTCAATACGCTGGTTTCAAAAGGCTTTCAAATGCCGGCAGCACTGGACACCTTACACACCAATTTTTTGGGCGACAAGACATATGACAAAATAGCCTGGGTCGATCGTCCTTCCTTTTATTTTTCAGGCCGGTGTAATGTTATACCGTTTGGTCATGTCGTGTACCAGGATGGCGATCCTTTAACGGCAAAGAAGAAAATAAGCGATCACTTGCCTTTGTGGGCAGAATTCAGGATTAATGAATTAACCCAGGAACTGGATCAAATTATCAGCAATCCGCAGGGATAATCGAATAAAACGGATAAAAGATGAAGATATTACATACTTCTGATTGGCATCTGGGAAAGCGGCTGGACCGCTTTTCACGATTGGAAGAACAAAAAAATGTCATGCAGGAGCTTTGTCAAATTGCCGATGATAAAGAGATCGATGTGGTGCTTGTATGCGGGGATTTGTTTGACACCTATAATCCGCCCACGGAAGCCGTGGACCTGTTTTACAAAACGCTGAAGCAGCTGTCCCGGAATGGAGAGCGAGCGGTAATAGCGATTGCCGGAAATCACGACTCGCCAGACCGCATCGAAGCGCCGGACCCACTTGCCCGTGAGTGCGGTATTGTGTTGGTCGGATATCCGCACTCTGTGATTCCACCCTTTTCACTCGACAGTGGTGTGACGATTAGTGAAAGCGTTCCAGGATATTTGCGTTTAAAATTACCTCAACACTCTTATCAATTGGGATTGCTCTATACACCATATGCAAACGAAATCCGCTTGAAAAGTTTTTTGGGACATGAAGATTCCGGACAACGGTTTCGGGAATTACTGACAGCGTTTTGGCAGAAGACGGCGAAAAGTCTACACCGGGAAGATGTAAATGTACTGGCGGCCCATCTTCTCATCGTTAAGACGGACCGGGAGATTCCGGAAGAACCGGAAGAAGAAAAACCTATTCTTCATCTGGGTGGTGCTCAGGCCATTTTGTCACAGCAGTTGCCCTCTGAGGTACAATATGCTGCACTGGGTCATTTGCATCGCCATCAAAAGATTGATGGTGTTTCCTGTCCGGTTGTCTACAGCGGAAGTCCACTGGCTTTTGGTTTTTCCGAAGCCGAACAGCAAAAATATGCCGTCTTGATTGAGGTCGAGCCCGACTCGCAAGCAAGGATTGAAAAACTTCCTTTACGATCGGGTAAGTTTTTGCATAAAAAGCGCTTTACACGGGTGGAGGATACCTTGCAATGGTTAAACCAAAACCAGGATTGTTATGTTGAATTGACAATGGCAACGCCCGAGTTTTTAAGCGCCGCAGAACGAAAACAGCTTTCTGAAGCGCATGAGGGCATCGTCTCCATCATCCCCGAACCGCAGTCTGAACAAATGGATAGTGGAGAACACGCACAAATAGATTTGAACAAAAGCATCACAGAGTTGTTTATAGATTATTTCCAGGCCCGTCATGGTCAAAAGCCCAATAAGAGACTAGTGGATCTGTTTAAACAAGTTTTATCCGAGGAGCCTGAATGATACCCGTTTCTCTTCGATTAAAAGGACTCTATTCTTATCAACAGGAAGAGCACATAGATTTTCAAATGCTTGTGCCATCCCGTCTGTTCGGCATTTTCGGCGCTGTGGGGAGTGGCAAATCTACAATACTTGAAGCAATTTCTTTCGCTCTTTACGGGCAAACCGAGCGGCTTTTGCAGTCGGATAATAGAAATTACAATATGATGAACTTAAAGTCCAAAAAGCTCGAAATCGATTTTATCTTTAAAAGCGGGCGCGGAAACGATGAATATCGTTTTATGGTGTTGGGAAAGCGGCACTCTAAAAGATTTGAAAAGATTCACAGCTTTGAGCGAACCGCTTATAAAAGGGTGAACGGTGAATGGCAGGCCATTGAAAGTAAAACAGCGGAAGAAATTGTCGGCTTGAACTATGAAAACTTTCGCCGCACGGTGATCATTCCCCAAAACAAGTTTCAGGAATTTTTGCAGCTCGGTCCAAAGGACCGCACGACCATGTTGAAGGAGTTGTTCAATCTGGAACGATTTGAGCTTTACAGCCGGACAACGTCCCTGGACACAAAAAACCGGGAAAAAATAAACGCTCTTTTAGCCAGACTTTCCCAGCTGGATGATGCTGATGCTGAAAAAATTGCAGAAGAGGAGCAGGCTCTCAAAGCGATCGAACAAAAAGGTACGGCCCTGAACCAGACATTAACCGATACACGGAAAAAGGTACAGGAGATGCAAAATTTAAAAGGGCTTTTTGAAAAAATGCAGCAAGCCCGGGCTGTTTACGAGTCGCTAAAAACGGAACAAAGCCTTTATCAGGAACGAGAACAAAAATTAAAGAAATATGAGTATTGTTTATTGCACTTTCGAGATATTTTAAACCGAATCGATGAGGAAATTCTCAAGTGCGTTGATTTAAAGGAGACCTTGAGAGAACGTAAAGATCATTTTCAGAGCCTGAACAAGGCATTGGCTGAACAGGAGAGCGAGTTTACAATCCTGAAGACGCAATACCAAACCAGAGAGACTCTGAGAACACAACGGGAAGAGCTGGAACGCGTGCTCTATATACAAAAGCTGGAAGATCGCACAAAAAAGACGAGCTCCATAATTGAGAACATTCAAGCCCAGGAAAAAGAACTTTATGAAAATCTGTTGAAATTAAAAAGTGAACAAAGAACGCTGCAAAACGCCGTTCGTCAACTTCGGGGCGGCATGGATATAAAAGAGATTACAGCCATTAGTGAATGGATATCCCGGGGAAGTCATTTGAAAAGCAATCTGGACAAGCTCAATCAAAAGATTGAACAAAACCATCGGCAAGTAAACGCGTTGCAACAGGAGAAGAGCGGGTTGATATCTTCTGATTTTAAAGGGTACCCTCAATTTCAGGAGAAGATGTCAACTCGGGAGCAGTTGCAGGAACCCCAAAAGC
>CAZMUU010000333.1:0-3523 GCA_964569215.1 uncultured Cytophagia bacterium
GTGCTGCAGGCGGTTGATTTTCTCAAACCGTTTTGTCAGGATACCCCCCGGTATGGTTTGGTTTTGGGTACCGGTCTGGGAAATTTGATTTCAGGTTTAAAAGTACATGAAACGGTACCCTATGGAAAAATACCATATTTTCCCCGTTCCACGGTAAGTTTTCATAAAGGCGAGTTGATTGTGGGCCGGCTTGAGGGTGAAGCCGTACTGGTCATGCAGGGCAGATTTCACTATTATGAAGGATATGCAGCCAACCTGATTACGTTACCGATAAGAGTGATGCATGCTCTGGGGGTTGAAACCCTGATTTTGACCAATGCAGCCGGCAGCATACGGGAGGATTTACCACCGGGCTCTATTGCAGTGATACGGGACCATATTAATTTAATGGGTACAAATCCTCTTATCGGTCCCTATGATCCTTTTTTGGGTGAGCGGTTTCCGGATATGAGCGAACCCTATTCCAGAAAATTGAGACAAACAGCGCATCGGTGTGCTGACGACTTGAATTTAGAACTGGCAGAGGTGCTTTACAGCGCTGTAAGCGGGCCCAATTTCGAAACCGCAGCAGAGATACGCATGTTACAAACGTTCGGTATGGATGCGGTTGGCATGTCGGTGGTTCCCGAAGTTCTGGTTGCTCGTCAGTTAGGGATGGATGTACTTGTTTTTTCGGCAATTACGGATCAAACGTTGCCGGAAAACATGCAACCGATTTCGCACAAACAAGTTGCCCGGGTTGCACGCGAGATTGCGCCCCGGCTATGTGATCTTATAAAAGCAGTTGTGAAAACAGTTTCATAACACATCGTTGTAAGAGGTAAACAACAGAAGGAATACAATATGCGCGTAGGTATTATCGGTGGTTCCGGTTTATATCAGATTGAAGGGTTGCAACATGCAGAAACGATTTCTATAGATACTCCTTTTGGAAAGCCTTCCGATGATCTGGTTAAAGGTGAAATGTTTGATAAGGAAGTTATTTTTCTGCCCAGACATGGCAAGGGACATCGATTGACTCCGACCGAAGTCAATGCGCGCGCCAATATCTATGCTTTAAAAATGATGCAAGTCGAAGCGATTCTCTCTTTTTCTGCTGTGGGCTCTTTAAAGCCGGAAATAAAGCCCGCCGATTTTGTCATCATCGACCAGTATGTTGATCGAACCAATCAGGCACGCCGCCAGACTTTTTTCGGGGATGGGATTGTGGCGCACATTCAGTTCGCACATCCGCTTTGTCCCCAAATACGGGAGGTCTTGTTGCAGGCGGGAGAAGATATGGGTATTGATGTCAAAGATGGTGGTACCTATATAAATATGGAGGGACCTGCATTTTCGACACTGGCAGAATCTCTCTTGTACAAGTCATGGAATATGGATGTGATCGGCATGACGCAGATGAATGAAGCCCGGCTGGCCAGGGAAGCGGAAATCTGTTATGCAACCCTGGCAACAGTAACGGATTACGATTGCTGGCACGAAGCGGAAACCGGTGAAACGGTTTCTGTTGATGCGATTATCAAAGTGTTAACTCAAAATGTTGAGCGCTCTAAGAAAATAATCCGGCAAGCCGTCAGGCTGTTACCGCAAGAGAGCGATTGTTCCTGCAAACATGCACTTGAAAATTCGATTGTCACGCCCAAAGAATATTGGCCACCCGAGACAAAAGATAAATTGGGACCGATAATCAAAAAGTATACAAACGAGTAGAATATTGACAGAAATGGTGAAGAGGAAAATGTACAAGGAATTACCAACCAAATTAAGGTTGCCAGATCTGGAAAAAGAGATATTATCGTTTTGGCAAGAAAACAAAATTTTTGAAAAGAGCATTGAACAGCGCGATGCTGACAAACCCTTTGTATTTTATGAAGGTCCTCCTACTGCAAACGGCCGTCCGGGGATCCATCATGTGATTTCCCGTACTGTTAAAGATCTGGTTTGTCGTTTGAAAACCATGCAGGGATATAGCGTCAAACGCAAAGCCGGCTGGGACACGCATGGATTGCCGGTTGAGATCGAGGTGGAAAAAATACTGGGACTGGACGGAAAAGAGCAGGTTTTGGAATATGGACTTGCCGAGTTTAATACAAAATGCCGTGAAAGTGTGTGGACCTATAAACAAGATTGGGATGAGCTCACCCGGCGGATGGGTTACTGGATCGATCTTGATCATCCTTATATTACCTACACAAATGATTATATCGAAACCGTCTGGTGGATCATCAAGCAATTTTGGCTAAAGGATATGGTTTTTCTCGGCCATAAGATTTTGCCCTATTGTCCGCGCTGTGAGACCCCTCTTTCCAGCCATGAAGTTTCTCAGGGTTACCAGGATGTACAGGATCCTTCAATATATGTTAAGGCTAAAGTGCGGGATGAAGAAAACACATATTTTCTGGTATGGACGACCACTCCATGGACATTGATCTCAAATGTAGCGCTGGCAGTCAATCCCGCTGTTAAATATGTCAAAGTCGAGCATCAGAATGAATTTTTAATTCTCGCTGAAGAGAGGCTGGGCGTACTGGAGGATGATTACAGGATTGTCGAAACGCTGAGCGGTGCTGATCTTGAAAATGTCGAATATGTTCCCTTTTTTGATTTTATCGAACCTGAAAAACGCGCTTTTTATACTATATCAGGGGATTTTGTTACAGTCTCCGATGGAAGCGGTATTGTTCACATTGCCCCTGCATTCGGCGATGATGATTATCAGATGGGCGTCAAATACGACCTGCCGGTTTTACAACCTGTCAACCATCGGGGTGAATTCACCGATGATATCACGCCTTGGTCCGGGCAGTTTGTTAAGGATGCGGATCCGGAGATCATAAAAAATCTTAAACAGCGTCATGTTTTGTATAAAACGGAACAAATCGTGCATAGTTATCCGCACTGCTGGCGCTGTAAAACGCCTTTGCTCTATTATGCCCGCAAGAGCTGGTACATTCGAACGACGGCCTTTAAAGAGAATCTGATTCAGAACAATAAAAAAATTGATTGGTATCCACGCGAAGTTGGGGAGGGCCGATTTGGTGAATGGCTGGAGAATAATATAGATTGGTCACTATCTCGTGATCGATTCTGGGGCACGCCATTGCCGATATGGATTTGCCAATCCTGTGGTGATGTATTTTGTGTCGGTAGTATAGAAGAATTGAGAAATCGTGGAGAAGCGGTACCTGAAGACATTGATCTTCACAAACCATACGTCGATGAAATTCATCTCAAGTGTGAAAAGTGTAACGATAACATGGTCCGGGTTCCCGAGGTCATTGATTGCTGGTTCGATTCCGGCAGTATGCCTTATGCGCAATTGCATTATCCCTTTGAGAACAAGGAAGCGTTTGACAAAAACTTTCCCGCTGATTTTATTTCCGAAGGTGTGGATCAGACCCGTGGATGGTTTTATTCCCTTTTGGCTATCTGCACCTTTCTCAATAATCAGCCTGCGTACAAGCGATGTCTTGCGCACGAGTTGATTTTGGAGAAGGTTGGTAAGAGGAGGTCGAGATCGCGG
>CAZMUU010000334.1:0-3450 GCA_964569215.1 uncultured Cytophagia bacterium
TGATTATGGAGAGCACGTACGGAAACCGTGTTCATACGCATTCGGAGGACGTGGCCGGCGATTTGGCACAAACCGTACGCCGGGTAGCCAAACGCGGTGGCAAAATCATTATACCCGCTTTTGCCGTGGGCAGAACTCAGCTTCTCGTTTATATGTTGCACAAATTATTTGATCAGAACCGGATACCCAATATGCCCATTTTCGTGGATAGTCCGCTGGCCGTACGGGCAACCGATGTCTTTCGCGTTCATCCGGAATGCTATGACCGGGAAATGCAAAGGATTTTCCTGCAGAATCACGTCGATCCTTTTGGATTCGGCCGTCTGACCTATACACATAGCGTTGAAGAATCCAAAAGTTTGAACAATCTTAAAATACCCCATATTATTATCTCCGCCTCGGGCATGGCGGAGGCCGGCCGTATTTTGCATCACCTGCGCAATAACATTGGTGATGAAAAAAATCTTGCGCTTTTTGTCGGTTATGCCGCTCCACACACACTGGCACGAAAGCTCATGGAAGGCGAAAAAAACGTAAGGATTTTCGGAGAGTCCCACGAGGTAAAGTGTGAAATCAAATCGCTGGACTACTTTAGTGCCCACGCCGATCGCAATGAGATGCTGGAGTATCTCTCTTTGGTAAAACCGGAGCGTTTACAACATCTCTTTCTTGTCCATGGCGAAGAAAAACAGGCTTTACCGTTCAAGAAATCTTTGGAATCAGCCGGTTACCGTTCCGTGCATTATCCCGGGATGGGCGAAACAGTCGAGATTTGAGCAGTTAGAAGAGATGGCGAGGGCTGGATCAAAAGTGTTACTTGTTGCAAGACGGACAAAAGTCATAACAAAATCTATGTACATTGTATTTAGTCTTTGCGTTTATGGCGGTTAACTATTCACTACAAGCATACTGGTAATACATCACTCTTGATACAGTTCCTGCTAGTCACTTTATCCGTTTTTTTTATACCCTCACGCGATTTGCGGACCTCCGCCCGGAATCGACCAGTGCGGTACCCACACAAAAGATAATAATTTTACATCGATATGACTTTTGGCCGGACGAATGGAGACGGTTTTCAACTCTTCCTGCAAGGGATCATATAATTCGATAGTTTTGTCCAGCTCTTGTTTAAATTCCGCCTCCAACTCTTCGAGTTGCTGTTGCAGAACAAGTAGCTCATCTTCGGCGCGTTCGACATCGGACTGTTCTTTCATGGTTTGTCCGGCGCGGCGAATGGTGGTGCCGGCACGGCTGACTGTGGATTTGGATAGCGTTTTGCGGCCGAGAAACGCACCCAGAAGCGTTGTACCGATCGAGACGACTGTTTGCAGTTTATGCTGTTTGGCCTGGTCGCTTTCCCGTTCCACTCTCTCTTCAGCCCGCCGTATTTTGGCTTCCAGTGTGTCGATCTTTTTGGCATATTTTTGCCTCAAATTTTCCGCTTCTTCATCGCGTTTTTCCCGGGCGATTTGTTGCAGCCGTATGCGAAAATCGCGTTCGCTCTCGTCCGCATCGGACAGGGTGTCAAAAATTTTACTTTTTAACAGATCGAGTTTTTCACCGGCATAGAGATATTCTTTGAAATCGTTTTGCCATTTCCGGTAATTTGTGTTTTTCTGTGCTGCATCCGGCACTGGTTCATATACCGCCTCATATTCGGCTGCGGGGAGCAGGTTTTCTTCTCCAAGGTCGGTTACTGCCGCCTCATTCCAGTCCACCGCCAATGCACCGCTGCGGATCGGAGTGAGCCGTTGTACGTGTTTTGTCCGGTTGATCCCCGCCGTTTTATCGCGAAACTGAATATTCGCACTCGCCCAAAGATAGGGAAGGTAGAGCAACTTTGCCTGCAGAGGTTTGGGCGTGCGAACCGGTAAAAAGAGCTGGGTGATTTCCGGATCGATCATGGGCCTGGCAGCGGCAGCAGGTAGAGGTGCTTTTGTCGCGGATGTGTCCGGCAGTTGTGGTTCCACAGTTGCCATGAGTTCCTTGATTTGAATTCTGGTCAGCGGTCCGCGCAGATAAGACATGGCCCAGCGTGTATGAAAAATCTCGGGTTTTTCTTCGTGTACATTGTGGAGGAGAAAAACGCGTTTATCCAGGCCGGAAATCATTTTAGACAACGAAGATCGGGTCAGGTTTTCCGTTTCACCACCGCCGGCTGTGAGCAATCCGTCCAAAACCCGGTCTCGATCGCGTTTGGTTTGCAAACGACCGATGAACCAGGTACCGGTATTGGACAGGCCTTTGTAATCGAGGTCTACCGGATTCTGGGTGGCCAGAACCACACCCAACCCAAAAGCACGAGCCTGTTTAAGCAGGGTTAACAGAGGTTTTTTGGACGGGGGATTTTCTACCGGCGGCAAATAGCCATAGAGCTCGTCAAAATACAAAAGCGCCCTCAGGCTGGAGGTGCCGGGCTGCTTTCTGACCCAACTGAGAACCTGATTGAGGAAAAGAGAGACAAAAAACATGCGCTCTACATCCGAGAGGTGAGCGATATAAAAAATAGACGTTTTGGCTTTACCTTCGGGGGTGTATAATAGTTTATCGATATCCAGCGCCTCTCCCTGTAGCCAGGATTGAAAACCGGGAGCTGCCAGCAGGTTGTTGAGCTGTATGGCGAGCTCAAAGCGTTCTTTAGGCGGATAGAAGGATTGTAAATTGAAAACACCGACCGTTTCAAACGGAGGAGACTGTACCGCCTGAATAAGACGGGAAAGATCGAGATCTGTGCCCTGTTTCCAGTAGTGGCTGAGAACACTGGAGAGCAAGATGTGTTCGCGGCTTTGAAGCGGATCAGCCTTGATGCCGACCAGTCCGAGCAGACTGGTCACCGTTGTTGAAATGCGCTCTCCAAAGGATTCGGTTTCTTCAACCAGTTCTTTGGGAGGGGCGGTAAATGATTTCAGGATCGACAGCGGGATGCCGGCGGTACTGCCCGGTGTATAGATCGACAGTTCCGTTTTGTCGCGCAAAGCGGCAATTCGCTCTCCGCTTTGGTCCCATTTGGCCAAACCGTTCCGCCAGAGGTTAGCCTGATTTTCGGCAAATTGTTGTGGCGACATCTCCTTTTTTGCAGCTTCGTCCGTATTGATCCAGGGTTTGAAGGATTCGGCATTGAGGTCGGGAAAGGTAAGCATCAGGTTGGTCATGTCGCCCTTGGGATCGATGATCAGGGAGGGAATACCGTCCATTGCGGCTTCTTCGATGAGGCCGACGCAAAGTCCGGTTTTGCCGCTGCCGGTCATGCCGACGCAGACGGCATGCGTAGTCAAATCTTTTGAATCATATAATAATGTTTCGGGGAGGGTTTTGTTTTTCTGTAAATCATGAACACGACCCAGATAAAAGGCCCCCAATTTTTCATAGGTTTCCATACCGCCTCCAGGTTTTATCGGAATATTGGATTTTATTAAATCATCGCGTAAAATTCAAGATAAATAAAAT
>CAZMUU010000335.1:0-443 GCA_964569215.1 uncultured Cytophagia bacterium
TTGAGTTGATCTTCAAACATGCCGGTAGCGGAGATCGGGTTGCCAGTGCCCGGAGTGAGGATCCTTCACTGGAATTTACACCTGTTTTTGATATCGCCGAGCTTCGAAAGTTGTCCGGCGGCAATTATGTGATCGAATCGATATTGTTTGATCGTAACGATGAGAGAGCGGTTGCCCGCTTTCAGCAGCATTTGACAAAGTTCGATAACACGCTTCCGGAGACCTTTTATGCCGTTGAGGGGGATTATCATTACGGCGGCATTACCGATCATGCCATTGAGGTGAGGTTTCCATTCTCGGCAAAATTTGTTTTCTGGAAACAGGCTTCCTATATCCCGTGGTGGGATGTGGAGCAGGTGGCAATGACCAATGAATTTGTCGAAGCATGGGGCGGTGGAAATCAGGGATGCAATGAGCCCATGCAGGATCGCGAAGGACGTTAT
>CAZMUU010000335.1:453-3438 GCA_964569215.1 uncultured Cytophagia bacterium
ACGTTATATCAAGGTTGAATTGCTGGAAAACTCGCCGGCACGGGTCAAGGTGCATTGGCGCTATGCACTGAGTGATCCCCATTATAATATCTATTTTAACGAATGGGTTGATGAGTACTATTATCTTTATCCGGATGGCGTCGGCGGCAGGCAGATTAATCTATGGCCGAACAGCAGTACCCGCCATGAATCCTTTGAGGTGTTACTGGCAAAACCTCCGGGCGTGCAGACCAAACAGCTTTTTGATCAAGAGTTCGCTACTCTGACCAACTTGAAGGGCGAGGGCTATTCAAATAAATATCTCAATAAAAATCGCGATTTTCACCGCAATTTCATCGCTGAGCATAAAGAGTTTGTGGTGGAGGTGCATTTTAAGGAGCGACTGCATCCGTTTACGGTTTTTGCCTTGCGGGATGAGCTTTTGCCCGGAACAACTCCCGATCGTGTTACGGTATGTGCGCGCGACGTCGGTCATGCGGACCGGCGCGGTCACTGGCCCGCCTCGCGATATCAGATCGATGGTTATAATACGCCCGGTCTCGATGTGCCGCATCATGGTAATATCGGCAATATTCAGGCTATGGTCGATGAAAGCAATCAACCGACCACCTGGACGTATTTGATCGGTGTGGCAGAGGAAGAGAGCGAAAAACCGATGCGATATGCGAAGAGTTGGCTTTATCCCGGCGAGTTTGTTTCAGCCTATCCGTCGACGCAATATGACGGCTATTCTTTTGCCCAGCGTGCCTACTTGTTTACCATTAAGCCGCAAACCCCGAATTGTCGCCTGACATTCATTCAGGAGAAAACGGCTGTAGAAAATCCGGTTTTGATTTTTTCCGAAAGCGATCAGGAGGTTGCAGAGGTTCTGTTGAACGAAACCCCGCTTGACCAAAAGAAGATCAAAATCGGCAGAACCCGGTCAGGGGATACCATTGTGTTTCTCGAGACCTCCCTGCAAGGCGATCAAACGTTATCAGTCAGGTTTAAATAAAAGGAGGAGATTGATTTATGCAGATAAAATTAGATGGAAAAACCGCCATTGTTACCGGTAGTCGCCAGGGAATCGGACGCGCCTGTGCAGAGCTTTTGGCCGAATGCGGAGCAGCGGTGGTGATCAACAGTCACCAGGATAGTGAAGAATTGCACAAAGTAGCTGAAAAGATTGAGAAGAATGGTGGTAAAGTCAAAGCTGTGGTCGCCGATGCGAGCGTTAGGGGCGAGGCACAAAAGCTCATCGACGCCGCCATGGAGATGGGAAACAGCGTCGATATACTGGTCAACAACGCTGGTGGTCTGGTGGAACGCGTACCGGTTGCAGAGTTTGATCAGGAGCATTATCAAAAAGTGGTTGATATTAACTTAAAGACGACTTTTCTCATGTCTCATTTGGTCATCGATCAGATGAAGAAACAGCAGTCCGGCAAGATCATCAATCTATCGTCACAAGCCGCACATGACGGTGGTGGCCCGGGTTCAGCAGCCTATTCCGCCACCAAGGGAGCGATACTGACGCTGACCAAGTCGCTGGCAAAAGAACTCGGTCCCGATCATATTCAGGTGAACAGCGTTTCGCCCGGTTTTATCGCTGAAACTGAATTTCACGATACTCATACCGCTAAAGAGGTGCATGAAACGGTTGCAGCAAAAATTCCTTTACGCCGCAAAGGCGTTCCTGAAGATGTTGCCCATTCTGTTCTTTTTTTGGCCAGCGATTTGTCCGATTATATTACCGGTCAGACCGTCGAAGTGAATGGCGGACAGTATATGTATTAACGTTATATGGATGATTATGAAAATCAACAGCATAAAAGCCGCTATGATATTGATGGCAATCACCTTTACTGTTTTGCTCTCCTGTCGTCAGCATCGCGCTATTCAGATTCTTAAGCTGGCTCATGTTCTCGATATTTCTCATCCCGTTCATCAAGGGATGGCTTTTTTAAGCGAGCATGTAGAATCTATTTCGGATGGAAAACTGCGCATCGAAATTTATCCCGGTGGGCAACTTGGCAGTGAACGGGAATATGTTGAATCGCTACAGATCGGCTCGCTGGATATGACCAAGGTCAATTCCGCTGTTCTTGAAAATTTTGTTCCGGAAATGGCCGTATTTAGTTTGCCCTATCTCTTTCGCGATGAAGAGCACCGCTGGCAGGTGTTGAATGGCTCGATCGGTAAATCCCTGCTTTTAGCCGGTGAAAATGTCTGGTTACGCGGGTTGTGTTTTTACGAAACCGGCAGCCGCAGTTTTTATTTGCGGGACACTGCCGTTCGCCATCCGGATGATCTCGAGGGCCTGAAAATCAGAGTCATGCGAAGTTACTGGTCTATACAGACCGTTAATGCGCTTGGCGCTTCAGCCACGCCGATTGCCTTTGGCGAATTATATACCGCTTTACAGCAGGGTGTGGTTGATGGCGCTGAAAATAACGTGCCGACGTTTTATCAATCCCGTCATTATGAGGCTTGTAAATTTTATTGTCTGGATCAGCACTCTTCTCCGTCCGATATTTTGCTGATCAGTACCCATAGCTGGAACCGGCTTACGCCGCAGCAGCGGCATTGGTTGCAGGAAGCCATCGAAAAATCGGTATCCTACCAACGCGGTTTGTGGGCAAAAGCGGTAAGAGAAGCATTGGCGGACATGGAAAAAGAGGGGTTGCAGGTCATTTATCCTGAAAAGGCGCCTTTTCGGCAAAAGGTTCAACCTTTATATGAGCTGCTGCGCGACCGTGGAGACCCTCTATATGACGTGGTGCAGAAAATTCAAGCTGTTGGACTGCAGGACAGCACAAACACGAAACCTTAATATTTATGGATGATATGGATAGAGCTGTTAAAATTGTAGATGCTGTTTTATCATGGACGCTTGTTGTCCTGATGGTTATCATGGTTTTGGATGTTTCCTGGCAAGTGTTCACCCGCTTTATTCTTCGCGATCCCAGCTCCTTTACCGAGGAGTTGGCTACCTTTCTCCTGATC
>CAZMUU010000336.1:0-3431 GCA_964569215.1 uncultured Cytophagia bacterium
GGGCAATACAGCCAATCCTTTCGATTACTTTGAAAGTCATGGTGCGGATGCCCTGCGATGGTATTTGTTAACGGTCAGTCCGCCATGGGTTCCAACCCGCTTTGATCCGGACGGTGTAAGCGAAATTGTACGCAAGTTCTTCGGCACCTTATCCAACACCTATTCTTTCTTTGTCATGTATGCCAATATTGATCAATTTGATTACCAAGAAGAAGGCCGGATCGCTGTTGCAGAGAGAAACGAGCTGGACAGGTGGTTGTCTTCCACGCTTTTAAATTTGGTCAACCGGGTTAATGGGTATCTGGAACGATATGATCTGACAAAAGCGGGTCGTGATATATCCGCTTTTGTTATCGATGATCTTTCCAATTGGTATGTACGGCGTTCCCGCCGGCGATTTTGGAAATCGGATATCGGAGCGGATAAACTGGCAGCATTTCAAACCCTGCATGAATGTTTGATGACGGTTGCCCGTTTGATGGCGCCTTTTGCCCCGTTTTTTGCCGAGGTGTTGTACCGCAATCTTCGAAACGGCAACGAAAAATTGCCGGAAAGCGTTCATCTTGCACTGTATCCTAAAGCCGGTCCGGCACCCATTGATTTTTCCGACGATCTTTTGCAGACTCAGATGGATCTAGCCAGGCGAATTGTTAATTTAGGAAGATCTCTGCGGAATGAGGCGGCGATCAAAGTACGCCAACCTTTGGCAAATTTATTGGTTGTGAGCAAAAACGAAAAGCGGACCAACCTGATTAAAAGTATGAACAAACTTATTATAGAAGAATTGAATGTAAAGAATATCAAGTTTGTCTCAGATGAGAGCGAACTGGTAAGCAAAACGGCTGAGCCTAATTTCAAAACGCTCGGGCCCAAAGTTGGTAAAAAAATGCAGAAAGTTGCTGAAAAAATACGCCGGCTTTCTGAAAAAGATATTGATGAAATCGAAGAAAAGGAGTATATTACCCTATCAATAGACGACCAGTCGTTCAGCATTCGCCCCGACGATGTAACCATCAGCACTGAAAACCGTTCAGGTTTGGTTGCTGAGAGCGAGAGTGATTTAACGGTTGCATTGGAGACAGATGTTTCTGAAGAATTGCTGTTTGAGGGGCTTGCCCGAGAATTTGTCAATCGGGTACAGAACATGCGTAAAGAAGCCGGTTTACAGGTAACGGATAGAATCCACATTTATGCTGAAACCGCTTCCGAGAAACTGCGTCGGGCTATTGAAGCGGAAACAAATTGCATCCAGAGCGAAACCCTGGGTGAAGCTTTGCAGATTGGTAAAGTAAAAGGTGACTTTATCAAGGATTGGACAATTGGTGAAGATGTGGTGAGGATTGGTATAACCAAATGAAGGGTTATTTCTTCATTGGGCAAAGGATAAGGAGGGGAGTATGACTAGGAAGCAACTTGACTATCTGAAAAGCATCATTCTTGCGAAGCGGGAACGAATTTTAAAAGAGTCGGACATTCGCAAGGGGAATGGGTTAAGCGCATCTTTTGGTGACGCATCTGAAAATTCCGCCTATGCATTTCATATGGCGGATCAGGGCACCGACACGATGGAAAAAGAGCAGCAGTATATGTTTGTCACACGCGACGAGAATTTTCTTTATCATCTTTCTCTGGCATTGGAACGCATTGAGAAAGGTGAATATGGAAAATGCGTACAGTGTGACAACGAGATCAGTTTTGAGCGCCTCGAAGCTGTGCCGCATTGCAGGTTGTGCATTAAATGTAAATCCAAGGAAGAAATCAACAAACGTTAAACGTATTTTTACCGCAAGCAATGACATGAGACTCCTCTGAACGCCAGGCTTATTACGGACCAGATAATGAAACAATTAAAAATACTATGGATTACCGGATGTATAGTTCTTTTGGACCAGATCAGCAAATGGATTATCAAAAGTACGATGAGTTTGCACGAGTCGATTTCGGTATTGGGTAATTTTTTTCGTATAACCTACATTGAAAATCCCGGTATGGCCTTTGGCATCCGTTTTGGTGATAACATTTTTTTTACTGTTTTTGCCCTGGCGGCGAGTGTCGTTATACTCGTATATCTTTTCAAGATGAAAGGCGAACATATACTCACTCGCATTGCAATGGCTTCAATTTTAGGGGGGGCGATCGGCAACCTTACAGATCGAGTTATCAGAGGAAAAGTTGTTGATTTTCTCGATTTTGAATTCTTTGATATAGAGATTCCTTCCTTTCACTTGCTATTCGTCGATTTTCCCGGATATTCATTAACCCGGTGGCCGATCTTTAATGTCGCGGATATCGCTGTAACCATTGGAATGATTATTCTTTTTATCTTTGTTCTTTTTGAACCGGAAGGAAAAAATTCCGGGGAGGAGAAAAACACGACCCTGATTCAATAGAGGCCAGATGAATCAAAATCTACAGCCGGTTGTTCTGACCGGCTTTTTTATTGGGTAAACGTTGTATTCTTGAGGTGTCTATGGAGGAAAATTTAAACATTATATTTATTGATCAAGACCAGACGTCAATTCAACCCGTGGTGAGCATATTAAAAAATGCCGGTCTTTTGAAGACACATCAATTGATACGGGATGCACAAAGTCTGGAAACGGCGATCGCACAAAAGCCGGATTTACTTATCAGTCGGGCTGATTTTGCTCCTCTACCTCCCACCGACGTGCTGGACATCATCAAAAAGCAGAATGTTCAGGTTGCCCTAATTGTCGTAGCTGAAAATGGTGATGATCAACAGGCTGTTTCCTGTTTACAGGCCGGTGCCCATGATTATCTATCAGCCGCTGCATTGAATCGACTGGATACAGCTGTAAAGGATGCATTGCGTAAAGTCCGGGAAAAACACAAGCAGAAGCAAATGGAACGCGCGCTTATTTTAACAAAATATACCGTAGATCACGCCTCTATCTCTATCTATTGGGTGGGATTGAACGGACGCTTTATGTATGTGAATGAAGCCGGTCTCCGTTTGACCGGCTATACGTTGTCCGAATTAACCTCTATGACCCTATTTGATATAGACCCTTCCACCAGCGTCGAAGGCTGGCCGCAGAAGATTCAGGATATGCAAAAGCAAACATCGGTTTTCGAAGAAACGATTTTTAAGCATAAAGACGGACACCTCATTACCGTTGAATTGACATGCAATTATTTCAAACATACCGGCAGAGATTATATTCTGATTTTTTCCCGTGATATCAGCGGCCGTAAACGTGCTGAAGCTGAATATTCACGGTTGGCCACCGCCATCGAACAAGCCGGAGAGAGCATTATGATAACGGATTGTGGCGGCACTATTCTTTATGTCAATCCTGCGTTCGAGAGAATCAGCGGTTATAATAAAGAATCGGTTATTGGAAAAAGACCCTCGATCTTAAAAAGCGACAAGCAGGACAAGGCTTTTTACGATCGGCTTTGGGGGACCA
>CAZMUU010000337.1:0-3056 GCA_964569215.1 uncultured Cytophagia bacterium
ATGATCGGGGCGTGACGCTGTCCCCGGGGATGCCATGACATTGTGCCGTTCACTGATCGCCGCGACCTTTGCCCTGACCGGATCGCTTCCGGCCTTGGCAGAAGACTGGACGGCGCTGGTGATCGGCCTGTGGATTCCCAATTTTTACTATTGGGGCTTGAACCAGTATATTACCCAGAGAACCCTGGCTGCCAATACGCTCAGACAGGGGCAGCTCGGCGTCATCTTTGCCGCTTTTCTAAAACTGATTATACCCTTTATCATTATTTTCCCCGGTATTATGGCCTATCAGCTTTACGGTGACATGATGACCGGAGAAGGCGGAACAGATGCCGCTTACCCGCTCCTCATCCGCAACCTGGTCACCCCCGGTGTGCGTGCATTTATTTTTGCCGCCATCAGCGGTGCGGTGATTTCATCGCTTGCATCCATGCTCAACTCCGCTTCCACTATTTTTACCATGGACCTGTTCAAACGTCACTGGAAAAAGGATGCCTCGCAGAAAACGTTGATCTTGACCGGCCGGCTGACCACCGCCCTTTTCGTGCTCATCGGTTGTGTTATCGCGCCCTATCTCGGCGATCCGCGTTTTATGGGTATTTTTACCTATATTCAGGAGTTCCAGGGCTATATATCTCCCGGAATTCTGGCAGCCTTTGTTTTTGGACTTTTTATCAAGCGCGCTCCGGATATCGCCGGAGTCACCGGCCTGGTGCTGACGGTTCCGGTGTACGGCTTTTTACAATGGCAATTCAATGATATCGCTTTTCTCAATCGCATGGCCATAACCTTTGCAGTGCTGCTGCTGGTGATGTCGGTCATTACCCTGTTAAAACCGCTGGCCGAGCCGGTAAAACTGCCGGTAAAGGAAGAGTTTGATATGCGTCCGACACCCTCTGTTGCGTGGCTCGGCGCCGGTGTTATTGCGGCAACTTTGATCCTTTATGTTATCTTTTGGTAGGTTTTATCTGTTTCAATGAGAAATGGTTTTATATAAAAAAGCCATTGAGATACAGACCGCCGAGATAATCCCGGATTTCGGAACGTCAAAATGCTCTGCAGAGAATAGTCTTATTTGCGATATGCCTGATCAAGGCAAAGTCAAATTTATTTGATATTGGGATTGAACAATGAAAATTGTATCCGATACTATATTAAAAAAACTTTATGGCACAGATACCAGCCGGATAGACGAACAGAAAAGGCGTTATCATCATCTTGTTGATCGTTTTCAAAACGCCTTTGGAGAAAAAGAGGTTCGTTTTTTTAGCGCCCCCGGGCGCAGCGAAATCGGCGGTAACCATACCGATCACAATCATGGTCGTGTACTCGCGGCCGCTATTCATCTCGATTCAATCGCAATTGCCGCCCCGGTAGAGGAGAAAGTGATTACAGTCATTTCCGAGGGCTATAAAGAACGTTTCGAAATCGATCTGACCGATTTGGAACCCAAAAAGGAAGAGGAGCGCACCACCTTTGCTTTGATTCGTGGTATTGCAGCGCGATTTAAAATGCTCGGCTATGAAATTGGCGGTTATTGCGCTGTCATCAGCAGCGATGTTCTACCGGGATCCGGACTGAGCTCCTCCGCCTCGATTGAGGTGCTTTTGGCGACGATACTTGATGCTCTTTATAATGATAATCGCATCAGCAGTGAAGAGCTGGCCGTTATCGGACAATTTGCTGAAAATGTCTATTTTAACAAACCAAGCGGATTGATGGATCAGATGACTTGTGCCGTCGGTGGAATCATCACCATTGATTTTAAGAATCCGCAACAACCGATTGTTCAGAAAGTGAATTTTGATTTCAATAACATTCGTTACAAGCTGGTCGTTGTCGATACCGGCGGTAACCATGCTGATTTAACCGACGATTATGCGGCGGTACCGCAGGAAATGCGGGCTGTGGCGACCGAGCTTGGCGGCAAGACTTGCCGCGATATTGATCTCGATACGTTGTTCGGTCATGTAAAACTATTACGCTCCAGGACGGGAGATCGCGCTATCTTGCGCGCTTTGCATTTTTTACAGGACAATGCCCGTGTTATCGAACAGGTCAATGCCCTGGGAAAAAATGATTTTGATCGTTTTCTGGAACTGGTCAGAGCTTCCGGTAACTCTTCTTTCAAATGGCTGCAAAATATCTATACCAGCAAGAATGTACATGAACAAGGTGTCTCTTTGGCACTGGCACTCACCGAAGAATATCTCGAAACGATCGGTAATGGCGCCTGTCGCGTACATGGAGGTGGTTTCGCCGGTACGATTCAGGTGTTTCTGCCTGAACCTGATGTCGATGCCTATAAAAGACGTATGCACCAGGTGTTTGATTCGAATAGTGTTATGGTTCTCGATATACGTTCTTATGGCACACTCGCTCTATAGGAGTAGCGAATTCCGTGTCTCTTACAACGTAATTATTTTGGATGAAATGATTAAGAGGGTATCGTGAAGATTCATTCATTACTCCTCATTTTTGCGGTTGCGTTTTCAGTGCAGGCGCAGCATCGTCCCGACTGGGAGAATCCGCGGGTTTTCGAAAGAAACCAGCAGCCACCGCACACTCCTTTAATGCCGTTTTCAAACCGGCAAAAGGCCCTTGAACTCGATTTTGCCGGGTCTGAATATTTTATGCCCCTTGACGGAAGCTGGAAATTTCTCTGGTCTGAAAATCCTGTTCAAGCTCCCCGCCGCTTTTATAAGACCGACTATGATGTCAGTCACTGGTCCCGGATTCAGGTTCCCGGCAACTGGCAGATGCAGGGGTTCGGCCATCCGCTTTTTCGCAACATCGCGCATCCGTTTCCCGCCAACCCGCCGTTTGTACCAAAAGATTACAACCCGGTCGGCTCTTACCGGCGTACGTTTCGATTACCATCCGGCTGGGATAATCGGCGGATTTTTCTCCATTTTGAAGGCGTCAAATCCGCCTCCACTGTCTGGATCAATGGTGATTCCGTAGGATACAATGAGGGTGGGATGGAACCCGCGGAATATGATATTACCCCTTATGTCAGGCCGGGAGTCAATCATATCGCGGTGCAGGTGATTCGC
>CAZMUU010000337.1:3066-3383 GCA_964569215.1 uncultured Cytophagia bacterium
ATTTCGAAGATCAGGACATGTGGCGTCTTTCCGGCATTTATCGTTCTCTCTACCTTATGGCAATCCCGAATGTTCATATTCGGGATTTTGCCGTGTCCACCCGTTTTGACAGCCTTTATGAAAATGCCCTGTTTAGCTGCACGTCCTGGGTAAAAAATTACAGTACCAAATCACGTCATTGTTCGCTAAAGCTGGATATCTATGACCGTCATGGTGAATTGGTTTTATCCGCTCCGCTGAGGACGGAACCACTTGAACTTGCGGGGGGTGAAGAAAACCGGGTTCAGTTGAGCCGCCGGATCGATCGGCCGGCACCC
>CAZMUU010000338.1:0-3030 GCA_964569215.1 uncultured Cytophagia bacterium
ATGCAGGCGTTGACAAGCTTATCATAGCTGTTGTTTTAACCAAAATCCAGAGGATAATATGCGAGCTTTGTTTATCTTGTCATTGATCATCAGTGCAGCTTTTCTTTATGCCCAGGAACTGCCGTCCGGCAGTTCTCTCTTGGGGGCATATGATTACGATCAGTTTGAAAAACCGGAAGCATGCCAAAGCTGTCATGTTGATATCTACATGCAATGGCGACAGGCGATGATGTCGCAAGCTTATACGCATCACTGGGATGAAATCGAATATTTCGACCTGGCGGTGGCTCATGCCGAAAAAAAACCGGAGCTAAAGGAAGCTGTCGACGGGTGTAACGGTTGTCATACACCCATGGCTTATATGGCAGGAGATGTCACACCGCCGCGGCCGGAAGAAAACAGTCGTGCCAATGAGAGCGTTAATTGCGAAGTCTGTCATACCATCAAGGGGTACGCGGGAGAGACGCCTTACAATTACAGCTTTATGGTTTCACCCGGCCGGGTGAAATACGGCGCCAAAGAGGGGCAGGAATCTCCCCATCACGATACCCAATACCTCGAATTGTATGAAAAGGCGGAATTTTGCGCCAACTGCCACAACGAAAAAAGTCCCTTCGGTGTCTGGGTAAAATCGACTCACCTGGAATGGGAAGAGGGCCCTTATTCGGAAGAGGGCGTTCCCTGCCAGCAATGTCATATGCCGAAAGCAAAAGGCAGAAATGCCAAAATGGCAAAAGAAGGCATGGTGGCCCAGCACCTCTTTCACGGTGCACATGTACCCAGCAAAGTGGCCGGTGCCGTAGAGATGAAGATTCATCCGCGGGAACGAGAGCTTCCCTGGGACGGAACGGCAATCCTCAAAGTGCAGCTTTTTAACGGCAAAGCCGGTCACAAAATTCCAACCGGCTCGGTCGAAGACCGCATCATGTGGTTGCATGTTACCGCAACCGATTCAAAAGGCAACACCTATCATCTGCCTGTGGACGAGAAAGGGTTTGAAGGAGAAGAGTACACCATAGCCGCGGATGTTCTCGCCTATCAGGATATGGGTGTGCCCAAAGGTATTGATAATTTTAAAGGGGTACAGCGAGACGGCGTACCTGCCGGCAACAGAATCTTTCGCATGCCCTATTTTGATCCTGAGGGCCGCATGACCATAATGCAATGGAACACCAAATCCCTGGGCGTGGATTACAGAATCGGACCGCGGGAAACCAAAATAGAAACCTTTACCTGGATGCTGCCGGAGGATATCCCCCTCGGCAAAGTCACGTTCAGGGCCGAATTAAACTACCAAAAGCTGGTCAAACCCGTCGCCGATTTTCTCGGTGTCCCTGAGGATGAAAGTGAGATTATGCCGATCAGCTATGCCACCACCTGGATAAATATATACGATTAATAAATGAGGAGATGATATGCACTTGAAAAAAAGTATTATTTTTGTATTTTGTACGCTTTTTTTGTGGATCACTCTATCTTCCACCGCATTGGCGATTCCCGCTTTTGCAAGGCGTTACAAACTTTCCTGCTCCACCTGTCATATGCCCTTTCCAAGGCTCAAAGATTATGGTGACGATTATGCCGGAAACGGTTTTGTGCTCGAAGAGGAGGAAAGTGAAAGAGATTATATCAGCGCCGGAGATGATATTCTCTGGTTACAACGCGATTTCCCGGTTGCCGTTCGTTTTGACGCCTATGCCCTCTATGACGACGACAAAGTGGTAGAAAACGACCTGCAAAGCCCCTGGGGATTAAAATTGATGACCGGCGGTTCCGTCTTTAAAAATGTCGGCTATTATCTCTATTTTTACATGTCTGAGCGGGGAGAAGTCGCCGGAATCGAGGATGCTTATCTCCACTTTAATAACCTTTTCGACTCCAATCTGGATATCATGGTCGGGCAATTCCAGACGTCTGACCCCCTGATGAAACGGGAACTGCGGTTGACATTCGAAGACTATAACATTTACAAGACCAAAATCGCCGGTTCCAACACCGATCTCGCCTATGACCGCGGTGTTATGATCGTCTATGGTATCGAGCAGACCTCAACGGATATCATCGGCATGGTGGTAAATGGCAATGGCAAAGCCCCGGCCGGCGCAGATAAAAGTTTTGATCAGGACATTTACAAAAATATCGGCCTTCGGGTAAGCCAGGCCATCGGCGACGTTGTCAGCATTGGAGGATTCTATTATCAGGGTAAAGAAACGCTGCAGGGTAACCGAATAATCGATGACGAAACCGAAATCAGCTTCAGCTATGACAATGAATTGAGCTATTGGGGCCCGGATATCAACATCGGAGTCGGACCGATCGATATTACCGGCCAATACCTGTTAAGAAAAGATACGCATAAATTCAGCGACCGCGCCGACGAAGAGATCGAAACCTCGGGTATTGTGCTGGAAGCCGTTTTTGCCCCCCATCTCGACCGTTCCCGTTATTATCTCACAGCGCTATATAATAATATAGATTCGGATTGGGATGTCTATGATTATGAAACGGCAACCCTGAGCGCGACCTATCTATTTGCGAGAAACATCCGGTTCATACTCGAATACAGCCGCGATTTACAATATGACAGCAATCGTTTTCTCTTTGGAATGGTTGGCGGCTTTTGAAACAAAGCGATCCGGCTAAGGATCGTTTAAATCGTAAACGGATCAGGCATGAAATCAAATCAGCACTATCCATATTCATCGCTATTGGAACTGTTACAATATAGAAAGAGCAGTCGAAATTTTTCGACCAGAAGACTCGAGCCCGAGACCATAGAACGTATCAAAAAAGCGACTCAGCTCTCTGCCTCCTGTTTCAACAATCAGCCCTGGCGCTTTTTGTTTCTGTATGAGGAAAAAGCGCTGAAAAAGGGCCGTCAGGCCTTAAAAGAGGGCAACAGTTGGGCCGCAAAAGCACCGTTACTGGTGGTTGGTTTTTCCAAAGTCGATTTCGATTGCCGGACCCGGGATGGGAGAGATTATTATCTCTTTGATCTCGGCCTGGCCACCCAACTGGTTATGTTACAGG
>CAZMUU010000338.1:3040-3380 GCA_964569215.1 uncultured Cytophagia bacterium
AGCTCAACCTGAGCGCCCGCCCCATGGCTGGATTTTATCCCGAAAAGATCAGAACATTATTCAATATGGGTGACGAATACACCGTTATGGTGATGATCGCTATCGGCTACGATGCCGATGAAACAACAAATGGCGACAAACCCGAACGGAAGCGCAATCCACTGCATGAAAATTTTTTTGACAACCGCTTTATAGATTGATGTAGAAAGGTTGATTCGATGAAGTTCAAATACATATTCTATCCGCTTATGTTTATCGTAGCGCTTTTAGTAATCACGTTTTGATCCGAACAATCGGAGCAATACACAACTATGAATTTATTAAAAACAGAGCCGTCTAG
>CAZMUU010000339.1:0-3361 GCA_964569215.1 uncultured Cytophagia bacterium
CAAATAGGGTGATGATATTAAAACAGGAGAAACCGGGAAGGGGGTTGTATCAAAAGGGTGGATAAAAAGAATTGACAATCCAATAATATCAAATACGGTGCAAGACCGTGAGTCATCACTTATTCAAGGCTAATCAAAACCGCCGAGAACGCGGAGGAACGCTGAGAAAAAGAGGATTATTTAAGGAAATTAAACAGGAAAAAAATATCATAAAATAATAATAATTAGTTGTTTATAAATTTGTTATCTTTATTGTTTTGATTTTACCCTGATAAAAGCTTTTCTATAAATCATATCTGGTAATGAAATAAAGCTCTCAGAGATCCCTTTGCGGTCTATGCGGTTCTGTATTGTTAGGAGACCTCTAAAATATAGTACAATAAATACTTTTGATACAGCCCTTGGCCGTCTTTAAATGCAGTCCTAAATCGCCAGCCGGCTTATTTTTACGGGACTTTTCTTTGCTCAGGAAGGGTTATAGCGCGAATTAACCCTTGAAAATGTTTACAGAAATGAATATACTCTTTATTCAAAGGAGAGTCAACTATCGTGAGCAAGAGAGACAACACCATTCGCGTTCTTTCCGAGAGTTTGATCAACAAGATTGCTGCGGGTGAAGTGATTGAACGTCCGGCTTCGGTGTTGAAAGAGCTGGTGGAAAACGCCATCGATGCCGGTGCGCGTCATATTACCGTTATTATAAAAAAAGGCGGCAAGGAACTCATTCAGGTAATCGATGACGGCAGCGGTATGACGGAGCAGGATGCTATTATGTCTCTGCAGCGGCACGCCACATCAAAAATCCAATCATTGCGCGATATCGAGCAGATCGTTTCATTGGGATTTCGCGGCGAAGCACTCGCCAGCATTGCATCGGTCTCCCGACTGGAGTTGAACACGGTTTTGCAGGATTCCATAGACGGATCAGTGCTGCAGATCGAAGGCGGTACGGTAAACCATGTCGGCAGCACCGGGGGTAATGCCGGAACGTCGATCGCGGTAAAAAATCTGTTTTATAACACGCCGGCCCGGCGCAAATTTCTGCGGGCGGATTCAACCGAATACCGTTATATTCTTCATTTTCTCAACCGTTTTACACTTGCGTTTCCGCATATCTCGTTTACCCTCTTTAATGATGATAAGAAAGTGTTTCACTACCACCAGCAACCTCTGAAACAGCGCATTGCCGCTGTATTGGGCAGCCGGGTTCAAAACAACCTGATTGAGGTTGACGACAAAACTGCATTGATGCATATTCACGGATTTGTCGGAAACAACGACGTCATGCGGAAATCGCGCAATGACCAGTATGTTTTTCTCAACCAGCGTTATATCGAAGACCGGACCGTTGGCTATGCGGTTCAGTCTGCATTTGGTGAAACCATCCCCAAAGGGGTGTTTCCGCTATATGTTCTTTTTCTCGACATCGATCCCGGACGGGTCGATGTCAATGTACATCCGACCAAGACCCAGGTCAAATTTGCCGATCAGAATATGATTTATTCCCTGGTGCGTTCTGCAGTAAGCCGTGCGCTTAAATCGGATCAGATCGTTCCCGGCTTTGAAGCCCGAAATCAGTCCGGAGAGCAGTCTTCCTCATCCAGGTTTCAGGCACCTTTATTGGATGAAATGCGCACCTGGTCGCGGCAACAGGCCGCAAAGGTGCCATCATCTTCTTCCGAACAAATTTCTCTGGCTCTGACACATGATCAAACAGATGAAGAGTCATTTCAGGCCGCTGCCGGCTCTTACCAAACCAACGAACCGGAAGGCGGGGCGATGGTCTGGCAATTGCATAACAAATACATCCTCTCACAGATCAAGAGCGGCCTGGTGGTCATCGATCAACATGATGCACATGAACGTATTTTATATGAACGGGCAAAGAAGAATTTTGCAGAAAAACCAGCAGCGAGTCAGCAAATGCTGTTTCCCCAAACGCTGGATCTTTCAGCTGAAGACTATGAAAATCTGATGGAGATTCTGCCGTTGTTGCAAAAAATCGGATTTGTGATCAAGGGATTCGGCGGTCATACAATTGTGGTGGAGGGCATTCCTTCAGGAATTAAAGTTGGTAGCGAGAGTAAAATCCTGCTGGAACTTCTCGACGAGTACTCCCGCAACAAAGGCTCGGAAGTGGATATTCAGGAACGGGTTGCAAAGAGTTTTGCCTGTCGCTCTGCGATTATGACCGGAGAGAAATTAAATGCAGCCGCCATGAATGCCCTTATCGACCAGCTGTTTACCACTCAGAATCCCTATTTCTGTCCGCATGGCCGCCCTACCATGGTCACCATCACCATCGATGAACTGGATAAGCGATTTGAAAGGAAATAGAGTTATCATACTGGTCGGCGCTACGGCTGTGGGTAAAACTGCGCTCTCTTTTAAGCTTGCGCAGCAGATGAATGCCGAAATTGTTTCTGCCGATTCCCGGCAGGTCTACCGCTACATGGATATCGGCACCGCCAAACCCACTGCGGAGGAGCGTGGTCGGGTTCCGCATCATTTCATCGATATTCGAAATCCGGACGAGTATTACAGCGCCGGTGAATACGGCCGCGCCGCCCGACGAAAGGTTGCAGATATTTTCGAAAGAGAAAAGCAGCCCCTTGTGGTCGGTGGATCCGGGTTTTATATTCAGGCTCTCGTCGATGGACTCTTTGCGCCGCAAATCAGCGATCCGGAGGTAAAAATAAAGTGGCATCGGCGTATCGAAAAGGAGGGAAAGGATAAAATATTCGCCTTTCTCGAAAAGATCGATCCGGAGAGTGCGCGAAGATTGCATCCCAACGACGTCCAGCGCATCGTCAGAGCTCTCGAAGTGTATGAACTGACAAACCGGCCGCTCTCCGCTTTTCAGCCGGGGAGGGAAGAACCGGCTGATTTTGACACCGTTTTTTTCGGCTTGGCCAGAAAACGGCATCGGCTTTATCAGCGCATCGAAGCCCGGGTTGATGCCATGATCGAAGCGGGTTTATTTGTCGAAGTGAGATCGTTACTGGAAAAGGGGTATGACGAGAGATACAATGCCCTGCAGACGGTCGGATATCGTGAAGTGTTCCCCTTTTTGCGCGGCGAGATCAGCCGGGAAGAATCGATAGATACGATCAAGGTGAATTCGCGTCGTTATGCCAAGCGACAGATGGTTTGGTTTCGGCGGGACAAACGCATTCATTGGCTCGATGCGGATATTCTTTCCACCGCTGAATTGACCAAAGCCATTATGAACACTCTATAAATCGTTACCGGGGATAAAAAAAGCTTGTAAAATTCAAATCAATTCGATAAGTTTACCACCATGCGGGAATAGCTCAGTTGGTAGAGCATCAGCTTCCCAAGCTGGGGGTCGCGGGTTCGA
>CAZMUU010000340.1:0-3345 GCA_964569215.1 uncultured Cytophagia bacterium
GCAGATCGTATCAGGAACCACTCGCATTACCAAAAGCCCGACCCGGCTTCTTATCGCAGAATATGCAGCACAATTGGTTCGGGACTGTGGTATTTTAGACGAACCCCATTTCTCTTTTCAAGCCGGAGCCGGTGGCGTATCACTCGCATTTGTTAAATTTATGAGCGAAATGATGGCGAGAAAAAATGTCGTAGCCGATTTTGTAAGAGGCGGATCGACCCGATATATGGTAGAGATGCTCGAAAACGGTTTGACAAAATACATCCTTGACGGTCAAAGTTTTGATATGGAAGGTATTCGCTCACTTCGGGATCACCCTAATCATATCGAAACCAATCCGTTTGTCTCATACAATGTGCATACAAAAGGATGCTTTGCCAGCAGAGTCAAAGTATCTGTTCTGGGTGCAACCGAGGTCGACCTGGGATTCAATGTTAATGTCAACACTCACTCAGATGGCTGGCTGTTGCACGGTATCGGTGGTTTTACCGACGCAGCCGATGCTCAGATTACCATTATCACCGCTCCCCTGGTAAGAAACCGCTTGCCGATCATCGTCGAAAAGGTGACGACTATAACCGCCCCCGGAGAAATGATTGACGTCATTGCAACCGAGCATGGTCTGGCAATCAATCCCAAGCGTCAGGATTTGTTACAACGATTAAAAAAGAGCAATCTGCCGATTAAAACCATTGAGGAATTGCACCAACTTGCCATAAAAATGACCGGCAAACCGGAAAAACCGGAATTTGAGGATCGGATTGTCGCCCTGATCGAGTTTCGGGATGGAACGGTTATAGATGTTGTACATCAACTGATACCCAAATAACGGTTGCCACCCCTCATGAATTTTATTTGACTTTTTAAGATAAATATAGTAAATTCATAGGATTTATTAAAAATACAATAGATTTTGGAGGCCCAATTTATATGCAAAGAAAACAAATCTTTAAGCTTGCGTTTGTATTAATTCTTTTGGGATTGGCCGTTTATTCCCTATATCCTACCCTGCAATTCGGTCAATTGCAAAATCGCGAGCAAGAATTATTAAAACAGGTTTCTGATTTTACCGGTATTTCACATAGTGAAATTCAGGCAGCAATTAATCAGGGAAAATTGCTGGCGCAGGTCAGAGAGCGAGCATCCGGAGAAGATTCGGTAACAGCCCTCGAAACGAGCGCAAAATTGATCAAGCTCAACGACAAACTCTCTGTTCTGCAGCAACGCGCCATTCGCCGTGGTCTCGATCTGCAGGGTGGAACTTATCTCGTGTATGAGGTGGATTTGCCCAAGTTAATGAGAGATATCTCAAAAAATCCGGACGACCGACTTGATGAGATTATCGCGCAAACCCAGGAACAAGTGGGAAACGAGGGCGGAGATTTTTTTGTCTACTTTCAACAAGAGTTTAATCAACGCAATATTCGTTTGAATCGATATTACGGACGTAAGGGTCAGGCTGATGATGACATCATCCAGGAACTGAAAAACGAAGCGCTGGATACTGTTGATAGAACGGTGGAAAGGTTGAGAAACCGTATTGATCAATTCGGCGTATCAGAACCCAACATCACCAAACAAGGTTCCCGCCGCATTATCATTGAACTGGCCGGTGTTACCAACATTCAACGTGCCAAGGATATTATCGGTAAAACCGCGGTGCTTGAATTCAAGCTGGTTCGCGACCCGGAAATCGTATGGTCCATTCTTAATGATATCGACCGCGTCGTTCGCGCCGAGATGCGGGGAGAAGAATTTGAAGAAGCGGTAATGGATACCCAGAGCATAGCAGATGGAGAGCAAGCAACTGAAGAAGAGATCGACATCAGCGAATTATTCGGTGAGGACGAAACACAGGTCGTTCAGGAAGACACATCAGTGCTCGTTGACCAAAAAACATTTAAAGAGAAACCCTTTACAAGTTTGCTGCGGGGGGTTTCCGGCAGATATTCAGATATGATTTCTGTTCCTGTACAGAATGTTCGCGCGGTTCAAAGATGGCTTTCACATCCCGAGGTTCAACAAGTTATACCCTCGGATTCCGAATTCCTCTTCGGACGAGACACCTATGCTTATGGAGAAAATGAATACATCAGCCTTTATCTGGTTAAAAGCGAAGCAGAATTAACCGGGAATGTTCTTAAAAATGCTCAGGTCGATATTTCAAGCGGTGCACAATCTTTTAATGCAGGAGCTGCTGTTGTCAATATGGAGCTCAACAGTGAAGGCACCAAAACATTTGCCCGAGTAACCGGTATGAATGTGGGTAAAAAACTCGCGATCGTACTGGATAACCGGGTTAAAAGTGCCCCCAATATTAAATCAAAAATTCCCAACGGAAATGCCGTTATCGAAAATATCGGTGAAATGGAAGAGGCACAGGATCTGGCACTGGTTCTGCGCGCCGGCGCCCTGCCCGCACCGGTCCATATCATCACGGAAAATACAGTTGGCCCCTCGCTTGGTCAGGATTCCATCCAGAAGGGCAGTCTTTCAGCCGTGGTCGGATTGCTGGTTGTAATTTTATTTATGGTGATCTATTATCGGGGAGCCGGCCTGGTCGCTGATATAGCCCTGATCATGAACATTATCTTCGTTCTTGCAGTCATGGCGTCATTTCATGCCACCTTGACCCTTCCCGGTATCGCAGGCATTATTCTTACCGTGGGTATGGCAGTCGATGCAAATGTCCTTATCTTTGAAAGAATTCGGGAAGAGCTCAAAGTGGGTCGCACCATTCGCTCTTCAATCGATAATGGCTATGACCGCGCATTCAGCACGATTCTCGATGCAAACATTACGACATTGATCACCGCTGTGGTGCTATACCAATTTGGTACCGGCCCGATTAAAGGATTCGCTCTGACGCTCTCAATCGGTATTGTCGCCAGTATGTTCACGGCAATCGTTGTTACCAGACTTGTATTTGATATCGTAACATCCAAATATGCCATTAAGAAATTGAGCATATAATTATAAAAATGAACACTCGACGAGGAGAATATTAAAATATGCAATTCTTTGGAGAAACTCATTTTAAGCTGTTGGAAATGCGACGTTTTGGTTACATATTTTCAACGATTGCAATTGTCATCGGTCTCGTTTCTCTGCTTTTTCACGGTGGTATCCGCTACAGTATCGACTTTACCGGCGGAACCTCCTTGCATTTATCATTTCAGGAAAACATAACCAGTGGCCAGCTGCGTGATTCAATCACCAATCTGGGCATGGGATCGGTGGAGATAAAAAAGATCGGCCTGGAAGATGAAAATGAGTACATTATCCGTGTATAACAGAGTGAAGAGGGCGCGGAGATGGCGGAAGCGCTCGAAAAAAAGCTGAGCC
>CAZMUU010000341.1:0-3335 GCA_964569215.1 uncultured Cytophagia bacterium
GTATTTGTTGTCAGACTCGATTTACATATCGGCACCGCAAATTCACTTGCCCTAAAGCAAGCCGGCATCGACGATAGCATTGATGATCCGGCAGGAGGGCATTTCGGCAGAAATCCTGAAACCGGCAGGTTGAATGGTGTTGTTCAGGATGCCGCACAGGAAAAGATTCTGGAGAGTATTCCCCAACCTACGCGTTTGCAACGCAAAAATGCGGCTCTCGCAGCAATTTCTTTTGCCCACTCTCTTGGAATCGGAAGCGTGCAGGGGGAATGTTCTTCAGAAGAGATGGATATCTATCACGAACTCGAGCGCGAGCATAATCTCAACCTGAGAATTTCCGGCTGGCGGCTCTATCATCATCCCAAATTTCACATCGAAGCGTCGGATTTTTTAAAACTCGAAACTCAAAAATCCTATGCAGATGGATCATTGGGAGCGACAACCGCTTTACTTTCACACCCATATCTTGACCGCCCCGAGACCAGTGGCCTGGCCATGCATACCAGCGAGGAATTAGATGATATTTTTGCTGATATAAATGCCTCCGGCGACCAAATTGCCGTTCACGCTATAGGGGATCTGGCGGTTTCCCGGTGTCTGGATGCTTTTGCAAAAATAGATTCAACAGAGCCGATCATGCATAAAAGACATCGAATTGAACACCTCCAGGTGGCTCAACAAAATGATCTCAGGCGATTTCAAAAATTGGGTATTATCGCCAGTGTCCAACCCTACCATTGTATCGATGATATGCGCTGGATTCAGAATCGGCTGGGAAAACACCAGCGTAACGCTTATCGCCTGCAATCTTTACTGGATTCCGGCATCGCTACCGCTCTGGGTACAGACTGGACCGTCGAACCCCTGAATCCACTACACACCATATATGCCGCGGTTACCCGGGAATTTTTAGAAGGAGGCCCTCAGGGTGGTTGGTACCCCGATGAAAAAGTATCATTACCCAAAGCAGTTGAACTCTATACATATGGTTCTGCCTATGCAGAAAAATCTGAACATAAAAAAGGATTGATAAAGCCTGGATATTGGGCCGATTTCGTGGTCTTGTCACAAAATATTTTTCAACACCCACCGCGGGAGCTATTGAATACTGTTGTTGATTTTACCATTATTAACGGAAATATTATTTATGATAGAATGAATGAACAAAAAGCATGATGGGAGCGTCTTCATGAAAGCATTGATTACTGCCGGAGGCAAGGGTACGCGTCTTCGTCCGCTTACCAATACTCAGAACAAGCACCTCTTACCCATTGCCAATAAACCTATTTTACATTATGCCCTTGAAAAAATAGCTGCAACCGGAATTAATAAAGTGGGAATTATTACCAACCAGGAAGGCGATGAAGTTAAACAAGCCATCGGTACCGGAGAAAAGTGGGGTGTTGAAATAACCTATATTCCTCAGGAAGCTCCGCTTGGGTTGGCCCATGTCATAAAAATTTCCCAGGACTTTATTGACGGAGAAGATTTTATCTTTTATCTCGGGGATAACATGATCGTGGGTGACCTGAAAAAGTTTATCGATGAGTTTAAGAATCAGAATTCAAATTGCCATCTGACCCTGGCCCGGGTCAAGGATCCTGAACGATTCGGTGTACCGGAAATTGTGGGTGATCGTATTGTTTCCATTGAGGAAAAACCGCGTTCTCCTAAAAGTGAATTCGCTGTTGCAGGCATTTACCTGTATGATTCCAGTATTTTCGATGCAGTCAATAACATCATACCCAGCAAAAGAGGCGAGCTTGAAATCTCCGACGCGCATCAGTACCTTATTGACCACAAAAAACAGATTTCATTTTCTGAAATTACCGGTTGGTGGAAAGACACCGGAAAACCCCAGGATATTCTTGAAGCCAACCGTCTCGTATTAGAGCATATAAAAGGCCGGACAAACGGCAGCGTCGATACTCAATCCGTTGTTACCGGCCATGTCCTGACCGGTAAAGGCTCTTCGGTTATCAACAGTACGGTTCGCGGACCGGTGATCATCGGTAAAAACACTGTAATTAAAAACAGCTATGTCGGTCCCTTTACCTCGATAGGCGACGATTGTCATATAAGAAACAGTGAGGTTGAATTTAGTATTGTTTTAAACCAATGTGAGATACTCGATGTTCATATGCGTATCGAGGACAGTTTATTAGGCTTTGCCACCAGAGTGTTGAATGCGAGTGGACGACCCCGCACCAACCGCTTTATGATCGGCGATCAAAGCCTGATAGAAATCTGTTGAATAGAGCACAGCGAGGCATGTTATGAAAAGAATCGGGGCACATGTTAGTGCGGCTGGTGGTGTGGAAAACGCGCCGGTAAATGCGCATCTGATCGGCGCCAAAGCCTTTGCCCTTTTTACAAAAAATCAGAGACAGTGGAATGCTAAACCTTTACAAGCACAATCCATCTCACTGTTTGATGAGAATTGCGAAAGACACGGGTTTTCAAAAGAGGTTGTTCTTCCTCATGACAGCTATTTAATTAATCTCGGCAACCCCGTCAAAGGTGCTTTTGAAAAATCATATAATGCTTTCCTCGATGAACTGCAGCGCTGTGAACAACTTGGATTGAAATATTTAAACTTTCATCCGGGCAGTCATCTGAATCAGCACTCGGAAACAGAGTGTCTGCAGCAGATCGCAGGATCTGTCAACCGGGCCCTGGAGCGCACCAAAAATGTGATTGCTGTTGTCGAAAATACTGCCGGACAGGGCTCCAATGTCGGCTATAAATTTGAACATCTCAGGATCCTGATCGATGCTATAACGGATAAATCACGTGTGGGGGTCTGCCTGGACACGTGTCATACGTTTGCCGCCGGTTATGATTTGCGCACAACGGAGGCCTGTAAAACAACCTTTGCTGAATTTGATGATATCGTTGGTTTTGATTTTTTAAAGGCGATGCATTTTAACGATGCGAAAAAAGAACTGGGGTCAAGAGTCGATCGCCACGAATGCATTGGTAAAGGGTTACTGGGAGTTGAGGTTTTTCGCTATATTATGAATGATCCAAGGTTCGATGAAATCCCCTTGATCCTTGAAACCCCTGATCCTCTGCTTTGGAAAACCGAAATTGAATTTTTATATGGATTATGCGAAACTTGACAGGCTAAATGAAAAATGAATGAACGCGAAAATTTGATAGCCATGCTCTCCGGTCAAAAACCGGACTTTATCCCCCATTTCAATATGGGGTTTAATAATGAAAAAGCCATACATACGTTACTTTCACCCGACTGTTATGATGAGCGCACATTCTATATCCCCTCTGATCATCCGCCGATGGAGGCCTTTCCCCGCCGGCCCCGCTCCTCAAGC
>CAZMUU010000342.1:0-3314 GCA_964569215.1 uncultured Cytophagia bacterium
GGGCAATATAGCCTGACGGTACGGTTAAACGCCGATAAAGAGGTGGTCAAGATGGATCGCAATTTTAGCGTTTTCTGGGGCAATCTATCAATGCAAAAGGATAATCTGGATATTATTTTGGAACAATTGAAACTCATTGCCCGCAGCGCGGATATCGCAAAAATTAGAGACGCAGACAAGGAACAACAGAAAATTCTATACGACCAGTTTTGGCAGAAACGCGATCCTTCACCCGGGACCCCGGTTAATGAGCTAAAAATTGAATTTTTTAGAAGAGTTGATTTTGCCAACCGTAATTTTACCGAACTCATCACCGGACGGGAAGGATGGAAAACGGACCGGGGACGCGTCTATATCAAAAACGGCGCCCCGACTGAGGTCGAAAAGCATGTCACTGAAATCAATCAACCCCATGCCGAAATCTGGTATTATGCTAAATTAAATCAACGCTACATTTTTACCGACCGCAACGGAACCGGCCAATACCGTCTGGTTAAGATTGAATAGGTGCCCGATTTTCCTTGCAAGCGCCCCTTGTTTAGGGCAGGTTTAGATAAACCGGGTTTGTTTTTATTGTTTAGTTGTGATATAACTTTATAAAAAACAACCCGGTTTTTTTGTGGCCGAGTCCTGAAACGGTGGCACGTCCTTTGATAGGGTATAATAGGAAAGAAATCATGTCTTATTAAAGGAGAAAACCAGAGTGCGGGCTGACCTTCATGTGCATACACATTACTCCCCGGATGCCATTTCCAAGGTGGATACCGTTTTATCGGTTTCTGCTGACCATGGAATAGATATTGTTGCCGTCACCGACCATCAAACCACACAGGCCTGGAAGGAATTGGCGGATGCAAGTCGTCATTATCCGGTAGCAGTCGTATTTGGGCAGGAGATGAAAATATTCCGGAACGATGCGGTGGTTGGTGAAGTATTGTGTTTATTCCTCGACCGTCCCGTTACCGGCCGCACGCTACCCGAGTTGATTCATCAGGTTTCAGGACAGGGTGGCTTGATATCCATTGCACATCCTTTTTCCGAACGCAGACATGAATTCAAGGCGTTTGATCAAATCGAGGATTGGTCTCATGTTGCTATTGAAGTGAGCAATGGGCGCACGTGGACACCGCACGATGACCAACTGGCCCGGAGTTTGTCGCGTCAACTCGATACGATGATTACAGCCGGCAGTGATGCACATACCCCCTTTGAAATCGGCAGTGTCTATCTTGAATTTGACGGCCGCACCACAGATGATCTTAAACAGGCGATACGACATCACCAGGTGGTAATAGGGGGTAAACCGTCACCGATATTTTTTTCGCTCTTGTCCGGAGCAAGCCGGCTGGGGCTCGAAATTTGATGGAAGACAATTAAATTCCACTATACTCCTTCACTGCAATACCTATCCCACCGGCTCTCTACATTCACATCTCAATTCGCGCAACCCATATTTATTCACTTGAACCCTGACAATTCATTCTTTCCACCATCAGGACTGGATTGTAAACAGGTTTTAATAGCCGTGTCTGCAGGTCGTAGAATGGATTATTTTACTTGATAGTGATGCGTGCTTTTTTGTATATTTAAATTCAAGCAAACGTGCGGGTTATAGCAGAGGATAGAAATGAAGGCATGGAAAAAGAGCCGGAATCTGTCGCGGTTCGGTGAACCCTATATTATATGGTATCACAAAGCTGTCAATCGTTTTGTTGTTAAGATATTTACCTGGTTATTGAGCGCATTTGTTGCCGGAATTTTGACTGCCCTTGTTTGTCATCACCTGAATCTTGTTGATGCCGGACAGGCGCTGGCGCGTATTGTTTTTTTCCTCGTTTTTATTACCGGTATCATCGATGCTTTGCTGGAGAATATCGTTGTTGGTGTCGATTACCGGGTCACTGATAAAGCATTATTACACGTAAAGCCGTTCTTTTTGTTAAAACCTGTTTTCGGTCTATTCGGCAATAAAGTTGCCTCATTGGCACAACGAGTGGAATACATCGAATGGACGGAGGTAGAGAGCTACAAACAGGATCCGGAAAAGCCGGCTCTATCTGTGGAATTAAAAAAGTCGCAAACGGTTCAAGTGGGCGTCGCACCGGTTAAGCATTATCGCCTTCCTCTTTCGAATCAGGAGTATAAATCAACGGATCGAAGAATCGACAGCGAGGATAAATTTTCAAAGCAGGCAATGAATCATATTTTAAGCAAAATTCGTCAGGCAAAATCCTTCTAGTTATCGACAATTGACTTGCGCATTGAACCTTAATTCTAAAGCGAGGTTTGGGCATGCCTTCAAGAATCACGCCTTTGGATGTTAAAGCCTTTGCCGAACATGAGATTTATCGCAAGGGCGAACAGATTTATGAGAGCCAATTGGTCAAGCACCGCTTCCAGACCAACGTTGGTCTACAGGCCACCGTGCGCAGTAACGGCAATTATCATGTTGAAATGATCGTTGACGGCGAGCAACTTTTTGGCCGCTGTACCTGTCCGGCCGGAAGCGCACCCTGTGAACATCAGGTTGCTACCTTGCTCTCCTGGGTTAATGATTCACATACGTATATCAGCTACCAATCGCTTCGCAAGGCTATTCGCGCCAAAGATAAAAATACGCTTATCGACGTATTGATGAACCTGATCGAAGTTTTGCCCGAGATCAGCCAGTTTTTTATCGACGAACCGGGAATCGACCAGATTAAGGCTGTCCGCGAGGACGTTGCGGATATTTTTGATTTACCGCTTTCACAAAAAATCGACCCCAATGACATTCTAAAGCCTTGTCAGATTCTTCTTGTGCGGGCAAAGTTGCTGCGCAGCGAGGGAAAGTGGAATCTGGCCCGTACCATTCTGTTTGAAATATTAAACCGTACCCTTGCCTTGGTCGAACGCGAGCAGCTGAGCCGGCCTTTTCGCGAGAATTTTATCGTAGAGCTGGCAGATGATTATGAAGAGCTCGCCCTTCATGACCCGGATTTTGATGAGCATCGGGACGATATCAAGCGTCAGGTTGTGGAGATTTTAGAGCACGATGCAACGGATATTGAAGGTATCTTTTTCGATCAAATCAAAGACAGATTAAAATTGGAATCCGATTAGGACAACATTCCCTCACCAAAGGCCTGATATGGGGTGCAGGCGTTTTTTTGTCCCGGCATCTCTAAACCATCGTCAAATCAGAAAAGGCTGGAAGAATTAATTTTCCAATATCTTTTCATACTTGGGTCTATAACGTTTTGAGTGGGTAATCAAATTTAAGATCACCCGCACTGATTCTTGTTCAAAATAGATTTTTGCAACTAAAAAATGAT
>CAZMUU010000343.1:0-1439 GCA_964569215.1 uncultured Cytophagia bacterium
GCTCATGCCAAAATACTCTTCAACCTTCTCCTCACCGCCAATCTGCTGTAAAATGTTCTGCATCTGCTGCTCAAGCTGAAAGTCAACCATTCGTTTATCAGCTTCTATGGTGTCTTTTTCAGCCTGGATGAGTAGTACTTTCTTATTAATCAAATTTTCCAGAGATTCGGATTTCAATTTTTGAAAAGCAGCCGCATCCTTCGCCGGATCAATCTGTCGTTTTAATGCCTCCAAATAGGCAAATTGAACAACCTCTGATTCCAGAATAACATCTTTGTCTATGATAGCAATAATTCTATCCAGAACCTGCTGTGCGGTTGCATAAGAAAAACTCAGCATAAAGATTAAAAAATATAGAAAATGTTTTTGCATTTTTGCTCACCTGTTCTTTTAGTGGGTTTTAGTCTCTATTTAATGTCTCGATTTCTGCAGAATCCGGATAAACGTTACTCACGAGCTCCCAATGAGTATCGATGGCATACTCATCACCTAATACTGAAATCAATTGGCGATACATCAATTCTCGTTTTTTCGACTCTATACGCCATTGTATTTTTTCTTTGGCTTCTTCCAACGTCTGCGGTTCATCCTTTTTGCGAATTCCCGTCACCTTAACAAGCGCATAACCAATCTCGGTTTTTATCGGCCGGGAAACACTGTTCAGGCGTAATTGCGGAATTCGTCTAGCCAAAGTAGAAGAAACATCCTCAAGCATTAACCATCCAAGATATCCGCCCTTTTGTGAACTGGGATCAATCGAAGATTCTTCAGCCGCTTGCTCGAAATCCAGTCCATTTAAAATGTCGCGCCGTAATATATTGGCACTCTGATAAGAAGAGACTAAAATCAGATAAACCTGATAATAATCCTTTTTCCGGATAAACTCCGCCTTTTTTTCCTCATAATATTCCATCAACTCCGTACTGTCTACTTTAACGTTTTTATTGATAAGCTGTTCCAAATATGACGCTACAATATAATCTCGTTTAATATCGTCAAGCTTTTTCTTAATTTCGGGCAGCTTATCATAACGGTTTTTCAAGGCTTCCTGATAAACCAGCTCTTTTTCAATCCAGCGTTTTATATAGTTTTCCACCTGAACCCTTGAGATGCTGAGACCGGGGTGTTTGGGCAAATCAGCTTTGAGCTCCTCCACCGTGAGTGTATGGTTGCGTACCCGTGCAATTATTTCGGATTGCGTTTGATCGCCCTGACAGGATATTATCACAACGAGATTCACGGTGAGAAGGAAAAATGCCTTTGTCAACAACAGCCTTTTTTTAATTCCGTTCATATTATTTTCTTTCCTCGTAATAGACAATGGGTATATCGGCTTTTAAATCAGATAACCACTGTTTTCGTCGTTCCTCTCTTTTCTCTTTTTTATAATCAGCCAGGACACGTTCTTTTACCTCTTCGAACAGGTCTGTTTTTGAGTT
>CAZMUU010000343.1:1449-3295 GCA_964569215.1 uncultured Cytophagia bacterium
GTTTTTGAGGTCTCGCTATCCTTGTCTGGATTGTCAACGTAATCACTTTTATGCTTGTTGAAATAAGCTTCGAGTTTCTCATCCTCTACGATTATCTTGTCGTCGATTCGCTTATGACTGATCGCTTCGAGAAGAATATTGTCCTTGTAAGGTTGCATTCTCGTGCGGAACGCATCTGTTTCATGATAATTCTTTTCGTGGGCATATTTAATAATCAGGATGAGCGGTATTGCTCGATCAAAAAACTCCTTGAACACAT
The DNA here is from genome assembly GCA_964569215.1 of uncultured Cytophagia bacterium. Classification (GTDB taxonomy): domain Bacteria; phylum Zhuqueibacterota; class Zhuqueibacteria; order Residuimicrobiales; family Oceaniaggregativiventaceae; genus Oceaniaggregativivens_A. The sequence continues at coordinate 1,709 of CAZMUU010000343.1, forward strand.
CAACGTCCTCCACCGGAAGGTTTTTATAAGATGGAACGTCTTCCAGAAGAGCGATAAAATCATCCAGAGTATAATCCTTTTCTTTGAAATGGATGAGGGCGGTTTTTTCCCCGGCAGACGAAAGCTGACGCAACACATCAACTGTGTTTTCTTTTGGTAATTGCTTTTTAAGCGCTTTCACCCTTGAAGAGATATGAACAAGACCGTCGTTGTTGACTTTGGTCTCCTCTTTTTTCTTCAACTGGTCAATAAAGCTCTGAAATGCTTTGTTTAATTCACGGGCATTGCTGCGTTCAAGTTGTTGCCGCAGTTTTTCATAATAATCGCCATAGGAGGGAATGTCGCTTTTTCGGCGCTGTTCGACCCTAACAAGGTGATATCCTTTTTCCGATTGCAAAGGTGCAGATACAACTCCTTTTTTCAGTTTCATAACGTTTTCATAGAATTCCGTCCCAAAATCGCGTTCGCCATATTTAATGAAACCGAGGTCGCCTCCTTTACCCAGAGTCAGTGTATCGCGGGAAAATGACCTGACCAGGTCGGTAAACGCTTCTCCTCGTAAAATTCTCTGGCGTAGTGAACTGAGAATTTCAAGTGCAGCCTTTTTCTGCACAGAGGCTGGCAAAAATATATGGCGCATTCTGATTTCATAAAGCTCTCTGTTATAAGCCTCCCGGACATCCTCTTCTGTAATGATTTTCCGGGCGATTTCTTTGTCAGCCGTGAAATAATACAATTGTCTCCGTGTGGCCTGCTCAATGCGTCTTTTTACGACAGGGGTTTCTGCAAGCTTTGTTTTTTCCGCATCGAGAAGCATTAACCTCTTTTCAATCGCTTTTGTCAGGGCGTTTGCCTCTTTGGACACCTGATCGGCATAGATAAAGGTATTACCCACGCGGACAAGTCTGCTTGGGGTGTTTTCGCAGCCTAAATAGAACATAAAAAGCAGTATTAAACTCAAACCTATCCTAAACAGCATTGAACCCTCTTTTGTAAGTTAATAAAAAACAATTATTTATATCTTTTTTGTTCATCATAGATTTTAATTTATTGAATCATGTCATTCTTTGCAAGAAATTTTTCATCGTCTCAAGCTCGTTTTCCTTCTCACTTAAAGGCATGGAAAAAGAAAGCTGATTTTCTGTTTGCTCGAGTTCCAGTTTGCTGCCACCGGCCTTTACCAGTCGGGTAATCCATTCTTTAAAATGATCTCCGGCTGGAATGGTATTATTATCAAACTTGCCTTTAATCAGGTGATTTTGCAAAGAGAGCTCAGCAATTGAATTCTCTTTGCTCAGCACCTTTATACTTATATAATCAAACAAATTTTGAGCGACCGTTGGCAAAGCACCAAACCGGTCAATCACCTCTGTTTGCAGGTTGGTGATTTCATCCAGGGACCTGGTTGCTGCAAGTCGTTTATAGAGATCAACTCTTTCTGCTGATGATCTCACATACTCTTCCGGTAAATAGGCGTTGGTGTTTATCAGTACTTTTGAATCTGTTTGATCTTCGCGAGCCTCTTTGGTTGTGGTTGGAATATTATGCTCTCTCTTGATTTCATGAATCGCTTCTTCAATAATCTTA
>CAZMUU010000344.1:0-3275 GCA_964569215.1 uncultured Cytophagia bacterium
TTTTTTTTGTTCTTGCAAATATTATACCAGAATAAAAAGCCATCATGAGTGGCTAGGACACGCTATACGGTTCAGTGGCTTGTTTTTGTAAAACATTGATTAAATTATGGTTAAAGTATTTACTTTCATCGAAACGAACCGCAGGCAGGATAGGTGAAGATTATGCCGTTTATTATCCGATTTGGGCTTTTGACTGATATTCCCGCAAAGAATTCGAATTATGACGGAAACACGAAAAGATATGACGTTACTGCTGAAAATTCACATTTTTCGAAACTTTTTCTTGCGAATCAGGGTAAAATTAAGTAAAATAATAAAAACAGGAGGACATCAAGCCGCCATGCCCATTATCACGGTGGAAAAACCGCTCAAGGATAAACTCGGCGACGAGGGAGTCGACAGCCTGATCCGGCTAATAAACCAGAGCCAGCAGAACCAAAAACAGGACCTCATGGTCTATCTGGAAGAAAAGTATGAGCGCCGGCTGGGGGAAAAAGTTGGTTCGATAAGCGTCACCATTGCCGAAACGGAAAAAAGGCTGGATAACCGAATCACCGAAGAGATCGGCAAGGTGAACGAACGCCTGACCGAAGAGACCGGCAAGGTGAACGAACGCCTGACCGAAGAGATCGGCAAGGTGAACGAACGCATCACAAAAGAGATCGCCGGGGTGAAAACAGACCTTGCCGCTACCCGCGCTGATCTGATCAAATGGATGTTTATCTTCTGGATGGGACAGGTCATTGCGCTGGTGGGGATTTTGTTTGCGTTTTTTAAATAATGCCTGTCAAGATGGATGCAGACGAGCAAGACGTAAAACATAGTACAAATACAAAAGCAGGTACCCGGGGATGAGTTTGTACTAACCGCAAAAGACTCAAAAAATCAAATTATTGAGCTTGTATTCCATCAATTTTGTTTCGCCCAAAAAGATTCTATCAAGCCATACTATTTTTCGTCTCAAAAACCACTCGGTCCCTTTTGCTTTCTCTCTTTTTTCTCCGAGCCTTCCGTGGTCAGGGTTTCATTGTAGACACTCTTGTCCAAAACAGATTTTAATAGACTAAAAAAAAGATGACCACAAAGGGCTCAGGGCAAACCGGAGAGTCAAAAGAAGGCGAAAAAACTCATCATCGGCGAGAATGATAAAGAGAATCATTATAACTGGATTTTTGCTTTAAACGGTTTGTGGGAGTCGCACAAAGCCGCAGAGCCACAAAAAAATACTGTCCTTTGTTTCTGTTTTGTGATCCAGGTCGTTAGAAAATTGATTTTTTTGTCTATTTTATTAACAAAAACAGACGAGATTATTATGTATCGCATTATTTTATTGTTATTGGTGGTGGCAGCGGTTGCCGGGGCAGCGGTTTATAATGTCGGGCCCGCACAGCCCTATAGCGCCATTGGTGATGTGCCTCTGGAATCATTAAGCGCCGGCGATTCTGTGCGCATCCATTATCGCACCACCCATTACCGGGAAAAATGGGTGATCGGCGCTCAGGGCACGGCAACCGATCCGGTGGTGTTTATCGGGGTGCCGGATGGCAGCGGCAATCTGCCGGTCATTGCCGGCAATAATGCCATTACCCGCACGGCTCTGGATTACTGGAATGAGGATCGCGGCGTTATTAAAATCGGTGGTGCCAGCACGCCGTCGACTGCGCCGGCCCATATTTTTATCGAAACCCTGGATATTCGCTGCGGTCGGCCGCCTTATACATTTAGCGATGATATCGGTTCGAGCCAAACCTACCGCGACAACGCCGCTTCCATACACGTCGAAGCGACCATTGATGCAGCCCCTGCACAATTATACACAGCTGAACGAGAATATCTCGAGCATCAGAGCAGCCGGAAGCGCATCGATCGCGGTGATATCAGCGCTTTTGATTATGTAGCGGATGCTGCATTTTTACAATTGACTCTCTGTTTGCAGGGCGCCTATGATGTGGAGGCGTTCATGCGTAACGGCGCCCCGGCATTGCTGCCACTCGACTCTCCCTATGAATCCGCTGCCAAACGGATTGATCCTTTGCCCGACGATGTGGTGGACTGGATTTTGGTCGAATTGCGTACCGCTCCGGCGGCGGCTCCGGCGTATCAATATTCCTTTTTACTGGCCGGCGATGGCGGCGTGTTCGATGTGATGAACGAAAACCGCATCGAACCGGTGCGGCTGGAGAATATTATCGAGGGCGATTACCATATTGCGCTCAAACACCGCAATCACAAGAGCGTCGTTAGCGCACAATCGTTCGGATTTTCCCTGAATGAAATCATCTCGATTTCCTTTTGCGAATCCCCGCAAATCTATCATGATGCCGAAACGGCCGTTTCCACCCCGACCGGATGGAAAGTTGAGTCGCGAAAAAAGCTTAAAAATCAACCCGGATAAATACAAAGCCGTCATTCTGGACATGGACGGCGTCATCACCCGGTCGGCAAAGGTACATGCGGCCGCCTGGAAAGAGATGTTCGACGAATATTTACAAGAGCGCGCCTCCCGGCAACAAACGGATTTTGAATCCTTTGATATAAAAAGCGATTATGAACGCTATGTCGATGATAAACCGCGTTATAAAGAGGTAGAGAGCTTTTTGCAATCCCGCGACATTTCCCTGCCCTACGGAAGTCCGGACGATTCCCCGGATGAAGAGACGGTGTGCGGACTGGGGAACCGCAAGAATGAATATTTCCTCAAGAGCCTTGAAATGGATGGCGTAAAAGTCTATCCATCCAGCAAGGAATTCGTCAAAAAAATTAAAGCGCAAAACAAGCGCGTGGCCCTGATTTCCTCCAGCCGAAACGCAAAGGCGGTTCTCGACGCCACCGGTGTGCGCGATCTTTTTCCGGTAATTGTAGACGGAGTGGAGATGGCCGAAGAGAACCTCAACGGTAAACCCGATCCGGATATCTTTATCGAAGCGGCAATAAGATTGGATGTAAAACCGGAGGAGGCGGTGGTCATAGAAGACGCCATAGCAGGTGTAAAAGCCGGTAAAATGGGCGGTTTTGGTTTGGTCATCGGTATTCAGCGAAAAGGCGACAAAGAGGAGCTCGAAAACAACGGCGCAGATGTTGTTGTGCGGGATTTGGCCAAACTGGATGTCGATGGACATGAAGAAAAAAGGGGTAATCGACCACAATATGCTTTTAGCAGGAAAAAAGAGATTTGGGAAAAACTCGGCAAAGGACGACCTGCGTTGTTCCTGAATATGGAGGGATTATGAACTGGAAAATGAGTTTGGTTCTGACACTACTATTGTGTGTTCATC
>CAZMUU010000345.1:0-1530 GCA_964569215.1 uncultured Cytophagia bacterium
ATCGATGTCCATGCCGATAACCGAATCGTGCGGACCGGTCATACCGGCATCGGTAATAAAAGCTGTACCGTATGGCAGGATACGCTCATCGGCGGTCTGCACATGCGTATGGCTGCCGATCACGGCACTGACCTTGCCGTCGAGGAACCAGCCAAGAGCCGCTTTTTCAGCGGTTGCCTCTGCATGAAAGTCTATTATAATAATTTTTGTTGTAAATTTCAAGCGATCAATTACAGTTTCTACTGTTCGGAAGGGGCAATCAATGGTATACATGAATGTGCGTCCCTGCAGATTGATTACGGCAACTGGAATGTCCCGGGAAGCTTTATATATCAAATGGCCTTTACCGGGTGCGGAATCAGGATAATTCAGTGGCCGCAAAACGCGATCAGAAGTATCGAGATACTCGCGATAGCTGGCGTGTCTCCAGATATGATTGCCACCGGTGATGATATCGATACCGGCATCAAAGTATTGCCGTGCAGTGGATTCGTTTAAACCGATTCCGTTATGGCCGTTTTCGCCATTTGCAATACAGAGATCAACGGAATGCGATTTCAGCAGCGATGGTAAAAACATTCTGATCACATCGAGTCCGGGTTTGCCGATAATATCCGCGATATATAGAATCGTAAATTGATCAGCCAAAACAGTTCCTTTTTAATATTTCATTTTGCATAGTTGACGGCACGATATTCTCTGATGACCGTAACTTTGATATGACCGGGATAGTCCATTTTTTCTTTTATTTTTTCAGCAATATCGGTTGCCAGAGATTCGGACATGGCATCGTCGATTTTTTCATGCTCGGCGATAACGCGAATTTCGCGTCCGGCCTGAATGGCAAAGGCTTTACCAACGCCTGCAAAGGAAGTGGCAATGTCTTCAAGCTGATCCAGGCGTTTGATATAGCTTTCCAGGGTCTCTCTTCTGGCTCCGGGTCTGGAACTGCTTATGGCATCCGCGGCCTGTACAAGAATAGCTATCGGCGAAATAACCGGTACATCTTCGTGGTGTGCGGCGATGGAATTGACCACAACATCCTTTTCACCGTATTACTTTGCAAGTTCAGAACCGATTTGTGTATGCGTACCATCGGTATAACGATCGATCGCTTTACCGATATCATGTAAAAGACCGGCGCGTTTGGCCAGGTTTCCGTCGAGTCCAAGTTGTGCCGCCATCAGTCCGGTAACATAAGAAACCTCAATGGCGTGTTGCAGCACATTCTGACCGTAACTGGTGCGGTACTTTAGCTTTCACAACAATTTTACCAGTTCGGGATGCAAGCTGGAGATATTGGTCTCAAAGAGAGCTTTTTCACCCTCTTCAACAACTTTTTCTTCCATTTCCGCTGTTATTTTTTCGACAATTTCTTCGATCCTGGCCGGGTGAATGCGTCCATCCATGATCAGTCGTTCAAGTGCCTGCCGGGCGATCTCGCGTCGGAACGGATCGAATCCGGACAAAACCACCGCTTCGGGGGTATCATCGACAATCACTTCAACGCCGGTTACCGATTCGAAAGCG
>CAZMUU010000345.1:1540-3272 GCA_964569215.1 uncultured Cytophagia bacterium
CGCGAATATTTCTGCCTTCGCGTCCAATAATGCGTCCCTTCATCTCATCATTGGGAAGGTTGACGACCGAGACCGTGGTTTCAGTGGAATGGTCGGCAGCGGTGCGCTGTATGGCCTGAATAACGATTTCACGAGCCTCGCGGTTTGCCTGTTGTCTGGCGCGGTCCTTGATCTCTTTGATGCTTTGAGAGGCTTCTTGCTTGGCCTTATCGAGCAGGTTTTGCATCAAAATCTGTTTTGCTTCCTCATTGGAGATGCCGCTGATCGTTTCCAGTTTTTTGTTCTGCTCGTTGATCGCCGTCTCGAGCTCTCCCTCCAGTCTGTTGACCTTTTCTTCGCGATATTTGATATTGCGTTCCGAATCATTCAATTCTTTTTCTTTTTTGCTCAATAAATCGTTGCGGCGATCAAGATTCAATTCACGCGAATTAAGCTTGTTCTCCAGTTTATTCAGCTCACTTCGCCGGCTTTTTGCTTCATTATCAAGATTTTGTTTCAGGCGCAGCCATTCGTCTTTGGCTTCGATCACCTTTTCCCGTCTGAGATTTTCAGCTTCTTTTTTACCATCTGCAACTATTTTTTGTGCCAGCCGTTCGGCGTTGTCAATTTTATTTTGACCGATTTTCCTCGACAAAAACCAACCCAGCATAAAACTGACAACAATAGCCGCCAAAACAATCAAAAGTTGTATTTCAAATAACATCTCCCCTCCTACAATAAAAAAACCCAGTTAGCGTTCATCGTTCACATCTCTTTTTGATGGAAAAGAAATGCTTGTGAGAAACTACGCTTACCGGGTTGCAAAAAAATAGAATCTGGAAAAGCTAATATTAAGAGTGGAACAGACTAAACCTCATTATCCTCCACGAGATTCTTTACACCTTGTTCCATTTTTTCATGCAGTTCAGCGACTTTGGCTTCTAAAAATTTCAGCCGCTTTTTGTCGATTTCTCGGTGGTGCAGTAATTCATCGGTTATATTCATGGCAGTGAGAATCGCCAATTGATGCAAAGGGCGATTGGGCCGTTCATTATATATCTCTCGCATTTTGGTATCAACATAATTTGCCACTCTGCGAATATAATCAATGTTGGTACTTGATTTAAGCGGATATTCGGTTCCAAAAATATTTACTTTTAATGTTCGTTCATTCTCAGTCATATGGAATCAAATTCCCGGCTTTATTCCAAGAAATCGAATTTATCCAGTTTGGATAACATTTGTTGTAATTTTTCTTTCAGCTTTTCTTCGTTCTCTTCCTGTTCTTTAATCTTAACGCTTGACTCTTCCGAGTTCAGATTCTCTATTTCCTTTTGCAACCGTTCAATGCGCAGTTCTTTTTGTTCAAGTAAAGCTTCAAGTTCTTTGTTTCTCGCCTTCAGAGCATTGATTTTGTCTCTGACTGTGGCGAGGTATTGCAATGTCTGGTCAATATTTTTTTCTAGTTCTAGTATTGGTGTTTTTGTCACATTTACCCCAACTTATCTAGGTCGCAAAGTTGCACCAAATTTATCTCTGAGATGGGATAAAATTGAATCAATTACCTGGTTTACATATTCGTCTTGTAATGTACGTTGTTTTGAACTAAAGGTCAATGAAAAAGCAACGCTTTTCATGTTTTTTTCAATTTGCTGACCCCGATAAAAATCAAATAGGTCGACTCTTATCAAATGTTCTCCGCCTTTTTCCCATATACCCTCTTCCAGATCTGCAATCGGAACGCTTGCATCGA
>CAZMUU010000346.1:0-3259 GCA_964569215.1 uncultured Cytophagia bacterium
GGGCAGGGTGTTGTTGGTAACGGACCAGGAATAAGGTGTTTCTCCGCCTTGTACAAAAACGGTATCCGAATAGGCCTGATTGAGCGTTGCCGCTTTGAGTGCAGTGGTCGTGATCTCGAGAGGAACCGGACCGGTATTGTCTGTCAAGCGCAGGTAATCAAAAGCCGCTTTCATATGCACGTATGGCGTTTGCCAGGTGTTGCTGATAATGCCGATATGAGCCGGGATATCTGAACGGGTTGTGGATCCTGCGTGAATCCAGGAAACACTCTCATCAGGACGATAGTAAAAATTAAAGAGATTGCCCTCTTTGGTGATCTGTAAACAGACTGTATTGCCCTGGTTATAGGGGACGGTTAATAGACCATGTTCACCGCTTTTTGAGAGTTGCAGCAGGGTAGAGTCACCAAAGAATCCCCAGTAATAGAGATCGTATTGATCGAAACGAACCATGAGGCCGACATGGTAATTGCCGGCGCTCGCTTCTGTGAGTTCGAGTTTGGTTTCGACTTGCCAGTCGCCTTGGGGAGATGTGCGTCGAAGCTGCGGTGCATTATCTAAAGCGGTCCAGTGGGTAAATTTATCGCTGTTTGGGATTTCAAGATAAAGATGACTGCTGCGGGTGGTATTGTTATCCATATAGGGGCCGCTTTTTGGGATGTAAACGTCATAACCATTCGTGCTGCCGCAGAGAAATTCCTGGTCAATTCCGGATGCATCCAGAATATTTATTTTAAACGTTTTGCCGGCGCTCTGAGCCGGTACGCTGCTATCCTCAACCTCGATAGCAACCGTGAATAATCCCGATTCCAGAGGCGTTCCGGTTATTTCGCCCGTGGAGGTGTTTAAGGTTAACCCTTGCGGCAGTGTATCCGAGTTGACAGACCAGCTGTAAGGTGCATCACCGCCTTCGGCGAGAAACCGGGTGTAATAGGGCGTATCGATTTCACCGCATTCCGCAACGGTGCTGGAAATAATTAACGGTACCTTGGTGAGCCATTGACATATTTTATTCATGAGCTTATTGCGATTCGAATCCGCCGCAATCGCTTCAAAACCGAAAGAGAGATATACAACTTTATAGGTAGAGTCCACAGCAAGACCGGCTGTGCCGGATGAGATGGGCGCATCGATAAAGTTGTCTCCCTTTATCGGTTTCTGGTTTGCCATCAAGCCATCACTTCCCGGGGTAATTCCGTTATCAAAATAGGTAAAGATGGCTGTCGCTGAACTCAGGGGATCGATCTCGCTGGGAAAACTCTGATTGTCAGCTCCGGAGCCACCATCTATGGAGAGGACAAGACCATCTGTAACGGGGTTTTTTGCCACACCTTGCACGCCGGCCCAATTCACATCGTCCTGGGCATAACTGGCACGGAGATAATCGTTGACAAAGGGGCTGTTTCCCAAATCAAATCCGATATCCTGACCGGTGAGGAAGAGATTACCGCCATTGTTCAAAAATGAGGAGAGGTTGTTACGATCGTCCGAGGTCAACGTTCCTGACCAATCGCTGCCGGTAAACCAGATGACGCATTTTTCCTCTCCCAGGTAATGATTCAAAACATCAGGATGCGTTGTGCCCGAGGTTTCCACATTGTAATAGTAATAATTGAGACTGTTTGCAGTCAACGCATTGGTGAAATAATCCTCAACATTCACATAAGAAGAGCCGTCATCGTCATCCACAAGCAGAATGTCGCTGTTATCAATACCCTCCTGATTGACGATAACCTCAAACGGACTGTTATCCGCCCAGGCGGCGTTGATAGTAATGGTTCCGCTTCTTGGTGAGCCGCTACTGTTTGCATTGATGTTGATTGCTATCGAGCCATTGCCGTTTCCGTCAGAACCGGAGGCAATCGACAACCAGCTATTTCCGGAGGTAACAGAGGCCGTCCAGTCAGGACTTGAACTGGTTGTACCGCAGACCACATCAATGGACTGAGCGGAGGAAAGCCATAAAGTGTGGATTTTATCCGGACTCGCAAATATTTCGTCTGCGGTCATTTGATTAACGGCTCTGTAAATATTGAGGCGTTTACCACTGACGGTTTTATCGACGAGCGTCGACAAGTACTCTCCGCTATCCATCAACAGTTGTTTGACGTCGAGATGTGTCATTGTCGGGTATAGCGACCACAAAAGTGCAGCAGCCCCGCTTACATGGGGTGTGGCCATGGACGTGCCGCTTTTATATGCGTAACCATTATTCGGCACCGTGCTATAAATATTGCTTCCGGGTGCTGCCATGTCTACAGAGGTGGCCCCATAACAGGAAAAGCCGGATAGATTGTCATTGTGGTCTGTTGAGGCAACTGCAATGATATTACTGTTGCTGTAACTGGAGGGAAAGTGAGGAGAAATATCGTTATCACTGGAGTTGTTTCCCGCCGCAGCGATAAAGAGCTGACCGGCACTATTTGCTGCTTCAATAGCGTCAAAGAGGGCCTGAGAATAGCCTCCGCCTCCCCAGCTGTTGCTCGTCAGGCGAGCGCCCATTTGCGTGGCGTATTCTACAGCGAGAATGGCCTCGGAGATTGAGCCACTACCATTTGCATTGAGAAATTTGAGTGCCATAATTCTGGCGCTCCAGCAGACGCCGACAACACCTTTGCTGTTGTTGCCGGATGCGGCTATGGTACCGGCACAATGGGTGCCATGACTGTGATCATCCATAGGGTCATTATCATTATTGACAAAATCCCAGCCGTGTATATCGTCGATATAACCGTTGCCGTCGTCATCGATATTATTACCGGGAATTTCACCCGGATTTGTCCATATGTTGTTGACCAGGTCCTGGTGATAGTAATCAACGCCGGTGTCGATAATTCCCACCAACACATCGGTGCCGGTTCCAGTATCCCATGCTTCGGGTGCGTCAATATCGGCATCGGCCGTACCCCCGCTTTGACCGCTATTGTGCATTCCCCATAAATCTGAAAAATGAGTGTCATTGGGAAAGGTTTCGAGAGCGTGAACAATATAGTTGGGTTCAGCATACTCGATTGCCGAATGTTCATTCGCCATTTGAACCGCCATTCTGGCTTCAACCGGTATGGTCCAGAGCTCGGCATTGATTGATTTAAAAGAAGCCTTTACCCCGGCATGCATCCGCTGCCGTATGCGGGCAATATCCTGAGTTCGGACAGACTTTTTATATTTTACAATGATTTCATTTTGTACATAGTCCTGTCCCATAAGCAAAGATGTCAAAGAGAGAACGAAGAGTATAAAGAGCCTTTTTCTCATTACC
>CAZMUU010000347.1:0-2867 GCA_964569215.1 uncultured Cytophagia bacterium
TCGGCTTCGAATGACGACCGTGTGTTCAACGCCGGCATTCATGTGAAAAACGAGTGGATCCGCTTCTGCAACCAAAGGCGCTACACCCGTTGGACCGCGATTGGAGATAAAGTCCCAGTTAAATCCAGGTCCTTTTCTGACATCCCAGAGGTACCATTCACTGCCGTCTACTTTAACCCAGAACGAGTTGTGGTTTCCGCTGAACGCATGGGCACGGGCCCATAAAATATACAGCCCTCCCTGTGTCGGTGTGAATTTAAAGGTAACCGTTCCCTGGTCTTCCTCGAACGAATAGACCATTTCACAATCAAAACAGGTTCCGCGAATGCCTTTGACCATGGGATGGGCCCGAATGGCATCTTCGGCTTCCATAACGATGGTTTCTTTCCAGCCCGGGCCGGGATCGGTTATGGTAACCGGGTTGTCGCTGGCATCGAATTCGTTAAGATTTGCCGGGTTCACAACTCTAAAGATGGCGTTTGTGGTGGCATAACCGGGTACTTTGGTGTCGAATTGGCCGTCATTAGCCGTTTCCCAGGCGATACATTGCCATTTGTTACCGCCGTCCCCGGAGAAAAAGAGATGGACTTGCGCGAGAGAGCCATCCACAGCCCACTGTATGGAAAGCGGATTGCCGATCGTCAGCGTTCCTCCGTTGGGGGTGATGAGGTTCCAGCCGATCGGCGCTGTTGATTGAAGTATGGTGGGTTCCTTGCCGTCACCAACAGCGGCATCACCCAGTTGTCCATCAAGTCCGGTGGAGCTGTAATCGGAGAACACACCAGAGCCGGCAGCATCAAAGCGATAGTAACCGAGCAAGCCGGCTTCGGAACCGTCAAGGGATTGGCCCTTGTTATTGTCGATGTTAAAATCGGAGCGCGCAGTGGTCCAGAGACGCACCTCATCCATTTTGATATTGGAATTATTGCTCGTGTTGCTGTTATAAGCGAGCAGCAACGGGTTATCGGTGGAGGTGGACAGAGCAAAATCAGCATCCAGACTGGTTGTTTCTTTGTTGCCGTTTATAAAAATGGCTGTTTCGTAATTACCGCCACCCGCGTCTTGCCTTCTTACCGCGATATGATACCAGGTATCGGCACTCAGTCCTGTGGCGGAAGTGAGTACCGGACCGGCACCGGTTTTGGACAGAAAGGATACCTGATAGGTGGTATTGGTGACATAAAGGCTGAAAACATCATGGCGATACAGAATAGGCTGGGAGCCGGTTACTGCGGGAAAATTTACCCACATCTCCAGTGTATATTCATCGTCCAGATTATCCAATTGGTCGCTGGCGTCCGCAACAGAAGCATAATCGTCCGTACCGTCAAATAGCAACATATTACCAGCATCCGACGCCGGAGCACCCCAAAGCAGCAAGGGCAACAATAGTGCTCCAACAGTGAATAAAAGTTTTTTCATTTTTTCCTCTCCTATAAATGATTTGTGCACATACGGCTTTTATAGTCTCAATTCCTGTAGCTGTCACCTCCTTTCGACAATACACCAATATATCTTTAATATATTACTATTTATCATACAATAATGTGCGATAGATCATAAAAATGCAATCTTGTTGTTTTAAGCTGGATGGATTATCCTGGGATGTGTTTACCCGGTTGCGTCATATGAGGGCAGGATACCGGAGGTGCCGTTTCTACCGTTTGCTCCATTGTATTTAAACTATGTATCAGTCTGTTGAAAAGGCATTGATGTGTGGTTACCGGGTTTCGGATAGTCCGATCATCATCATAATAATACACATCAATACTGTAATATGCAGAATTTTTTGTGTAAGATGCAAATAAAAAATAAACAGAGTTAATGCAGTGATTAAAAAAGGCGCTTGATGTATACTAATCTGGATATCCGGTCTTTATCATATTCCGGATCTTTGGCATCAAAGCTGTTTATTTTCACATACCCGTCACTATGGATCATTTTGTTATCACCGATGTACAAGCCGACATGGGTAATGCGATCTCTTGAGGGACCGAAGAAGAAGAGATCTCCTGTTTGTGCCTGATCGAGTTCGGGGTCTACTTTGATCTCTTTTCCCAGCTTTACCTGCATGTTGGCATCTCGCGGCAGGTTGATGCCATGCATTTTAAAAAGTGTTTGCATAAATCCGGAACAGTCGAAACCTTTGATCGAGCGCCCTCCCCACAAATAGGGGATGCCGAGACATTGCTTTGCACTTTTGACCAGGTCTGCCGGATCAGCCGTAGGGCGATCCTGGAATTTTCCGTAATCGCAAGTCTGGTGTTCCGGCAGAAACCCACTGCGTCCATCCGGAAAAATAACCCGTAACCATTTGCCATGCCGCTCTTTCACTGTGAGCAAAGCGCCCCATACCAGGTCGCATACGGGTTCGGCGTCTCTGTCTTTCTGCGAATAAACCCAGCCAAAACGGTCTGTAAAAACAACTTTGGGCTTTTTTTGCCAGTTTATATAGTCAGGTTCGTTCATCTTGTATAGAGAGCCTTTCATGATCCAGCCCATATAACCGTCATCATCGAGCTGAGTGAGATAATAGAGTCCCTTCTCTTTATAGAGTCGCAATCCCTGTCCCATAATCGCCTGATTGATCATTTCAGAAGTTACATGGGCATGGCGGCGTTGATGAGCGGTGCTGAGAACAACGACTCCATAGGTACGGGAACCGAGCTTGTCCGACGGCAAGATTTTAATTTCATCGCGAATAGAATATTGACCTTCTCGTGCGAGTCTGTCGATCAGGGAATCATGCGCCTGCGGCAGGTTTGTTTCGCCGCTCAGAATGATTTTACTGTTTTTTTGTTGTGCTTTTATGCTGAATAAATTCAAGCGTTTGTCAGGACAAAATTCGTTCCGGGTCTCTTCTACGA
>CAZMUU010000347.1:2877-3246 GCA_964569215.1 uncultured Cytophagia bacterium
CTTCTACGATGTCCTTGACTTGCTGGCTGCGCTGAGAACAGGCCAGAAAGAGTAAACCAATCAAAACGGTAATCACCTCTACTTTGTACATTTTTATCCTTTTAAAAATTCAGTGTTCCTTTTCCTTCTCTTAATATGACGGGTTGGTCTTCGGTCAAGTCTATTACTGTTGAGGGTTCGGTGCCGCCATAACCGCTATCCAAAAAGAGGTCAGCCTGATTTTGAAATTGTTCATAGAGCTCCTCCGGATCATTTATATAGGAGGTGTCAGGGGGACAGGCACTGGTGCTGATGATGGGTCGATTGAATATCTGTAGCAAATCCTGGCAAATTCTATTGTCCGGAACCCGGATACCGACGGTTTTACGC
>CAZMUU010000348.1:0-3245 GCA_964569215.1 uncultured Cytophagia bacterium
CAATAAAAGAGGTGTACTTTGGCTACCCAAAGAAAACGAGGAATAAAAAAGAAAGAAAAAGTTGAAGCGAACGGTATCGCTCATGTTAAAGCAAGTTTTAACAACACCAATATAACCATAACGGATGTATACGGTAACGTGATATCATGGGCAACCTCCGGGCGATCCGGATTCAAAGGTTCTCGTAAAAGCACGCCTTTTGCCTCCCAGCTTTCCGCTGAGATGGCGGCTAAGGAAGCCTATGATCTCGGACTGCGACGGGTTGAGGTTCTGGTGAAGGGCCCCGGTGCAGGCCGTGAAGCTGCAGTCCGGTCATTGCAGGCCGCAGGTCTTGAGATTACCGCTATTCGTGATGTAACGCCTATACCGCATAATGGTTGTCGTCCGCCGAAAAGACGGCGCGTTTAAGTCAAGTTGAGCCGGCATAAATTATTTACCATGTGCCGCTCATATTACACATATTTTAAGGAGGTTTCGATTTATGGCCCGCTATACAGGACCTGTGTGCAAATTATGTCGTCGCGAGGGTGCGAAACTATTTTTAAAGGGAGCCCGATGCAGCTCCAATAAGTGCTCTTTTGAGAAACGCGGATATGCTCCCGGGCAACATGGACGGACGAGACGATTCAAGAAATCCGAGTATGCCATCCAGTTGCGCGAAAAACAGAAGGTAAAACGCACTTATGGTCTGCTGGAACAACAATTCCGCATCTATTTTGAAAAAGCGGAAAAAGCCAGTGGTATTACCGGTGAGAATTTGATCAAGATGCTTGAATTTCGCCTTGATAATATTGTCCACCGGTTAGGTTTGGCCTCTTCACGCTCTCAAGCCAGACAATTAATACGACATCGCCATGTGATGGTTAACGAACAACTCGTCGACGTTCCATCATACCAGGTAAAAGCCGGTGATCTGATCCGCATCCAACAAAAAAGCAGACAGCTGGAAATGATTCACAATTCGATGAAAAAAGTCCGAGACGGAAAACTTGTTCCATGGCTATCTTTAGACAAAGCGAAAATGGAGGGTGCAATTCTGGAAGTACCTTCCCGCGATCAGATTCCTGTGAATGTTAACGAAAACCTGATCGTCGAGTTGTATTCTAAATAATTAAATCTAATGATTAATTTAAATGGAGCATTATATGGCCTTACCGACATTTCAGATGCCTGAAAGCATCGAATTGGATGAATCGACATATAATAATACATACGGAAAATTTATTGTTCAACCTCTGGAACGTGGATTCGGCACCACCATAGGCAATGCTTTGAGAAGAGTTCTTTTGTCATCCATTCCCGGTGCTTCTATCACCATGTTTCGTGTTGATGGTATTGTGCATGAATTCAGCACCATCGATGGTGTACAGGAAGATGTTTCCGAAATTGTGTTGAATCTCAAACAGGTGAAAATCAAACTTATCGATAAAAAACCGGATAAGATTGTCATTGATTTAAAAGGGGCAAAGGATTTTACCGCTGCGGATATACAAGCGGCCGGTACTGGATTTGAGATCCTCAATCCTGAACAGCACATTGCCACTTTGAATGATAAAGCTGAATTTAAACTTGAACTGCGCATTGGCCGCGGCCGTGGATACGTACCGGCAGATGAAAATAAAATGCCCGATATGCCCATCGGAACCGTGCCCATTGATTCCATCTTTAGTCCGGTGACGCGGGTAACCTATACGGTTGAAAATACACGTGTCGGTCAAAAAACAGACTATGAACGCCTCATTTTGGAAATTCTTACCGATGGCAGTATCACCCCGGATGATTCTTTGAGCTATGCCGGCAAGATAATCAAAGATCATATTGAGCTCTTTATCAACTTTGATATCGAACCTGAAGAAGAAGAACCGGCAGAAATTGACGAAGAAACCATGCGGATTCGCAAACTGCTGCAGATGAGCGTTGACGAACTCGAATTATCCGTTCGATCGCATAATTGTCTTGCTGCAGCTAATATTAAAACCATTGGTGATTTGGTCAAACGCGATGAACAGGAAATGCTTAAATTTAGAAATTTCGGCCGCAAGTCCCTGAGTGAATTGACCAAAATTCTCGAAGAAAAAGGGATCCATTTTGGTATGGATGTCGACAAGTATTTGAAAAAATCCGATGAATAGTATAACTTTGTAGCGCACAAGGATAATAAAATGAGACATTTAAAATCAGGCAGAAAACTCGGGCGAACCACCAGTCATCGCAAGGCCATGCTGGCCAATCTGGCGACATCGCTTTTGGAGCACAAGAGTATCGTTACCTCTACTCCAAAGGCAAAAGAAGCTCGAACGGTCGTTGAGCGTCTAATTACCTTTGCCAAACGCGGCGACTTGCATGCCAGACGAATGGTTCTTCGTACGATAAGACAAAAGGAAATCGTTAAAGAATTGTTTGATGAAATCGCCCCACGGTATCAGGATCGCAATGGTGGTTATACCCGTATTATAAAAATCGGCCGTCGAAATGGAGATAACACGCCTCTGGCGATTTTTGAGCTCGTCGGTTATGAGTCCTTCAAGGCGGAAAAAATAGAAAAACAACGGCAAAAACGAGAAGCAAAAGCAGAAAAGAAAGACAAAGATGTCGAAACAGAAGAGAAAGAATCTGAGAGCGAACAGCCTGAAAAATAGTCAAAGTCGACAAAAAAATATATAGAGGGCAATCTCGAAGATTGCCCTTTTTTATGTAAGGTTTTGCCTCAAATAAACCCGGAACTTGTTTTCTGTAATAACGTTTTACAAGCAAACCCTTAACCAGTGCTCAGGATATTTTATGAAAAAATTATACCTATTGTTGTTGTTGACGATTTTTATCTGGAATTGCAGCCAGGATAAATCGATTCCCAATGGTTATGAAGCGCTCATTCGGGATAATAAAGGCGAGCTCGTAACCGCAACCCTGAAAGCGGTGGATACCGCGGAGCTATGGAAAACACCTTCGACCGGTTATAATGAATATTTTTTACTCGGCCAGTATAACAACATTCGCACCCATACGATCATGCGTTTCTATCCTTCCGTATATCTTGACTCCGCCACAGTTGAATCAGCTGAATTGATTTTGTCTCAGAGCAATTCTTTTGGCCAGGGCGACAGTATAAGGGTTACGATTTATCCGGTTTTATCCCCGGACTGGCTTGAAAGTGGTGTGACCTGGAAGATGATAGAACCACTTTATGATGCCGCCGATCCGATTATAAACTTTAAGATCGGAAATGCAGATACAACCCTTATATC
>CAZMUU010000349.1:0-3235 GCA_964569215.1 uncultured Cytophagia bacterium
TTATAAGGGTATAAAGCGCCTGTTTGCCCTGGTGCCCTGCTGGAAAATAAGACAATGCAGTGAAGAGAAGCGTTCTCAATGTGCGGCACTGAATAATTATGAAAAACCGTGCTGGGCAACCACAGAAAAGTGTTCGCATCCTCTTCCTTCCTGCAGAGACTGTATTATATACCGAACGACGGTTGATTGCGCTGATTTAAAAGCATTGATTTATCGGCATTCTCTCGACAAATGACTGAGCAAATGGTTATAATCCATGAAAATATTTGTAATTATAGTGAATCGAGAAAATTGAAAATAAATTTTAAAAACATACTGAGGTGAAAATGAAAAAGCTGGTCATTCTTGGAGGCGGTACGGCGGGAACGATCATGGTCAACAAGCTGGCGACCGTACTAGACCGATCGGACTGGGATATTACCCTCGTGGATGAATATGAAACGCATTATTATCAACCGGGATATTTATTCATTCCGTTCGGCATCTACACAAAAGAAGATGTCATGAAACCAAAACGGGATTATTTCCCCACCGGGATTAATGTTATCATGTCAAAAATCGAGGGCGTACGTCCAAAAGAGAACAAAGTAGAATTGAGCAATGGGAAAGTACTTTCCTATGATTATCTGATCATCGCCACCGGCAGCAAAATTCATCCGGAAGAGACGGAAGGCATGCAGGGGGATGGCTGGAGACAAAATATTTTTGATTTTTACACGGTGGAAGGGGCATGTGCACTTGGAAAATTTTTCAAAACCTGGGAAGGGGGTAAACTCGTTATTAATATTGCAGAAATGCCGATCAAATGCCCGGTTGCCCCGCTCGAATTTGCTTTTCTGGCAGACTGGTGGTTTACCGAACAAGGCATTCGCAACAAAGTGGACATAGAGTTCGTCACGCCTTTACCCGGAGCGTTTACAAAACCGATCGCCTCAAAATTTTTAGGCAAATTTCTTGAAAAAAAGAATATCCATCTCACCGCTGAATTCAATATCGGTTCGGTTAACAGCGATAAAAACAAAATCGTTTCCTGGGATGAAAAAGAAATCGACTATGATGTGCTGGTTACGATACCGACGAATATGGGAGCTGAATTTATTGCTGATTCAGGTATGGGAGATGATATCAATTTTATTCCGACGGATCCGGGCACGCTGCAGTCCAAAGCTTATGAAAACATCTTCGTTATCGGTGATGCCACAGATCTGCCGAGTTCAAAAGCAGGCTCTGTGGCCCATTTTGAGGCGGATATATTATTTGAAAATTTTATTCGGGCAACAGAAAACAGGCCCCTTAAAGCGGGTTTTGATGGTCATGCAAACTGTTTTATCGAGTCCGGTTTTGGCAAAGGCATCTTGATCGATTTCAATTATGACGTCGAACCTTTGCCCGGAAAATTTCCCTTGCCGGGAATCGGACCCTTTTCATTGCTTGAAGAGACGCGCATGAATCACTGGGGTAAAATGATCTTTCGCTGGGTGTACTGGAATTTGTTGCTTAAAGGAGCGGAATTGCCGATTGAGGCACAAATGAATCTCGCCGGTAAGAGGAGAAGTTGATATGAATGATGTAAAGGTTCAACAACAACTTGAAGAGATCAACAAAAAACTCGACCGCATCACTGCCCGAATGGCGGAACAGGAGAAAGGCCGGCAAGAGTGGAAAGAGTTGAAAAACGATCTCACACTCATCGGCACGGATGTTTTCAACTCGGCAGTTGAAGAGTTGCAGGATGTGGCAATATACTTTGACAGCCGCGATCTGGTCTTCTTGTTGAAAAAACTATTGCGCAACACACGCACGCTCATCAACATCCTCAATCAACTCGAATCCGCTGCCAACCTCGTCGAAGACGTCAAACCCCTCAGCAAGGATATGTTTGATGAACTGTTACAGCGGCTGCAGAAATTCGAGGAGAAGGGCTATTTTCAATTTATGCGACACTCTGCCCGGCTTTTCGACACGGTTATAGCCGATTTTAGTCCCGAGGACCTGGAAATGCTGAACAAGAGCCTACCGTACTTGCTCAGGGCAGTAAAGAGCCTGACAAAACCGGATGTGATCGTTCCGTTTTCAAATGCATTGGAGCAAATACAAAACATAGAAATCGATACCGGGAAAGACATTTCCTATAGATCGCTATTCAGACAGCTGAGAGACCCGGACGTTAGAAAAGCGATGGCTTTTATGCTTGAATTTATAAAATCGGTCAACACACCTGAAAACAAAAAAGTAATCAAAGAAAATAGGTAAACATCAAGGAGGTCATACTATGCCTGTTAAAAATCTTGCCGGTAAACAAGTTAAAGTAGATGAAGAAGGATTTCTGGTAGATCCTGATGATTGGACAGAAGAGATCGCTTCAGAATTGGCAAACGCCGAAGGAATCGATGAATTAACCGACAAACACTGGAAACTGCTCATTTTCATGCGGGAAGACTATAAAGAGAATGGAAAAATCCCAACCATCCGTCGAATCAAAAACAACGCAGGAATTCCAATCAAGGATATCTATTCTCTCTTTCCGGATGGTCCGGCCAAAAAAGCAGCAAAAATTGCAGGACTGGGCAAACCTGAAGGATGTGTCTGAGATGTCTGTTTTTATCGTTATACAATCAGGAGGTATTTAAATGTCGAATGAAAAGATCAAGAAAGTATCCGTGATTATTTCAAAAGGATCACTTGACGGCGTCTATCCCGGCTTAATTATGGCAAATGGTGCCCGCATGGATGGCATCGAGGCCAATATTTTCTTTACCTTTTTCGGTCTTGAAACCATCATTAAAAAGCGCATGAACAAAATCAAGGTTGCGACTGTCGGTAATCCGGCCATGCATCTTCCCTCGCTGATAGGGATATTGCCGGGCATGTCTGCTTTTGCAACCGCTCAAATGAAAAGGGAGATGGATAAACTTGACATCCCTCCTGTTGCCGAATTCATCGAAATGGTACACGCTGCCGGCGCCAAACTCTACGCCTGCAAGGCAACTGTGGATATGTTTCACCTGACAAAGGATGATTTTACCGAGGAAACCGAGGATATCATCAATGTCGGTAAATTCTATGAAATTGCGGCCGGAGGCGAGATCATTTTTACCTAAGTCTGCTTGACCATTAAAACAGATTTTTGTCGCGGGCTTTATCAAAAGTGCAAATCATTGCAGAAGGATAATAAAACAATAACATCTATGTACATAGATGTATTGAAATCCAAATCCATTTAGAATGACCCGCA
>CAZMUU010000350.1:0-3208 GCA_964569215.1 uncultured Cytophagia bacterium
TAGCCCCAACGGGGCGGTTTACATCAGCCCGGGGCATCGCCCCGGGTAATGATCAACCAAAATCCAAGCCCTGAAAGGGCGTAATCAATGAAAAATTGCACAAGATATCAAAATAGTTCATTCTGAACATCTGATCTCTGATCATCGTTTCTCCGTGGCTTGGCGGCTTGGTGCGAAATGTTTTTCCGGTTAAAACGTTGGGTGGGAATTATAAAACGCTGGTAAAGAGACCGCCGCTGTCGATTTGAAAATCGAAAAAGCGGGCGCGGTCATTGGGTGGGTGTTGTTGCAGATGGTCGATAATGCGGTTTTTGGCCCCCTGGTCCTTGGCGACGATGAATAAAAAACCGCCGCCACCGGCGCCCAACAGCTTGGCGCCGAGCGTATAGTCATCGATTTGTTGCAAAATAGCGTCTATGTCATCCGTCGTGGACTCTGCATCAAGAATTTTGTTCAATGTCCAGGCTCCGGCAATGCTGCGGCCAAAGGCATCGATGTCGCGGTTATCGAGGTGGCGCTTCATGTCGACGGAGAGCTGTTTCAGCTCTGCAACCGTTTGCAGCGCCTGGGGATCACGATCGAGAAAACGGCCGACGATATGCCGCAGAATGTTTTTGGCCATACGGCGATAGCCGGTGTAATAGAGCAAAAAGCGATCCTCGCTATTGTGATCGGCGAACGAAAGGCTGGTCCATGAGAGGCGCGGCATTTGCGAGAACCCCGGGCGGGTGCGGATTAACTTGACACCACCGACAACGCCACCGATCTGATCCTGCCAGCCGCCACCGGTGGTCATGAGCTGTTCGGTGATGCTGGTGCGCACAAACAGCTCTTCAGTGGAAAGCTGAATACCGAACAGGGTCGACAAACAGGAGATAATGCCGGCGCCGAGAATGCTCGATGTGCCCAGTCCGGATCCCGACGGCAAAGCGCTGAACAGAGTCAGATCGATGCCGCCGCCGAAATGTTGCAGCAGCGTCGTCAGATCACCGCGGTAATCCGGAGAAATGACGCCGGAGGCGAAAAACGCCGATTTGACCAGCGAGGTCCAGTCCGAGGGGTCGGTATAGGTGAGCATTTGCGACAGATTCGATACCGTCACCGAAGCGCCGAGGTCGATGCTGTTGATGCGTATCACCGCATCCTCGAGCCGTTTGCCGATGACCTGAATGGGATACTGATTATTGAGCTTGATCGCGGCATTGAGCACGCTTCCGCCCTGCTGCAGACAATAGGGCGGTGTATCGGACCAGCCGCCGGCAAAATCGAGACGCGCCGGCAGACAAACCCATACCACCTCGTCGCTGCGAATGGCGAGATGAGGATCGACAATAGAGGTGTCGAATTTTTCCAGACCGCGCTCAACCGCATCGCCGATATTGGCAAACGCCTTGTCCTGCCATTGCCGCTCGTGCAGATCGATGGCAATGCCTTTTTTTTCAAATTTTCCCTCTTCATGCAATGCCGATAATCGCGACAACAGATACTGCAGACGCGATTTGAACAGCAAATCATGTGATTTCGACTGCAGGCGCAACAGGACCTTGCCCAGGCGTAAAAAATCATCGTTTTCCTTACAGAGATCGATGAGAGCGTCAAACGTCCAGGAAGAATCGGGGGTAAACTCATCGGCAAGATTGGCGAGAACGGCGCGGCGCTGGATTTCATTTTGCAGTTGCAGGACGCGATCCGGGTCGAGTTGTTGCAGTATCTGAGCCATGGAGCAACGCGATGCACTTTGCCACCCAGACAGGTCTCCGGCAGCGAGCTGCAAAGCCAGCTTTACCGCCATTTTGGCGCTTTTGCTGCAGGGAAAGAGCTGCGCCTGCCACAACGGCCTGGAATCGCTATCGGGCCACAGCGTTTCGTCGTTGAGCTTGCGTTCCTGCATCCATATTTTAATGGATTGATTCATAAAGGTGCAGCGTTTATCGCCGGCGTCGTATTTTAAAACATCATCCATTCCATAAATCACAGCGCACCAGTCGTTGTTATGCAACGGAAACACCGACAGGCAAATGCCCTTGTCAAGGCGTATATCGCCGCACTCCGCCGGCAGACCGGTGAGCAAATTTTCACCTTGCAGATGCAGTGAGTGATCGATATGGCACCCTTCAACCACAGCCGGTAAAGTCACTGAAATATCGTCGCTGTCGATAAAACTGTTATAGACAAATCCGTTTTTGAGATCGCTGAAATAAAACGCGTTCGAGCGCACCGAATTGGCAAAGCGATAGAGGGTGCTGGCGTGGGTGATGGTATAGAGGTTATCGACAAACTCGCGGGTGCGGCCGACATGGAAAAAGCCGCAATAGGGCAAAAGGCTGACGTAAAAAGGCAGGTTACCCAGCTTCCCGGCATCCGGAATATCGCCCTTTTGCAAAAAAGCATCGATAAAATCGCTATATAGATTAAAGGAGCGGCCCTTTTCGATTGCAGAGGTCAGTTGATCACAATCCAGCAGGGTTTTCAGAGCCTCATAGCTGAAATGAACGATGCCGGTATCGATCCAGAATTTTTGCGATTGCGGCTGCTGTTTTTGCAATTGCTGCTGGCCCGGCTTTTGTAAAAATCCGGCCACGGTGGCGAAATTTTGCTGCACCAGAATCTCATCGATCAGATAGACGCCGTGATTTTGTGCCACGGCAGCGACATCGGGATAGGCCAGTCCGGTAACGCCGTGAGGTTCAAACTGCACTGCCTCGGCAGCGAAATTGAGCAACACGTCGCCGGAGGCGACGATAACCTGTCCGTCGTCGAGACGTGGCAGCTCGGCATAGTTGTGGATCATGATATCGAACAGGGTCTGGTAGCGTTTTGACGGCAATGGCACAAAGATTTTGCCGATCGGAGACCAGGCGGGCAGACGGCGGCTGTCGCCGCCGGAATGGAGAATGAGGATGCGCTTGCCGGCAAAGGTCTCTTTAACGGCAGAGCCGTTTTGTTGCAGCATGTGCCGCAGGGCATACAGGGTACTGCCGCCGGAACCGATGCGTTGACCGCCGGGATCGGCGATGATTTCAAAACCGGTTTCTTCAGGCAGCAGTTGATGGTGTCGCCGCCAGGCGATCTGCCGGCGGTAATTGTCGGCCTGAATATCGTTGGCCGCCGTCAAAATAATGAGATCGAAAGGTTGTAATGGCACGATAGCACTCCGGGTTATTCGGTTCAAATGGTAGAGAGCAGAGGCCAGATGACAGAGATCAGA
>CAZMUU010000351.1:0-3205 GCA_964569215.1 uncultured Cytophagia bacterium
CCCATCACCCAGTTGCTCGCCGTTTTTTTGTCTTTTACCTTGACTGCAACCGCCTCGAAAAAATCTGCAATCGCCCTGTCTTCCGTCAAAATTTTGGCGTCATATTCGGGCAAAGCATATTCTTTGATAAAGCGTTTTTTTCTCTGCAGCGGCAGTTCAGGCAGATCGCGCCGGACCCGTTCGATCCAGGCATCGTCAGTGACAACAGGCACCAGATCAGGATCGGGAAAATAGCGATAATCGTGCGAAAATTCCTTGGAGCGCATCGATTCGGTGATGCCGCGATCCACATTCCACATTCGCGTTTCCTGTTCTATCTTTTCACCATTGGAAAGCATCTGATATTGGCGGGAAATTTCATAATTCAGCGCACTCTCAACGTGACTGAAGGAATTCATGTTTTTCAGTTCCGTCTTTGTCCCCAGGCCCTTCTCCCCCCTCGGACGCAGGGAAATATTTGCGTCGCAGCGCAGGCTTGCCTCCTCCATATTACCGTCACAAATCCCGAGATAGCGAACCAGTTGTCGCAGATGCATCAAAAAACAAGCCGCCTCTTCAGGAGAACGAATGTCAGGTTCAGTAACGAGCTCCAGAAGCGGAACTCCACAGCGATTGACATCCACCAGCGTTTCATCCGTTCCGACATAAGCTTCTGCATGCATGGATTTGCCGGCATCCTCTTCCGCGTGGATTCTGGTCAACCGCACCGACCGCACAAAGTCACCCATCTCGATGTCAATCTTGCCATTTTGACAAAATGGCTTTTCAAACTGTGAAATCTGGTAGCCCTTGGGTAGATCGGGGTAAAAATAGTTCTTACGGGCAAATTGTGCCCTCGGATTGATCTCACAATCCGTGGCCAATCCCAATTTTAACGCATATTCCACAACATTCTGATTTAAGACAGGCAAAACGCCCGGCATTCCAAGACAAACCGGACAAACCTGTGTGTTGGGTTCGCCCCCGAATTGAGCAGAACACGAACAAAATATCTTTGAGCGGGTTAACAGTTGTATATGAATTTCCAATCCAATAATTGGCTCATAATTGACGATCGTCATAGCTTTCTCCATCCCTGATTGTCTGCTTATGGCTGGATGATCAGCAGATGTGATTTCCCTCTACATGATCGGCAATGCGAAAAAGCATGCCCTCATCAAAAGGCTTTGCAATAAACTGAATGCCGACAGGTAATCCCTGGTGATCTTTTGCGCAAGGCAGAGAGAGCGCCGGCAAACCGGCGAGATTCACCGAAACCGTATAGATATCGGAGAGATACATTTGCAAAGGATCATCTAATTTCTCTTCGAGTTTGAATGCCGTGGTTGGACTGGTGGGGGTAATCAGACAGTCGACTTGCTTAAAAACGCGATCAAAATCATTCTTTATAAGCGTCCGCACCTGCATCGCTTTGCGGTAATAGGCATCATAGTAACCGGATGAAAGCACAAAGGTTCCCAGCATAATACGCCTTTTCACTTCCGGACCAAAGCCTTCGCTACGGCTTTTAACATACATTTCTTCCAGATTTTTGGCTTTTGCGCTTCGAAAGCCATATCGTCCGCCATCAAATCGCTCCAGATTCGACGATGCTTCAGCCGTGGCGATAATATAATAGGCGGATATAGCATATTCCAGATTGGGCAGAGAAACCTCTACGATTTCAGCTCCCCGCCGGGCCAGCGATTCCAGAACATTTTCTATAGCTCTGTTGATTTCGGGATCCAAACCACGTGAAAAATACTCCACCGGCTTGCCGATTTTTAATCCCTTGACCTCCTGCCGCAAAAAAGAGTCATAGTCCGGTACGGCAACATTTGCACAAGTCGAATCCTTCGGGTCATAACCGGCAATTGACTTTAATAAAAGAGCGTTATCCGAAACAGTCTGCGAAAGAGGCCCGATTTGGTCGAGAGAAGAGGCAAAAGCAACCAATCCGAACCGCGAAACGCGTCCATACGTGGGTTTCAATCCAACCACACCGCAAAAACTCGCCGGCTGGCGGATCGATCCGCCCGTATCCGAGCCCAGCGCACCACAGCATAAACCGGCAGCAACTGCGGAAGCCGACCCTCCCGACGAGCCACCGGGAACCCGATCAGTATCGTGCGGATTCCTGGTCGCACCAAAAGTCGACGTTTCTGTCGATGAGCCCATCGCAAATTCGTCGAGATTTGTTTTTCCGATCAGGATGGCATCCTGTTCCAGCAATTTCCTGATGACCGTTGCATCATAAGGTGGCACAAAATTCGACAAAATCCTGGAGCCACAGGTGGTGGGAACGCCTTTCATGACGATGTTGTCCTTTATGGCTACAACCATTCCGGCCAACATTCCCGCCTGCCCGCCTGCAATGCGGTTATCGATCTCAATAGCCCTCTGCCGGGCATTATCCTCAAATACAGTTATATAAGCGTTTAATGATTCCTGTTCATGAATGTTTTCAATATAGAGATCAACCAGCTTTTCGCATGAGAGGTCTGAACGATCCAATTTACCACGGAGTTGCGTATAGGCCAATTCCGTTAAATGCAAAACTCGGGTCCTTCTATTCTTGTTCTTCTGGTTTTGTTTCACTCGACTTGGAATTCTTCTCCTCCGGCTCCGGGTCCGAATGTGTGGCCTTTTTGAACTCCCGGATGCCCTTTCCCAACCCACTTGCCAGCTCCGGCAACCGTTTGGCACCGAATAACAAGAGAATAATAAAGACGATAATAAGCAGTTCAGGACCGCTTGGTAACATCATATCAAATCCTCCACTATTTATGGACTAGAAATTAATTTTCAACAGATTACAGGTCATCTGAAATATCAATCTCTCGTTTGACTTCTTCAGCTGCTTTTCTGAATTCCCGCATGCTTTTTCCGATTATTTTTGCCAACTCGGGCAATCGTTTGGAACCAAAAAGCAAAAGAACCACCACCAGAATAATAAACATTTCCGGCATTCCTACCGCTGGAAACACGGCAATCACCTCCTTGAAAAATCTTGGGATGAATTTAAGCCATAATATATTGCAGATTATCCGTATTTGCAAGAATAATATTTATCTCATTTCCCGATCGTATTCCCGGGCCCGGGGCTATAATAGTTATCCGCATTTTTCTACCGGTGTAATATCATAGAACTTGCCTTCATTCTAAAAAACAAGCCTCAAGAGCTACAATACGATTCACCAAATAAACGAACCAAAATGGATAATGA
>CAZMUU010000352.1:0-3194 GCA_964569215.1 uncultured Cytophagia bacterium
CTATAAAACCAAAGATGGCGATATCACCACACAATATGATATGCGCTGGCTGGAGGAAATGGGTGTCCTAAAAATGGATTTTCTGGGTTTACGCACCCTCACCGTTATTCAGAAAACCATAAACAGTGTCAAAGCCAGAGGCATTGATCTCGATATCGAAAAAATTCCACTTGATGATTCCAAAATTTTTCAGCTATTCGCAAACGGTGAAACCATAGCCGTTTTTCAGTTTGAAAGCTCGGGTATGCGCGAATACCTGAAAAAGCTCAAACCCGATTGCCTTGAAGATCTCATTGCCATGAATGCCCTTTACAGGCCCGGACCGATGGATAATATCGATGCCTTTATTCGAAATAGAAAGGGGTCAAATGAATTCGAGTATCCTCATAACATGCTTAAACCCATCCTCAGAGATACATATGGTATAGCAGTTTATCAGGAACAGGTCATGAAAATGGCGAGTGACATTGCCGGATTTTCCATGGGCAAGTCCGATGTTCTCAGACGCGCAATGGGAAAGAAGAAAAAAAACGTCATGATTGAGATGCGGGCTGAATTTGTCGAAGGTGCACAGAAGAAAGGCCTGAACGAAAAAAAGGCAAACGAGATATTCAATTTAATGGAGAAATTTGCCGGATACGGTTTTAATAAATCACATGCTGCCTGTTATTCGCTCGTTGCCTATCAAACCGGCTATTTAAAAGTATATTATCCTGCTGAATTTATGGCTGCCACCATAAGCAGTGAAATGAACAGTACGGACCGGGTGATTGTACTGCTCGAAGAATGCCGGCGAATGGGTATCAGGGTGTTACCACCGGATGTTAATCAAAGTTGCGCCGATTTTATCGTTACCAAAAACGGTATACAGTTCGGCCTCGGAGCTATAAAAAATGTCGGACGAGGTGCTATTGAAGCAATCGTTAACGCCCGTGAGAAAAATGGCCCCTTTAAAACAATTTTTGATCTCTGCAGCAGCGTCGACCTCCATGCAACAAACAGAAAGATGTTTGAAAGTTTGGTCGAAGCAGGCGCAATGGACAGTTTGGAAGGAAACCGGGCTCAACTGTTTCAAAGCATCGAAACCGCCATTGAATATGCTCATCGTACCCAAACGGATAAGGCCAATGGCCAGACGTCCATTTTCGATAACGATGATGATGTCGAGATCGCCGCTCCGTCGTTGGCGGAATTAAAAGATTGGGATCAACAAACAAAGCTCAATCGAGAGAAAAACGTATTGGGGTTTTATCTCTCCGGCCATCCGCTGGATCGCTATCGTGAAGAGGTGAAAACGTTTTCTAATGTCACCCTGCAATCCCTTAATACCATGAAAGAAGGTTCTACTGCCAGAATATGTTGCATTATTTCTGAAATTAAGATTCATTACGATCGTAAGAAACGCCCAATGGCTTTTCTCAAACTCGAAGATTTTGGCGGCACTGCAGAATCGATCGCATTTTCAGATCAGTATGAAGAGTACCGAGAACTCTTGTATGATGATTCCATGGTGATGGTTAAAGGCAAAGTCAATTTTCGCGATAGTGACGAAGCTAAACTGATCCTTGATGAGGTTATTCCACTCGAACAGACCCGGGAACGTTTTACAAAGAGTCTGTGCCTCGCCATCCAAACCGGTCATTCTGAAACTGAAATTCTCGATGAAGTGAGGAGAATACTCAATCAACACAGCGGCGAAATACCGGTATATATAAAACTCATTATTGATGATAATGAAAATTATATGCTCAAATCCAAATCCCTGAAGGTCTCACCTACTCTGGAACTTGTTGACCGGCTTCGCGACAAGGTCGGCCGGGAAAATGTATGGGTGGGTGCCTAATCTATTTTAATAGTCTATCTTATCTATGAGGAGGTTTAACTATGAACATGATTATCGACCGTATTAAAAATCTGTTATTTTCACCAAAGGCAGAATGGGAAAAAATTAAAGCCGAAGACAAGACCTCTGTCGATATTGTCAAAGAATATCTTATTTACCTCATTGCCATTCCTGTCATTGCCCAGTTTTTACGGCATATTATGTTTGGATATTTTTTGAAGGAACGCGTGGGGTTCTTCACCGCTTTGATCATGGCCATCGTTACTTTTATTCTCATCATCATCGGAATGTATATTGCAGCTTATATTATCAATGCCCTTGCACCCAGTTTTAATGCACAAAAGGATGAAATGGCAGCATTCAAATTGGTCGCCTATAGCTATACGGCCTCAGCGGTTGCTTCAATTTTTGTTATTTTTCCAATTCTATCCATCCTTTCGCTCCTGGGCCTCTATTCCGTGTACCTTTTTTATGTCGGACTACCTGTTTTGATGCAGTGCCCAAAAGAAAAAGTACTGGCCTATACCGTCGTTTCCTTTCTGGTGATGCTCGGCGTATACATTTTAATTATGCTTATCAGTGTGGTTTTCCTCTGTTAGGGTGCTTTGCAAATATCGCAGAGAATGCCTTTTCAGAATTCTCTGCGATTTCTCCTTTCAGTATTCAATCGTGGATCGTTGAAATCGGTGCTCTTGTTTTAGCGTGGCTGGCCATTAATCTGCTTACGGCAATGATAGCACAACGGCTCGAACTTTACACAACTAAACGGGCCGGCTCTCTGGCATACTTGCTAACGGCACTGATCGCAGCTATATATCTGAACAAAGTTTTGCAAATGTCCGTACCTCTTTTTCAAAATGTTTTTTTTTATTTTTGGGTAGGGGTTTTATTCACGCAGATAACCCGGTTTGTGCTTACCTATAAAATGAAGACCAGACCATAGACACGAGGCGGAAATACAATCTCTATGAAATTGTTGTTAAAAAATGCGAAAATCTGGTCTCCTCTTTATGGCTATTGTGCGGGTGACTCGGTTCTGGTTGTAAATGGTATCATTCAAAAAATTTACCACCATGATGGCCCTTTTTCCGGTCGCTCGATTGATGTGGGTGGGCGTCTACTCATACCTGCCTTTAATGATGCCCATTTACATCTGATGGATGGAGGGTTTGCCTTACAGGAGATCGATTTACGGGACGCCGATAACGAAGAGGCATTTTGTCAACGCCTGAAAGAAAAATCAAGGGAACTGCCCAAAGGAAGCTGGATTACCGGTGGCTATTGGGATCACGAAAGATGGCCTGGTAAGAATTATCCGACCCGGGAGCTCATCGACAACGTTGTACCGAAT
>CAZMUU010000353.1:0-3194 GCA_964569215.1 uncultured Cytophagia bacterium
GTTCAGCCCACTCGTTCTCTTTTAGTCTGCCCTCACCCGTAATGGGATTTTCTTCATGACGGCCAACATGACTGGAACCGCCATACTCTGCATGCATAAAACGGGAATATTTTTTTCTCGCGTCTTCAAGCGCCCGTTTGTAGGTTTTATAAACACCGGAATACCAGCCGGCCCAGATCGAGGGTGAAAACACATCGGTTATATGCGCCCCGTCATAATATTTGCGCATGGTGGTGAGCCGGTAAGGGTCCAGCTCATGGGCGAGTTCATTCAAACCGGTAAGGTAGCGGTTCAAAGCCTCCGGGTCATCCCCATCGGGAAAATCGGGCAACCAGTATATTTCATTACCTAAAGACCAGAGTATAATGCTGGGATGATTATAGTTTTGCAGTATCTGCTCCTTCAGCAAACGCCTGGTATTTTCCTGCCAGACCTTACCCCCCATACCACCGCGACACCAGGGTAATTCGTCCCACACCAGCAAGCCGAGTTCATCACAGGCGCGATAGACCTCGGGATCCTGCGGGTAATGTCCCAGTCGGATAAAATTGGCGCCCATCTCTTTGATCATCCTCATATCCCGCCGATGCAGCGAATCCGGCAAGGCATTTCCATATCCGGCATGATCTTCATGCCGGTGCGTTCCCCGCAGCAAAAGGCGCTCACCGTTGAGAAAAAATGGACCGCCCTCCTGAAATTCAAACCAGCGAAACCCAAATCGCTGTTGCAGCTGATCCCGGCAGATCAGACTCTTGAGATCAATTTTTAGGGTGTAGAGATGAGGATGATCCAAAGACCACAACATTGGTTTATCTACCGATGGCAGCTCTATTGTTGTGGTAGAGGCATCTGGGGAAATCGTCCGCTCGAATTGCGTCTGCCATACTTTTTGACCTTTGCCATCGAAAAGAGTAAACAAAAGACGCAGCGCCTGTGGAGAGGGTGTTGTATTGATTATATCCAGATCGATGACGGATTCAGCCGTTTCGACATCAACGCGAGGTGTGGATATTCTCGCCTGTCGAATATATATGTCGGGTACCGCTTTTAGCCAAACATCTCGACAGATACCGCCATAAATGACAAAATCCGATTTTTGCGAGGGAATAAGATTGCGATCGATTGAATTGTCGACACGAACATCAAATGTATTCATGGTGCCGGGTTTGATAAAGGGCGTAATATCGATTTCAAAGCCGACCTAACCGCCTACATGACCACCCGCCGGCTGTTCGTTTACATACACCTCACATTGCATGTTCACCCCTTCAAAAGCAAGTATCAGACGACCGTCGTACTGTTGCGGAATGAAAATCTCCTTCCGGTACCAGCCGGCTTGACGCCGATAACCGGGTTGGTTATCGACGGCATCGAAACGGTTCCAGGTATGCGGTAAAGTCACCTGTTGCCACTGATTTGAAGCGCCGAGTTCATCGAGCCGGATCATCGAATTCTCCAGATAGCTCCACTCCTTATTGAGACAATAGACCTGACGGACGTGCTCATCCAGGGTGCCGCTATAATGAACCACTTCTTCCCGGGAGTATGCATCGGCAGATAAAATGAAACAGCAGAAAACGAACAAAAACAAAATGATCTGAGCATAAACACTGGATTTTTTTTGTAGCATATTTTCAGCTTCCTGTTAAATCTGTGAAAGAAAAAATTCCACGTTGTAAAAACTCTTTTAAGGTGGAGTTAATTTAGGTCTTTATATATAGTTACATATTCAATTCAATAGGATCAACGTATTAACGGTTAATAACAGGCTATTAACTTTTCCTTGTTTTTATAAAAACGGTTAACTATAATTTATAAAGATGTTTTCCACATTTTTATTGCAGAAAATGAACAAAAAGAAAATAGAATCACATCTCGAAAAAATCATGCAAAGCAGAGAATTTGCTGATTCTGAAACCTATAAACAACTCTTGGCGTATCTGGTCAAAGCTTCACTTGCGGAACAACAGCCGAAAGAAGCGACCATTGCCTATGATGTTTTTGGAAAAAAATATGACCAAACTTTAAAAGACGACACCACTGTACGGGTTTATGTCCATAATTTGCGCAAGAAATTGGACAGTTATTATCTTAATGAAGGATGTAAGGATTCTCTGGTTTTTTCTATTCCTAAAGGCCATTACAGAGTCGTTTTTAAAGAACAACAAAAGAACAAATCACAACCCTCCAGAATTCTTTTTCCCACTCTTAATATTGCATTTCTTATTATAACCCTGCTGATCGCCTGGTTCTGGATACATAAAGAAAGCTCGAAATCAGAATTTATGTATATACCTGCCGATAATCCGGTTTGGTCCACATTTATTAAAAACGACCTGCCGACACTGATCGTATTGGGAGATTATTACCTCTATAAAGAATATACACCGGAATGGCGGCTTTTGTACGTCCGTGATGTTCAGATCAATTCCGATAAAGACATGCAGGCCTGGCTGAATCAAAAAGAAGAGCAGAGCAGCGCCATTTCTCAGACAACGCATTCATTTTTAGGAAAATTCGCACCGTGGAGTCTGACCAACATCCTTCCCACATTCTGGAAAGCCGATAAAGCCATTGAATTAAAGCTATCTTCGAATCTGCAGTGGGAGGATATAAGGAGCAAAAACATTATTTTTATCGGCTCTTTTAAGACGTTTCGCCTTCTCAACAACCTTGTCGGCAATCTGAGTTTTAATTATCAAATCTATCCCAACCAGCTTGATTTTATCGATGCGGAAGAAGACACGGTTTATTCCTATAATGCTTCTACCATTTCGGATACCGAATACGTTGAAGACTATGGCGTTGTCGCCAGGCTACCCGGCACAAATGATAATGCCATCCTTATTTTTGCCTCAACGCATGATGTCGGACATATCTCTATGGTCGATTATTTTACAACGCCGGATCATCTGAGAGCGTTTGAACAAAACTATCTAAAGGACGATTCACCGCTATTTTTTGAATCGATATTCAGGGTTCAGGGTTTTCAAAGAACAGGATTGCAGACAACGCTTTTGCATTTCAATAAAATAGATGCAAAGATTACTTTTCAGAACCGTTTCTAATCATACCGCTGCTAAAGCTCTCTGCACCGTTAAAAACCCAAAATTCCGGGCAGATACATGGTCAATTCCGGAATAAAGGTTACCAGCATTAGAGATACGATCATGGCGATGAAAAAGGGCAACAGC
>CAZMUU010000354.1:0-3192 GCA_964569215.1 uncultured Cytophagia bacterium
TCGGTGCATCCGGTGATATTTATCGTTCTGTTGATGCTGGAGAGAATTGGAGTCCGGCCACTTCTACAAACAGTTTCTTTGATCAGTTTGCTCTGGATTTTGCCGATGCTGACAGGGGTATCGCAGTTGGAATGTTTGGAACAATTGTTCGCACGACCGATCAGGGACAAAACTGGACCACGGTTGAAAAGGAAGGTGGTGGTCCTTATACGACCAAACGGCTTTACGATGTTGATTTTGCCGACGACCAGACCGGTATTGTGGTTGGTCAGGATGGAACCTTTTTACGCACCGTCGATGCCGGCCAGACCTGGTCTTTGATCCTGAGCGGGGTTTTTACAGAGGATTTATTATCCGTTCACTTTGTCGACCCCTCAACGGGCTATGTCGTTGGAGAAGACGGTTTGGTGTTAAGGAGCACTGACGCCGGTCTTTCCTGGCACCGGCAAATCAGCCGTTGCAGTGAAACGCTTTCGGATGTTTATTTTCTCGATAATCATACCGGCATCATCGTCGGAGACAACGGCACGATTCTGCGCACCAATGACGGTGGTTTACCGGTTGAATTGGTAGCATTTAATGCAGACATCGATGAGAGCGGGGTTTCGCTGTGGTGGCAAACCGCAAGCGAAAAGAATAATTATGGATTCGACATCCAGAGGCGCTTAAACCGGCCGTCATCCGCATGGCAAACCATCGGTTTTGTCGCCGGTAACGGCACCACAGCAGAAACCAATTTTTATCGCTTTCAGGATACCGGCATTTCTCGTATGGATAAAAATATCTATTACCGACTGGCACAGATTGATCTTGACGGAACGGTCACGTTTTCAAAAATTCTAGCGGTTAAGCGGCACGGTACATTGCCGCAGGACTTTGTTTTGCATCCGGTCTATCCAAATCCATTTAATGCGGCGACCAAAATAGAATTTTCCCTCGCCCGCGAGGGCAATATCACTCTGTCCATCTATAATCATATCGGCCAAGTCGTTGAAACCCTGATTGATGGCCATCGCGATGCCGGACGATATCAAATGCTTTGGGATGCAGGTTCCTATTCTTCGGGAATTTATTTTTGTGTACTCGAGACCTTTGATCGCCGGCAAAGCCGTAAACTGCTTTATCTCCGCTGAATCGAAAATCCCCGGGCGGAGGAATTCCCTTTTTGTTCTTCTGCTCCGGGGATGATCACTTTTCCCTACGATTTTTCACCTATTTTCTCTATCTTGTTTATATAACGAGGTCGCGGCTCACAGACGAATCTGCTTTTTTTATTAAAACAGTAAAACAATCAAATACCACTGAAACCTTTTCGCACTCATTTCTTCAGGAAATGCGTGACTGACAACGGGTCTGTAACGTGATAAACACCTCATTATTGACTTGGGGATTCGTCATTTCAGGATGGCGTGAATATTAAATTTAATACTAAAAAGGAGTATTTATGAAAGTTGCTTTGATGAGTGATAGTCATGACAATTTACCGATGCTGCACCAGGCAGTGGATTTTTGCAATGATCAACACGTCGGACATGTTTTACATGCCGGAGATTTGGTGGCGCCATTTGTCACGCGGGCGCTTGACGAGCTCAAGGCTCCGCTTACCATTGTCTATGGAAACAATGACGGCGAGCGCGCGGGATTGGCAAAGGCTTTTTCCGGCAGGATTTTTGAACCGCCGTATGAATTGGAGCTGGACGGCAGATCGGTTATCATGCTGCATGATCCTATCGTCCTCGATTCGCTTGTAAAATCCGGATGTTATGATTTGATTTTATATGGCCACTTGCATGAAATTGATATTCGTCCGGGTCCTCCGATTGTCGTCAATCCGGGAGAACTGTCCGGCTGGTTGAGCGGTACGTCAACAATGGCAACATGGGATACAGAAACAGATGAGGTCAAGCTTGTCAAGCTTACTTGAGGGTTAAACACGTAGGAAAAAGGCATCCCCTGGTTAAGGGGATGCCTTTTTTTATATCTATTTGAGCATAATCATGCGTTTGGTGGCGCTATAATCACCTGCCTCAAGTCTTATGAAATACATTCCGGAAGCAGCCAACAGCCCCTGGCTGGTCGAGCCATTCCACTCAACCTGATGCATTCCCGAAGGATAGACACCTCTGGCCAGAGTGTTGATAATTCTACCCTGCAGATCAAACACCTGCAAGCGGATTTCAACCTGCCCGTTGTTCAATGCCGGAACATTAAAAGAAATGGTCGTGGTGGCATTGAAGGGATTGGGGTAATTTTGCAGCAACTGGAACTGATCCGGTGACTGTATTTCATCCAGTTCTGATACCGGTTTTTCCATATTGCCGAAAGCATAAAACGGACCGGATGTCGGTCTGTCCGACAGTATCCAGGAGGGATCTGAATCATCGCTGTTTTCGCTCGTGCCCAGCCGGCCGTCATTGCCGTGAGTGGTATAATCGACAAGCGTCTGTCCGCTGCCTTCATTAAAGTTGTAATAAGCCACCAGGCCGGCTTCGGTACCGGTAAGTTCGTCGAATATCGACTGGACAATATCCTGTGTCGTGCGTGAAACATTCCATATGCGCAGTTCATCAAGCGTGGCGTCGAGATGATATTCATAAGTATCCTGGTCTCTCTGAACGGCGCCGATAATGAGATCACCCAAAAGAGTTCTTGGCGAAACCACTGCTGTTTTGGTCAGTTCGGGAACGCCGTTGATATACATCGTTGCCTGATTTCCATCATAGGTTGCGGCAACGTGATACCATGTGTTGGGCTGAATAACCGTTTTAGAGGGACCTGCCGGAATCGTCATTCGGGTATATCCACCGGTAATATAGGTTCGCAATGAGCCGTGCATCTTACCGTGGCGTCCGTAGAATCCGATATAATATTCGTCCCAGGAGCCTTTTTCGAGGACGCGACTCCAGGACTGACTTGGATTGCTGGTTTTGATCCAGAACTCTATGGTAAAGAGTTCGGCAACATTAAGACTGGGATCGTTGGCAACCTGGACAAAATCATCGATACCATCAAAGTAGAGTGCATAATCCTCCTGAACGACAGCTTCATAATGGATGGTAAAGAGTGAATCACTGGTATCGGCCGGGACACCTGTTTCCGTATCATAGACTCTGACCAGGGCACTGTCTGTGTCGATCTCGGGAACCGGCCATTCAAAGGTGCCTTCAAAGGGGAGGTTTTTAATGATATTTT
>CAZMUU010000355.1:0-3190 GCA_964569215.1 uncultured Cytophagia bacterium
AAACAACACCTGTATAAAAATAGGCAATTGAAACTTGCAAATCAACTACAAGTGGCATATTATATCCTCTTTCTTCAAACAACGTAAACAACAATATTAACATAAATTTAAAAGAATTTTTGATTTGTCGCTATTTTTTCGTAAATTATTTAAATACTATATATAATCCATTCAGACCACATTTACAAAACAATGATGAACAATTATTTATGAATCCAAATTATCCTCTCACCTATGAATTTCACGTTTCCAGAAAAGCAAGAGACCACTATGAATTCGACCAAGCTATTTTTGCCAAAAGCGGCAATGTGGTTTTCGCTGACTTTTCAGCCGGTCACTTGTTCACCCGGAAAATGAACACCAAGCGCGACCTCATTAACTATCCTGAACAGGCTATCAAGGCGAGCGAAATTTTTGCCCTGGGATTGATCGATGAAATTATGCATGTGGTACTCGACCTGTATAAAGCGAAACATCCCGATCTCTTTGCCCGGGCACACAAAACGTTTGCCGCCATCGTCGGAAACAAAGAAGTCAAAAAAACCCTGCTCAAATTCATCGATCTGTTTCCCCCGGTAGCTGTATATAGAAACGAAACAGATGTGGAAACCTGGCTGTCGCAGGAGAGCGAAAAAATCCCCCATCAGGAGGTGGCCCTCGAGGAGATGTTGATGCTTTGGCTCTCCAATCAAAATCCGGCCTTTTCTGCCTATTCAGAACTTTTCGATGATACCCTGCTGGCCAAGAATACCGGTTATGGAGTGATAATCCGCGAGCTGAAAGCATTTTTTTCAAAACTTCCGGCACCGTTTAACAGCGGCGTCAGCGGAGAGTCACTACTCGATGTACTGACAGCTCCATTCAGGGCTCATCCGCATTCTTTGACGGAGCAACTCGAATTTATCCGCAAAAATTGGGGGTCAATACTGGGCAAAGACCTCTATAAACTCCTGAACAGTCTTGATTTTATTCGCGAAGAGAACAAACCGGCATTTGCCGGTCCGGCTCCCACCCGGGTTTACGAATTTGATCATCTTGCCCCGGATGAAGAACGCTTCAGTCCCGATGCCGACTGGATGCCGAGAACCGTGATGATTGCCAAAAACACCTATGTCTGGCTCGATCAGCTTTCCAAAAAATACAACCGCCATATCGCGCATCTTGATCAAATCCCGGACGCAGAGTTGGACCAACTGGCTGAATGGGGATTTACCTCCCTGTGGCTCATCGGTTTATGGGAACGCAGTAAAGCATCACAACGAATCAAACAAATGTGCGGCAACCCCGATGCTGTGGCATCAGCATACTCTCTTTACGATTATGTCATTGCAAACGACCTCGGCGGCGAGTCTGCATATGAAAATCTGAAACAACGCGCCGCCAAACGCGGTATTCGCATGGCCGGTGATATGGTCCCCAATCATGTCGGTATTGATGGCAAATGGGTTTTGGAACATCCCGACTGGTTTATTTCACTCGACCACAGCCCTTTTCCCTCCTACTCATTCAACGGTCCCAATCTGTCCAGTGACAACCATGTGGGTATTTATCTGGAGGATCATTATTATTCACGCAGTGATGCCGCCGTGGTGTTTAAACGGGTCGATCATCATACCGGTAGTGAAAAATATATTTATCACGGCAACGACGGCACCAGCATGCCGTGGAACGATACGGCACAACTGAACTTTTTAAACGCAGAAACACGGGAAGCCGTGATTCAGACTATTCTCCATGTGGCGAAAAAATTTCCCATCATCCGGTTCGACGCCGCCATGACACTGGCCAAACGCCATATTCAGCGTCTCTGGTTCCCTGAACCGGGTACCGGCGGTGATATTGCCTCGCGTGCCGAACACGGAATGAGCAAGCAGGCATTTAATGAGGCCATTCCCAGGGAATTCTGGCGCGAGGTGGTTGACCGCATCGCCAGGGAGGCGCCGGATACACTGCTATTAGCAGAAGCATTTTGGATGCTGGAAGGTTATTTTGTCCGCACCCTGGGGATGCATCGTGTCTACAACAGCGCTTTTATGAACATGCTGAAAAAAGAAGAAAATGCCAATTACCGCAATGTTATCAAAAACACCATCCTCTTTGATCCGGAAATACTGAAACGCTATGTCAATTTTATGAACAATCCGGATGAAGACACAGCGGTAGCTCAATTCGGCAAGGACGACAAGTATTTCGGCGTTTGCGCCTTGTTGGCCACTATGCCCGGCCTGTCAATGTTCGGACACGGACAAATCGAAGGATTTACGGAAAAGTATGGTATGGAATTTCGCCGCGCCTACTGGGATGAAACCCCGGATCAGCAGTTGGTGGAACGCCATCAGCGGGAAATTTTTCCACTGCTGAAAAAGCGATACCTCTTTGCCCATGTAGATCATTTTATTTTTTACGATTTTTTCACCAGCGACGGTATTGTCAACGAAGATGTTTTTGCCTATTCGAACCGATACGGCGATGAACAGGCGCTGGTTCTCTATAACAATCGTTTTTCAAAGGCAACGGGGTTTATCAAAGAGTCGGTTCCCTATATCGAAAAAATCGATAATGAAGAAAAACAGCAGAGACAAAAGTCGCTGGCACAGGCTCTTTTACTAAAAGAAGGAGATGATACCTTTACGGTCTTTCGGGACAGCATCAGTGGCCTGGAATATATCCGTTCAAATAACCAGCTTCGCGAACAGGGTCTCGAGGTTGAGCTCGGTGCTTTTAAATATCACGTTTTCCTCGGCTTTCGCCAGCTCAAGGACGATGCAACGAACCGCTACCGCGATCTCACAACTGCCCTCAATGGCAGAGGGGTTCCTTCGATTAATGAAGCGCTGCGCGAGCTGATGCTTCAACCCTTACATGCCGCGCTCAAGAAACTGATCAACCCCCAAGCCCTGGAAACCCTGGATCAGATGCGCAATCAGGTGGCAAAACAAAAATCGACCGTAAAAGAGATTACTGATCATCTCTCCATATTTATCGAGCAGTTGGCCGAATATGCAGCGCCTCTCAAGAAAAACCCGGCGGTTGTTGAACAGGTTGGCAAAGAGCTGAACATCATACTCGATCAGTCCCGTTTGCTCAACGAAGAACCGGACCTGGAAGGCCTCATCAAAAAAAGTCATTATCGCTATGCACTTAATTGCTGGCTTTTAGTGCGTTTTCCGGGCAAGCTTAAATCTGAAAG
>CAZMUU010000356.1:0-3179 GCA_964569215.1 uncultured Cytophagia bacterium
CTCCCAATAATACTGCCTATTCCCGCCATAAATGCAAAAATAACCTTGTTTTTCAAAGCAGACTCGACGATGCGGCGACACTCTTCAGCGGTGGGGGCCATCGGTTTTTCCAAAAGCACGTCATAACCCTTTTCCATAAATGCCATAGCAGGATCTTTGTGGAGGGTATCCTGCGTGGCTATAATCACAG
This sequence comes from uncultured Cytophagia bacterium, assembly GCA_964569215.1. GTDB lineage: Bacteria > Zhuqueibacterota > Zhuqueibacteria > Residuimicrobiales > Oceaniaggregativiventaceae > Oceaniaggregativivens_A. The sequence continues at coordinate 191 of CAZMUU010000356.1, forward strand.
CATCAGCAAAGCGATCCTTTGCCGCGATTTCTTTCCAGTCTGAAAAAATCGCATTCGGTTTTAACCGGTGTTGAGTCGCAAAGCGTTGCCGCTGATGCTGCCGCGGTTCGGCAACAGCGACAACCGTTGCCTGAGCGGGTTTCTGCAGGGCATAGGACGCATAAGTGGTTCCGCGGCTGCCGGCGCCGATAATAATCAAAGAAACCGGATAATGTGGATTCGTTTTAACCATGATTTGTTTATGCCTCGATAATTTCCAACGGCGGTGTTTTGTGCCACTGATTCCGGGTAAAATCAGGAAAATCGACCGGACGGCTTTTGTTGGCAACGGACTGTTCGCTGAGCGGGGTAACCACACTCCAGGAAGCGGCATCATAGACATTCATGTCCGGAGGATCTCCTTTTAACAAACACTTGATCAGACGATAATCTTCAATGTAATCCATACTGCCATGTCCGCGTTCATTTCCCTTCAAGCCCAGAGATTTATACAGAGGATGGTCATATTCTTCTCTATAGCTCTCGGCAGATTCATAACCATGTCCCGGGGTTTTTCCCTCAATATAAATACGGTCAGGATATCCCCGAAAAATTCCCCGGGTTCCCTGTAACAGATTTATCCGGCTGTAGGGTCTCGGCAGGTTACAGTCATGCATAAGAACAATCGTGATGCCGTTAACGGTTCGGATCAAACTTGAATTTACATCTCCGAGTTTATAGTCCTGTTGTGCTTTGGGATGATCGCTCTCCAGCATTTCTTCTGCGTAGAGGTTCAATCCCCTTGCTTTACTGCTCATGGAAACCATAAAATCAAAGCGGTCGCCACGATTGATGTTCATGCATTGTGCCAGGGGTCCGAGACCATGCGTCGGGTACAGATTACCATTACGATCAATTGAATGATCCAATCGCCACAATCCTTCTCCTTGATCACTGAACTTGACCTGGCGTAAATCATGAAGGTAGCCGGCCTCTCCGTGTACCAACTCACCGAACAGACCTTTACGTACCATATTCAACACCATAAGCTCGCTGCGGCCGTAGCAGCAATTTTCCATCATAACGCAATGTTTTCGCGTGCGCTCCGACGTCTCCACCAGCTTCCAGCAATCATCAAGGGTAAGTGCAGCAGGCACTTCAGTGGCGGCATGTTTGTTTGTATTCATGGCTTCAAGGCAAACCGGAACATGCCATTTCCAGGGGGTTGCTGTAAAGACGAGATCGATATCATCCCGTTCACACAGACGTTGGAAATCATATTCTCCCCGTGAATAACCATCCGGCCGGGGAAATCCGGCATTTACCACCCATTCCTGAGCCCGGCTCACTTTTTCCTCCACGATATCGCAAACCGCCCTGATTTCCGCACCACCGATTTCCAAAAAATTTTTTACATGTACCGAACCCATACCGCCGACTCCGACAAAACCGATACGGACTTTATCAAGCGGTTTTGTTCGCATAATCGCAACCGATTGACTCGGTCGCGATTGACAGCTGATTGCAGAAGCAAAAACCGGGCCGGCGCTTGCAGCCAACAGGCTCTTTTTCATAAACTCGCGCCTGCAAAAGTTGGATAATTCTTTCACAAGATCTCCTTTTCGCACGATAATGCCGGGATATGATAACGAAACGTCGTTCCATTATAAATTTTACATGCTGCTTGCTTCCGCCAGACTTTCACCGGCGTTGATTGGGCCCTATGTTTGCATATCAGCACGATAGTCGATAATATCCGGCATTAACGAATTCGCAGTCTCGATATCCGGAACATGACGGATATGATAGAGCACACCACCGGGTAACCCCCTGTTCTGCAGCCGCCGGACAAATGACGAATAGTCCGCTTCAACCACAAGGGGCACATCAGCACATCTGGATTTCAGGTCATCCAGAATCTCAAAAGCCTGAGCATAGCCTCTATCATTGAGCAAAAGGATGGCTTTGAGGCCCTGTATCGAGGAGACCGCGTTGAGTAAATGGCGGCCGTTTCCATGAATATGCAGAATACCGCCATCGAAACGGGCAAAAATACGTTCAATCGGTTCGCGTCCCCACGCTTCAAAATAATCGATAGAGGTCATATGAAACGGATCGACGCTCTCGGAAACAATTTTTCCCGGAATCCATTGCCCCATGTTGCTGAAGGTGCCATGCTCCAACGAGGGCACATGCTCAAAAAATGTATTTTGTACCAACAAATTCAACTCAAAGGCAAAATCGATCGCCTCCCTGACAAGGCCGGGATTCTCGATCAAACTCAAATAGGTATTTGTGGCGCCGATGAGCTCGAAGACAAAATTAAGACCATCGATGAGAATAAAATGACTGATGCCGAATTTGTTATCGCCTTTGCCGACAAAGGCATCAAGTTGATGAATATAACGATCAAACCAGGGATGAGACTCGTCGATTTGGAGGTCCCCGAATTGTTGCCAGGACTCAAGAAGGGGAGGAACCATTGAGGAAATCCAGCCGGTCTCAGGAGCACACATAAATTGCACCTTGCCACCAACAAGACCGCCATATAGCCCCTGATCAAACTCGGAGAGGTAGGCTGCAGGAAGAGAATCGTCCTGCAGGTATTTTTTTTCCTGCAAAAGCTGATCCCAAAACTCAAGGCGCTCGTCCAGGTCGGGATAGCTGCAATATCCGGGAGAATGGGTTTGACCAAAATCATATCGCGCCGGACTGGGCACATCAAAACAGGCATAGATACGGTCTTGCGGACGATGGTTATAAAATTGTTCCAACCTCTCAAGCGCGTTCCGATAATTTGATTTATAATCCAGTCTATTCATTTTCAGGCTTGTTGTGATGAATGGATTCAATACTGCTGCGTTTGCTGTGCCAGGCTTTAATCACTGCATGGACCAAAGTAGCCAGAGGTATAGCGAAAAAGAGTCCCCAAAAACCCGCCAATCCGCCAAAAACCAGTACCGAGACGATGATTGCTACCGGATGCAGATTCACCACTTCTGACAAAAGC
>CAZMUU010000357.1:0-3153 GCA_964569215.1 uncultured Cytophagia bacterium
GATTAAATACCATGGATACCCCTAAAAACTCTGGACAAAAAAGAAAAGTGTTGATTTTTTCGAAAAATTCGCATATTTTTTATTAAAACTCAAGTATGTCCCGGTAAGCCTTTTCATGTTCACCATCGATAATCAACAAGGTTCTTAACGGACTCTTATCCTGAGCATAGCGAAAAACTTCGAGCATCTCTATATGATGGGCATCAATAAATTTGCCGGCATATTCATTGTTTGGATCGTCACTGATGATTTTGTCCAGTCTCTTGATGGCGGTGGCAATATGTTCTCTCGCCTTGGCATTATCGATATTGACATAGGAAAGCCCATAAAAGTAATAATCCACCATTTCGCGATAGGGTTTGTGGCGCTCGCTCAGCAACTCATCAACGAGCTCTACACGGCGATCCCACCCCTCAATATACCGCCCCAGGCCAAACCGGGCCTGCTCCGCGATTTCCTTTGCCTTTTTGTAATATGGCGTACCCGCCAGGGTGCCCCATTTATCAAATTCACCACCAAGAATAAGATAAATATAAAAATCGATTGCACTGGTAAAAGAATTTTGCGAGGTCTGCTCATGGGTTAAAATATCACCGCTCTGATAGGCAAATCGCCAGCGTTTGTCGAAAAATTGGAGGTCATAATTGTTGTGGATGAGAATCTGACCGCGATATCTCTCTTCGGCCGAAGTGGTCATGTCCTCTAAAATAAGCTGCATATCGATATAGACGACAGTTCTCCACGGATCCTCGCACCACTCGTATCCATTGATATAGTGCATGACCTGGTCCGCAAATCCTCGCAGCTTTTCCTGCTTTTCAATCGGTAACGTCCGTAAATCCGTCGTCACCTGAGCCTCAATGCGCTGAGAGAATGAATAGCTCGATAAAATAAAACACAGCAATAGAAAAATTAAAACCTTTTTGACTACCATATTGTTAAAACTCCTGTATCAAAACGGATATGAGATAATATGACATTTTTAAGCAACTTTGTCAAGCACTTAATCCCTTTACTTTTTTTCGTGTCCCTGACGCCCTTGCGGGCAAGCTTTGAGGATCTCTGCCCGTCCGCAAAGGGACGCGGACTGGCAGAAGCGACATCAGCCACTCTCCGCGATCCTTCACAACTCTTCGGCAATCCAGCCGCAATCTTTTGCTCCCGGTTGAAAGGTGCATTTACCTTTGCCAGACCTTTTGGCTTGAAAGAGCTGGATTATGGTCAAATGAGCCTGGCGCTACCCTATAAATCGATCACCGTCGGCGCAGGTGTGAAATCATTTGGTAATGCACTTTATCGCGAAACCCTCTTTGCTGTAGCGGTCAGCCATCAACCCTTTTCCGCTCTTCGCGTCGGAGCCGGAGTCCGTTACGGTTTGGTAAAAATTCAAAACTATGCCGGCAGTGGTACCTTCCTGGTTGATATTGGCGCCAATGCACAGCTGCGTCAAAATTTGAATTTCGGATTTTCCATACGCAATCTTAATCACAGCAAAATCGGAAGCGCCCGGGAACCTTTGCCTTCCACCCTGCAGACCGGCCTTCTGGTTAATCTGGACGCCGTAAATCTCTGCGTCGATCTAAACAAGCAAGTCAGATATCCTATCGATTTCCGCTGTGGTCTGGAAATCAAGGTACTTCATCCCCTGATTATCAGATCAGGGGTCGCCACACAGCCTTCACGCTTTTCTGCCGGATTTGGACTCTGTTTTAAACAATTTCGCCTGGATTATGGATTCTCAACCCATTCTGTTCTCAATGTGTCTCATCAGTTTTCAATTGATATCCATATCCTTCAATTCTAAAACGCTCACAACAGGATACGGTTCCCATGAGATACCGGTTCAGAGCTCAACAGCAGACTGTTAAAATCATCCTTGTTTATTCCACTCTATTTCTCATTGCCGCCTCTTGGGCACAGGATATCGAACTGGAAGCCTATATCCCCGAGGAACAGGCGTTCGATGATGATCACGCGCTTCTCGACAGACTGAATCAATTGGCAAAGAATCCTCTCGATCTCAACCGCGCCACGGAAACAGAACTGGCTCAATTGCCCTGGATATCACCCCAATCTGCAGCACAAATTGTAGCATTTAGACAAAAGAATGGAAAATTTAAAAAGATTGAGGACATCAGCGAGCTTGGCTGTCTGAATCCTGAAGCGTTACAATATCTCTCTACTTTTATCACCATCAGATCAGAACAAAAAATCCCCTCCATTAAACTCGAAACGAGACAAAAGATATCAAAAAAACTGAAACCGTCATATGGCTTTCAGACTGGTGCATATAAGGGCAACGCCTTCAAATTATACAATCGTATCAGAGGTTATATAGGCAACCTTTCGGTTGGCGTGCTAACCGAAAAAGACCCCGGCGAGATCAAATGGAACGATCATGTGGCAACCTCTCTCGCCCTTGATCTACCGTTTTATCATAGTAAAATATTGATTGGTCATTTCATTGTCGAACACGCCCAGGGATTGCTTTTTTGGAGTCCCTATCGCACCGGCCCCGGCATCTCAACGATGCATATTCCAAAACCCCGGGGGCTTGAGCCGTTTTTATCCGCCTGTGAATACAGCGGGTTTACCGGGGCGGCATTTTCGAGCAGAGTTGGACCTCTCGATATCCTTGGCTTTGTCCACTCCAATAAAATCGATGCAAGCGTGGAACAGGACACGATCACGTCGCTGCCGAAAACCGGTTTACATAGAAATGAAAATGAAATGCTAAAACAGAAACGCATACGGCATGCGGGACGGGGTTTAATTCTCCGCTATAAACTCTGGTCGCCGTTAAAAATTTCAATGGCCTGGCACAAAAGCGCCTGGTCTCATCCGTTTGAATCAAATGTCAAATCAAGAGAGCAATTCAATCATGGATATAGCTTGTCCGCCGATTACACTCAACATCCCTTCTATATCGCCACCGAAACAGCAATACGTCATAAAAAGGTGGCAAGCGCTGCTGTCCTGGGATATCAAAACCAGCATTTTGAAGCTGTTGTTGTTTGCAGAAACTATTCGGACCATTTTAGCAACGAGTGCGGCACTGCTTTTGGCGTACGCAGCGAACCGATCGATAATGAACGTGGTATATACTGGGGATTCAAGTGGTCACCTCAAAGAGGCACCATATTTTCTCTCTGG
>CAZMUU010000358.1:0-3133 GCA_964569215.1 uncultured Cytophagia bacterium
TTGCTCCATGGCAGCATAAACGTGCCACTTTTCCTGAGATTTGTTGCCAGAGTCTATCCCCCTAACCACTAAAAAGGCATGACGACACCGTTGATTACCGCCTTCTCCACCTGTTCATCCATGGTCACCCTGCCTTTGACCATGACCGCTGTTACCAAACGTTCAAAGGTTTCTTCCAAGATTGCCAACTTTACCCTGCCGATCGGTGCCACGGTCAATATGGATGGTACCGCACTCTATGAATGTATCGCCGCTATCTTTATCGCTCAGGTCTATGGATTTGACCTTACTTTCTTGCAACAACTGCTGGTGGTCATTACCGCCTTGCTCGCTTCTATCGGAGCTGCCGGCGTTCCGATGGCCGGGCTGGTGATGATGTCGATTATTTTGCGAGCCATCGGATTGCCCCTGGAAGCGGTCGGGCTTATTCTGGCCGTCGACCGCATTCTCGATATGTTTCGCACCGCCACCAACGTTCTGAGCGATTCCTGCGGTGCCGTTGTGATCGCCCGCCTTGAAGGCGAATCACTGGAGGGAATGGGCGAAGACGACGAAGACTGAAAATCCAATTCGATTATTTTCAAGTATATGAAAAAAAGCCGCTCCCTGTACAGGGGCGGCTTTTTTTATCCCTCGTTCATGACGACAGGGATACGTAGTGTTCTGGTTTCTGCCCGACTATTTGATTTCGATTTTTTTTGCTTTGGCTTTTTCGCCTTTGGGAATGGTCAGCGAGAGAACACCATTCTTGAGATCCGCTTTGATTTTTTCCGTATCCGTATTTTCCGGCAGAGTAAAAGAGCGCTCAAATTTACCATAACAGCGTTCTCTGTAGAGAGCCCCATTGTCCTCTTTCTCTTCTTCCGATTTTCGTTCGCCGCTGATGGTCAAAATGTTTTTTTCAACCGAAAGTTTCAGGTCTTCTTTGCTGAGACCGGGAAGATCGGCAAGAATTTTATACGCTTTATCGGATTCCTCGATATCCAGATTGGGACGCCACAGTTTTGAATCCTCTGTATAGTCGTGGTTGAACCAGTTATCGATTAAATGATTGCGTTTTATCAGATACATAATATCTTCTCCTTTTTATGTTATTCATCAATTATCGATCGTTTGCTGTTATTTGTACAATAGTCGTGCCAAAAAAGAAGAAAGAACACAAGTGTTTGTTTAATTGCAAGTTGCTGGTTTTTGGGTATGGAAAAGTCAACGAGTTCGGCACGTCATTTTGACGTGCTTGACAATTTGACTGCCAGATTGGCATGTTTTTGGGTTGGGAAAAGGGATGTGGTATAAGAAAATGTTGCATAGAAAACAGCAGATCGCATAGAATCTATGCATAAAGATCGCGATTTAAACCGCCGAGCACACGGAGGGAGGCAGAGAAAAACAGAGCCGTTTCAACAGGTAAAACAGAGCATACCAGGAGCGTTAAATCATTTATTATTGATATGTTATTCTATCTGAAAAAAAGCTTTTTTCCAAAGCATTGCGACAAATTTAATTTATTCTCAGCGCTTTGCGGTTTTGAATGTCAGCACAGTCAAAACATGAAACGGTTTTCAATTTTAATAGAGCGCAGGGAAGTAAAACTTGTTTTAATACAGTTTTGAAATGTTTGTGTATACAATTTCAAATCTAGAGTTTTTTAATATCAGCAATCAGTTCCTGCACTTTTTCGCGTGCAGAGCCGAAATACATCATGGTTTTTTTGTTATAGAAAAGTTCATTGTCAATACCGGCAAAACCAACATTAAGGCTTCGTTTGATAATGATAACATGTTTGGCTTTATCGGCATCGAGAATCGGCATACCGTAGATCGGGCTCGTGGTGTCGGTACGGGCCACCGGATTGATGACATCGTTGGCACCGATAACGAGGACGACATCCGTGTGTGGAAATTCCGGATTGATGTCATCCATATCATAGAGCAGATTATAGGGTACATTGGCTTCAGCAAGCAGGACATTCATATGGCCGGGCATGCGTCCGGCAACGGGGTGAACGGCGAATTTAACCTCAATATCGCGTTTTTGCAGCAATTCGCTCAGTTCCCGTACTGCGTGCTGGGCCTGTGCTGCTGCCATTCCATAACCCGGAACGATGATGACCGATTGTGCATAGCCCATAACCATGGCGGCTTCTTCGGAATCCACGGATTTAACCGATTTTTGTTCATCTGAGGTGGTGCCGGCGGCCATATCACCGGTCCCAAAGGCGCTGAACAAAACATTGGCCAGCGAGCGGTTCATCGCCTTACACATGATCTGGGTCAGGATCAATCCTGCGGCTCCAACCAGTGCGCCGGCGATAATGAGAATATGATTCTTGACCACAAAACCGGCTGCACAGGCGGCGAGTCCCGAAAAAGAGTTTAACAGCGATATGACGACCGGCATATCGGCGCCGCCGATGGGAATGACGAATAAAACACCATAGATCAGGGCGATGGCCACAACAACATAAAAGAGCCAGATCGCGGGCGTTCCTGCAATGATCAATATTCCCAGTACCAGCGCTGCCGCGAGCAGCAGAACATTGACCGGTTGTTGCATGGGAAAGGTGATCGGAGAGCCGCTGATAAAGCCCTGCAGCTTGCCAAAGGCGATAAAGCTGCCGGACAAAGTAATACCACCGATCAATACGCCGAGAATGGTGGTAATGGAGACATCCAGGGTCATCACCGCAGTGGGTGAGGAAGTCAGCCGAATAAATTCGGCCACGGCGACCAGGGCTGATGCGCCGCCGCCAAAACCGTTGAAAATCCCCACCATTTCCGGCATAGCGGTCATCTTGACCAGTCTGGCCGACAAAGCACCGATAATGGATCCAATAACAATCGCCACGGCAATCCAGGTAAAACTGACGATCTGCTTGTCTAAAAGCGTAACCACGATAGCGATGAGCATTCCCAGGGCAGCGATACGGTTGCCCCGGCGCGCTGTCGCCGGTGAGCTCAGATATCTTAATCCTAAAATAAAAAACGAAGCGGCAACGAGATAGGATAAACCGATTAACGTTGATCTAGCATCCATAGAGTCATCTTTCTATTTGTATTCAATATCACTCTTTGTTTTCTTTCTTTTTAAACATTTCCAGCATGCGGTCGGTAACAACAAACCCACCCGCTAC
>CAZMUU010000359.1:0-3109 GCA_964569215.1 uncultured Cytophagia bacterium
TTGCCTCGATTTACTGTTGGTTAAAAAGTTAGGTCTGATTCATTTCTTCAAACCCGGAAATATTTCTCTGCCACTGATAAAACAGTTCGCTTCCTATGGCATCCCCCTGGCAGCCTCCAATCTCTCCTTTTGGATTCTCTCTCTCTCGGATCGGTATTTGATCGAGTTTTTTAAGGGAAGCGCACAGGTTGGGCTCTATTCTGTAAGTTATGCCATATCCGAAAAAACGCTGCAATTTGCCTATATGGCACTTATGCTCGCAGCTTATCCGATTATTGTCGAAAACTGGGAAAAATACGGAGATCGCTCCACACAAAAGCTGATATCGGATTTGACAAAATACTATTTTTTTCTGTTTTTACCCATTCTTGTTTTTCTTGTTGTTCTGCCTCGGGAGGTGTTGCTCTTTTTTTCAGACCGGGAATTCATTCAGGGCGCTGTCGTACTGCCCTTTATCGCTACCGGAACATTTCTTTACGGATTATCCCAATATGTGCTCAAGGGTTTTGAGTTATATAAACAAAGCTTTAGTATTACCAAGATCGCGCTGACAGCCGGGAGTATAAATATTATATCGAATATCGTGCTCATTCCCAGGTTGGGATTTTTAGGAGCCAGTATCAGTTGCATGGTATCATTCCTGGCGTATCTGATCCTTGCCATTCTCGGCGCCAGGAAGCTTATGCCCTGGCTGATACCTGTCAGAGCTGTTTTCTCAGCCATCGCATCCGCTTTCGGGATGGGTGTTTATCTTTATTTTGCTTCCGGTTGGATTGATAATATATTCTTTAAGCTGGCCCTGTTGGTGCCCACCAGCCTGATTCTGTTCCTCCTACTGCTATGGGCCACCGGTGGTTTTAACCGGAACGACATCGGCTTTGTCCGATCCTGTTTTAAATCCGAGAATCCCAGGCAAACGCCCCATGATTGAAAAGATTAGCTGCAAAAAATATTCTATGTTTTTTTTGCTTTTTATTTTTATTGAAGCATTGCTGTTGATGTTTGTCTTAAAATCAACCACGTTATCGTTGGTCATGAGTATAATGATTTTGGCAGTCGTGTTTTTTTTGATCTACCCTGAAATAGGCTTTGCGGTTGCGCTGACCAGTAATGTCCTGGTCATGATTTTTTTTGATAGCGTCAAGTCTCCTTTTCCGGCTCCCCATCTGGTGGTTTATCTGGCAATGATTATAGCGGCTCTGTTTATCTATAGCCTCAAACATGGTCTGGATTCAGAAATGGTTTTGGGAACACCGATAAAGCTTTCCTTTTACCTCTGGCTGCTGATGATACTCGGCGTGTTTGTAAGCAGCAATCCGGCTTATGGCCGGCATAAAGTGGTTTTTTATTTTTTTTATAATCTTCTTTTGATTGCTCTGCCCCTGATATTTTATAAAGACTTTGAACGACTCGGAAATATTCTCAAAATTGCCTTTTTGGCCGGTCTTGTGCTGGCGTTGTTTAGTTCGCTCAAGGCTTTAACGGTTCCCGATTATATACGTTTCTCACCCAGTGAGAGTGTGAATCCCATCTGGCTGGGACGCAGTCTCGGCGTCTCGGTGTTGTGCGGCGTTTATTGGTTCGTGACAACAAAGCAGAGTTTTACAAAGATTTTCCTTCTTGCCACCATTCCGTTTTTTTTGTTCCCCATGTTCAGAACCTGGTCGCGAGCGCCTCTGGTCGGCATGTTAATATGTGTCTTTCTGTTTTATCTTTTGCAGCCCGACCAGCCGCTTTCGAGAAAAATCAAAATCTCTTTGCCCTTTCTGATATCGAGTGTCATTATTATTTTAAATACGGCAACGCATCTGGTCTCGCGATTGCGCACTCCAATGATCCAGGAAATGAGCACCGCTTTTCGGCTGCTGGCGTGGCTTAAAGGGTGGGAGTACTTTATGGCTTCCCCGCTCACTGGGGTTGGTACAGGCGGATATTATATGAAAATGATCTATGGGGATTTTACCTATCCTCATAATCTCTTTCTGGAAGTTGCCTGTGAGAACGGCATTATTGGATTGGCGATTATGATTGCATTCGTTATCATCGTTTTCAGGATGGCAGGGAAAAATATCCGCGGGTATCGAACGCTCAGTAGTGATCTGCTACAATTATCAATCGCCGTTACGGTTATATTTGTTTATTCGTTGTGGAATGCCATGTTCAGCGGTGCGATATATTCAAACGAGATCGTGTGGCTGTCTTCTGGATTAATATATGTTCTCTATCTCAGCCACAAGCGATCCGAGGAACGGCATCAAATGTAGTTTCGATCCTCATTTGAGTTCAGCTTGACGGATCCCGCCGAAAACGATAATATTTCCTTATTTACAGATTTGATTATTTGTCTGAACGATTTGATTCATCGATGACCCTCAAACGGAATGATCCAGGGACTCTTTGATGAATGTGGCTAATCGCTCTGCCTGATGTTTTCGGGAGAAAAAAGCGAGTTTTTCAGCGGGCGGTGGCGACCATGCCTGAAAGGCTGCAAGTGCGGTCGACATTTGATTTTCTTTGCTGATATACGTACCCAGGTGAACATCTTTGATGATTTTTGCAGCTTCGTCATCCGGATTACCGACACCGAGGATAAATTTTCCGGATTGCATATATTCAAACAGTTTGCCGGTAAGTACACCCTTGCTTTTTCTATCCAGGCTATTTAAAAACAAGAGAATGTCGGAGTGTTTTTCCAACTCTACTGCTTGCTTGTGTGGTATGTTTTGTAAAATCTTCACCTGTCCGGAGAGTTTGTATTTTTCAACCATTCGCTTAAGATAGGCGACATCGACATCATCAAACACAGCTGCAACGAGGTTATGTTGTGAATATTTGGCCAAAAAGGGAAAAGTGATGTGAATCGGTCTGAGACCGTCGTACAGACTACCGCAATAGCAAAAGGAGACACCGTTCTTCTTTTCTGCGGAAGGGACGTTTTCCGGCAACTCCCAAAAACCGTTGTAAATCACCCGGGCTTTTTGCCGGTAGCGTTCGAAGAGCTGTTTGCTAAGGGTTTGCGAAACGGTGCAGACCAGGGCGCTTTGTTGCAGTATTTGTTTTTCCAGCCTGTAAATAATCGCTTTGTCCATCGCAGTCCAGTCCTGAAAGG
>CAZMUU010000360.1:0-3090 GCA_964569215.1 uncultured Cytophagia bacterium
CGTCAACCGCATGCGACCATCGATAGATATTAATAACCGAGCAAACGGTATGCATAATTATTCCCAACGCAAACAGGACGGCGTGCGGATAGACGGCGTGCCGGATTCACCGGAGCGAGATCTCGACGCGGATTCGCAGATGGATTGGGTTATGGCGACAGGGGAAAGCGGAACCGTTATCATGGTTCTGCAGTCCGATATTGAGAATGTAAGCAAAAAAATATACTACCGTGACGCCGAGTCCGGCGGAACCAGCGATGGCACTGATGATACCGGTGACCGGCGTTCGATCGGCGATATGGGCGTCATTTTCCGACCGGTATCAGGGGGGCATTTTCAAACCAGCCAGATCACCTTCCACTTTTTGGTTTATTTTATCGACCAACCCAATATGAATAGCGCTTTTGGCGATACATTGATCGAATGGGTAGAGAATCCACTTGATATTTCGGCAAAGAGGCAGTTTTATCTCCCTTCAACGGTGAACCGGCAGAGCCTCCAGCCTCAAACGTTTCAGCTTTATCCTGCTTATCCCAATCCGTTTTCTCCGCCAAAGAATGCGGTTCACCTTTCATTCAGCAGCCACTCTTTGCATAATGATGCAAAAATTCTTATTTTTAATGTATTGGGACAACCCGTGGCCCGGCTGGACCCTGTAAAAAGCCGGGGACAAAACTCCTATTATGCTGTCTGGGATGGCCGCGATAAAAATGGAGAGAGAATGCCGCCCGGACTCTACTTGTACCGGATTGTGCAAACGGGATTTAATTCCTCCTCCGGTAAAATCGTTCTCTATTAGACACGCTGCCCTGGAACGGCTATAGATTGCATTGTCGTTTTATGACCGGTTTGAAGGTGTGGAATAATACCGGGGAAAGGAGACTCTCAGGTGATAAGACTGGAAAATAATGATAATCGCTTTGAAATTCACTTAGAGGAGAAGATTCGGTTGTCCGGCGCTGAACCTGTTGTTGCCGGACGGTCACTTGAGGGGTTTGACCTCGATTTATCCGGTAATCTTTTGGTGTATCGAACAGACTCTTGTTCGCTATCATTTACTGTCACACCTGAAGATAAAAATATTATTATATTCTCAGTGGAAGAGTATGGGCTTGAAAACGAACTGATTCCTTTCGGATTTTATGCGGGAGAATTGCCCGATTTTATTCAGGGCGTATCTTTTTGGCGGTATACTCCCTTCAAGTCCTGGACCGTCCCCATCCGGGTCGGAGACCCGCAAAGCCTTAAAGCAGATGATATTCAGTTTTTTTACTGGCAGTATCGGGATGGACTGTACGGCGCCGCCATACCCCTGTGCGCTCCTTCTCATCGCTTTACCCTGGGCCGGCACCGGCAGGGGTTTGCATCAGTGTCCGAAAACAACAACTCTCAGGCGTTGATCAACGGCCCTGTTCTGGCCATCGGTTTTGACCATGACCCTTATGCGCTGTTTCAAAATCTTTACCAAAGCGGCTTGATGGCGATGGGTCAAGCTGAAAATATTGCCGCAAAGAAAAAAATGCCCGAGATTTTCAATTATCTGGGCTGGTGTAGCTGGAATTCATCCGGACTGGGGGATAATCTGAATGAAGATCATCTGATCAGGGCAGCTGAATCATTTCGTGAGCATCGAATTCCACTTAAATGGATCCTGGTGGATGACGGCTGGTTTCAACACAGTAACAAACAACTCGATACGCTTGAACCGCAAACGGCCAAATTCCCGCATGGATTTAAAAATCTAATCAAAACATTAAAATCTCTGTATCAAATCGATTATGTCGGGATTTGGCATACCCTGAACGGCTATTGGCTCGGCATCAACCCCAATGGTCCGCTGGCATCTCAATATCGTGATGATCTTTTTTACTGGCCGAATATCAATAACCCCAACGCACCCGAGTCACCGGTTGAAACCTGTGCTTTTATCAAACCGGAAAAAATGAATTCCTTTTTTGACCGCTGGTATCAATATTTCAAAGAAGAAGGATTTTCTTTTGTCAAGGTGGACAATCAGAGAATTGTCGAAGAGATGAGCCGTGGTCAATATACGACGTGGACATTGGCGGAGTCGCTTCACAAAGCTGTAAACCATAATGCGGAACGCTATTTTGACAGCGCCATTATCAACTGCATGGATATGATCACCGACGCCTTTTACCATTTTGGCGCCACGCCAGTGGGCAGGGCGGTGGAGGATTATTTCCCCTATGAAGAAAACGAAAGCTATTGCCTGCAAAAGGGAAATGCAGCGGCACATGTGTTGCAGGCGATTTACAATGCGCTCTGGTTTGGTCAAATGGTGATACCGGATTTTGATATGTTTCAGTCTCATCACCCTGATGCCGTTTTTCATGCCATTGCCCGCGCCCTGAATTGCGGACCGATCTATATCACCGATGAACCCGATAACGTAAATGCTGAGGTACTGAATCCGCTTTTTCTCAACGATGGCCGCCTCCTGAAATCTGAAACGCCACTGTTGCCAAGCAGAGATTGTCTTTTTCAGTTGCAGGATCCCAAACCTTTTAAAGCCTTTTCCAGGGTTGGCCGGATCGGGTTGCTCGGTATCTGGAACTGTGCCGATGCCGAATCCGTTTGCGGAACCTTTTCTCCAGCGGATGTTTACGGCATCGAAGGAGAAACGTTTATCGCTTATGAGCGGTTTTCCGGAGAATCGGTTAAACTGGGTAAAAATGAAAAATATTCGGTCGACCTGGACCGATTGGGCTATAAATGTTTTATTATCTCTCCCCTGCAGGATGGAATCGCCTTGATCGGGATTGTCGATAAATACAATGCCCCGGCTGCAATTCGCTTTTTTCAGATTAACGGGAAAAAATTGGATGCAGAGATTCACGAAGGCGGATTGTTCAGGTTTTTTAGCCGGAAAAAGCCCGCTCAGGTATGGCTGGATGATAAGGAACACGGGTTCACCTACGATCAGATGCTGGTATCCGTTCAGCTTCCGGTCAGAAGAGGTCAAATTTGTTCTGTCAGGGTTGATTTTTAGAAGGTTGTCTCTGGGTATCCCATTTTGCGGGTCTCCTTTTATCTGCAGAATAATAAGGGAGTGGGCAGGATATCGAC
>CAZMUU010000361.1:0-3089 GCA_964569215.1 uncultured Cytophagia bacterium
TAAGAGGCGAGCGTCATGATTTCCCAAAAGATAAAAAAGAAAAACATATCGACAACAGCCACCACATACATGACGCTGGCGAAAAAAATCATCAACACCGGAAAAAAAGCACGTAGACTCAAATCCGCAAATATCTTCAGATTCATATACCTGACGGCATACAAGGCGACCAAAAAACCAACCAAAGCAATGATGCCGAGAAAAAGGGCACTGAGAAAATCAATCCTGAGCAGGAGACCTGCATCAATTCCGGGGACCTTGATCAATGGTGCGCCCAACTGAGCTGTACCGCTGCTAAAAACATTGAATACAACACATAAAACCCCTATAGAACTCAATGCAAAGAAAACGGTGCTCAATTTGCTTGACAATTCGCGACGATTACCGATTATCCAGGTAACAATTGCACCCAGTACGAGTAAGAGAGTAGAAATCATAAATAACTGGATGGGATTCATCTATCATTCTCCCTTTTACAGATCATCCACAGTCCGTCAAATACCACAATCTTGTTTTTTTTATATAAAAATCAACTTTACCAAAAATAGTGCCACCACGGGAGCAATCAGTGTCAATACAGACATAACCACCAAGGCAAACGAAATTGCAAAAGGCAGTTTCCCTGCGTTTGAAGCCGTGATTGAAACGCGACCGAAAAAAACCTTGTGGCCGACATGCAAAAACCAGGCAAAAGCAATAATAATCTCCAGCAAAAAAGGTATCAGCAATAGAATACCCACCGTTCCTCCGACATCAAGGGTCCCGATCAGGAGATAAAATTTGCTCCAAAAGCCGGAAAAAGGCGGTATACCGAGTATTGCAAACATACCTGTAAAAAAGGCAATTGCGATCAAAGGTGACGTTTTTGCCAAACCGCTTAATTGCTTAATGCTCCGGCTACCGCTGACATAGGAGATAGCGCCGACACAGAGAAATAACAATCCTTTGCCAACACCATGATTCATAATGTGCATCAGACCGCCCATCAGACCTGTCTTTGACCCCATGATCCCCAGCCCGA
Organism: uncultured Cytophagia bacterium; assembly: GCA_964569215.1. Lineage (GTDB taxonomy): Bacteria > Zhuqueibacterota > Zhuqueibacteria > Residuimicrobiales > Oceaniaggregativiventaceae > Oceaniaggregativivens_A. The sequence continues at coordinate 1,022 of CAZMUU010000361.1, forward strand.
TACCAAACAGAACATAACCCAGATGCGCGATGGTGGAATAGGCCAGTAATCGCTTGAGATCATCCTGGTAAAAGAACAAGTAAAGCGAAATCAACATGGTAACCACCGCCATAATTCCGACCAGGAGCCCGGATCCAAAAGCCAGATCGCTGTTTGCAACAGCAAGTCTCGATATCAAAAACACGCCCGCTTTAACCATTGCAGCAGCGTGCAAATACATGCTCACCGTTGTCGGAGCGGCCATTGCATCCGGAAGCCAGGTAAAGAATGGAACCTGCGCTGATTTTGCCCAGGCAGCGACGAGAAAAAAGAAAAAGACCCAGCCCTTTAAAGCAGGTGAGAGCTGACCGACGGCGGAAAACTCGAAACTGCCGGTTGATACGAACAAAATGACCAGTCCAATAGCAAAAAAGATACCACCGGAAAATGTCATAAGCAGAGCCTTGAATCCCGCTTTTAGTGAATCTTCATTTCTGTAATGCGAAATCAATGCCCACGAACAGAGCGTTGTCATTTCCCAAAAAATGTAGAGCTGAAACAGATTGGGAGAGATGGCGACGCCGATCATCGAAGCTACGAATAAAAGCATCCAAAAGTGATGTCTCTGTCTGCCCTCTTCAGTGGGATGTTCTTTGTTGCCCCTGGATAGATAAGCCGTACTATAGACGATATTCAAAAATCCAAGTACAACGACCACCAAAAGCATGATCAAACCGAGCGGATCAATCTGAAAGCCAAACAGACCGTCAGCAAGATAGTCCTGCAGCCATTGCAGCTGAACGGGAACGGTGCGAAATGAAAGGTCCGGCGGAAGATTCAAAAAAAGAGCAGCGGTTAAAAGCAATGCTCCTGTGCCCGCAATAACGGCAATGACATTCGTTCCTTTCTTTACCATCCCGGCAATGACAGCACCCAAGATCGGAAAAAGCAGTAACAAAATTAGTATTGTTCCCATGCGTATTCACCTATGTCCGTGTTTTCGACAGACCTTTGAAAATTTCTTCTAATTTTTCAAGTGTTTCTTGTACTTCATCGCTTAATGGCGAATGGTAACCCGTCCGTTTGGGCTGAATACCCAACAAAAGAACTTTGGCCTTGATTTCTGTTGATAAATAGTGCATCAGCAAACCTAAGGACGGTCGATGAGATGAAAAACGATTTTCAAATTCCACCGTCTCCATCAGAACCACATCACCGGGTTCTCCGTTAAAATCGATCGCATCGACCAAAATTATCGTTTGAGGGTTTTTATCGCGAACCACTCCTGTATAATTTTCAGGCATCTCTTCCGTGGCAACGCCGGTGAAATTTTTCTCTTTGCTCAATCTCTCGGCCAGAATGGTTCCGACAGCATCGTCACCGCGTAATGGATTGCCGATTCCGAGCACCACTGTCCGGCCGCTAATGTATTGCTGCAGCTCTTTAGCAAGCGATTCCAACATTGATCGTTATTTTTCCGGTAACCGTTTCATTTGTTTATAGGAAAATACGGGACCATCTACACAGACATATTTGTGTCCGATGGCACAATGCCCGCATTTGCCCACACCGCATTTCATATAGCGTTCAAGCGTTGAAATAATTCTATCTTCGGGAAATCCCATCGTCAGGAGATCCTGAATCACAAATCGAATCATGATGGGAGGTCCGCAAGTAAAGGCAACAGTGGTCTTGCTGTCTATTTTGACTTTTTCAAATAAAGTGGTCACAACGCCGACATGTCCATCCCAGTTCTCATCCGCCTGATCCACGGTCTGCATGAGCGTTACATCTTTACGGTTGGACCATGCTTCCAGCTCTTTGGTGTGTATCCGGTCTTTCGGTGTGCGGGCACCGTATAAAATCGTAAATTCACCATAATCATCCCGTGCATCCAGCATGGGTTCAATAAGCGATTTCAACGGCGGCAATCCGATACCGCCGGCAACAATAAGAATGTCAAATCCTTTTGATTCCTCGAGGGGAAAAGAATTGCCCAATGGCGCCCGAATACCCATCGTATCGCCGACTTTTAATCGATGCATGGCTTCGGTTACTTTGCCGACCGCCCGCACGGTAATATCAAAAG
>CAZMUU010000362.1:0-3051 GCA_964569215.1 uncultured Cytophagia bacterium
ATCCTGATCTCCGTTCTGTTCTGGATTGTATTTGACTTTATGACCACCCTTGCCGGACTCTATGCGCGGGCGGTGCTGCCCGGGCTGGACAATCCGGTCTCCTCCTATCTCGAACTCGCCGGCCACGTTTTGCCTCCGGTGGTTCTCGGCATTTTTTTCACCGCCCTGCTGGCCACCATCATGTCGACGATCGACAGTTTTTCTTTTCTGGCAGCCATTACGATCGGACGGGATTTCCACCACCGCTATAAAAAGGATACAAAGGATGAAATCGTGCAACGCCACATTCAAATCGGTCTCATCATAACGGCGGTGATCAGCATCGCTCTGGCGGTGTATGCGCGTTCCGTGGTGAAAATTTGGAAAGATATCGGCTCCCTGGCAACCCCTGCGCTTTTGATCCCGCTGGTGAGCAGTTTTTTTCACCGCTTGCGCATGCCGAGTCGCTGGGTCCCCGTCACCATGATCAGCGGCGCAGCGATATCCGCGATTTGGCTTTTAAGCAAAGAATTTACCGGAAATTATTTTCTCCAAATTGAACCCATTTATCCCGGACTGGCGACCTCGTTTTTATTATACCTCGCCGGCAAAGGTTTTACTGCCCGGCAAAATTAATGACAACAAAAACCCCTTGCTTGTCGATTTCTTTTGATTTTTTGTAAAATATTGATTTATTTATGAATCAAAGGCAGACGACCATGAACTTGCACCTTAAAATTTATCAATTCATGATTTAAAAAGGAGAGCCATTATGAAATGGCATTGGCTAATGAGCGGTTCAAGCAAGAGCGGTTTCAAATGGACCGGCGGTGAGACCATTGATCGTGAATTCGGTGTGCTGGTCGAAGCGGTTATCGGTGAACCCAATTTCAAGAATATCTGGTGGATGGAAAAAGCCCTGCAGGCGAGCAAAGCCGTTGCCCGGGTCAAACTGCCGGCGGGGTCGGCAACCGGATTTCTCATCGCGCCGGACATCCTCATGACCAATAATCATGTATTCGAGAACAAAGAAGATGCCGCTGATGCAACCATTCAGTTCAATTACCGCCTGATCGCTGACGGGTCGCCGGCACCCGTTGATGAATGGGAATGCAATCCGGATGAGTTGTTTAAAACCAATCCGAGCCTGGATTACAGCATTGTCAGGCTCAAAGCAAAAGGGGACAAAAAAGCGGGTGATACGCACGGATTTTTCAATCTGCGCCACGGCGTTGATGCGGTTGCCAATCAGCGCGTCAACATCATTCAACATCCGGGCGGCAGGTTCCAGGAGATCGCTTTTCGCGACAACCTCATAAAAGATGTTGCGGACACTTATATCCAATACCTGACCGATACCGATTACGGCAGCTCCGGGTCTCCGGTTCTCGACGATTGGTTCAACGTCATCGCATTGCACAATCAACGCGTTCGCGACCCCAATGACCCCTATCGCTGGTACCGCAATCAGGGTTTCCGGGTTACTGCGATTTTATCCGATGCGGGGAATCTGATACCATAATAATTTAGAAGAAAACGCTAACGATCATAACAAATCATAATTCTATGAACCAAAACAACAAAACATTATTCAGTCAGGATCGTAAAATATCACAACATTTCGACTTGACCGAATCGATTACGCTTTATCATGGAGATTGTCTTGATCTTCTCAAGACAATACCGGATGAGTCTTTACAGCTCGTCGTCACCTCTCCGCCTTATAATATCGGCAAGGAATATGAAAACAAACTGGACCTCGATATTTATATTCAACAGCAGGAAAACGTCATTGCCGAATGTGTCAGAGCTCTATCTCCTAAAGGCAGCATCTGCTGGCAGGTGGGCAATTATGTTGACAGGGGGGCGATTATTCCGTTGGACACGATTCTGTATCCTCTATTTTCGAAATATGACTTGAAAATGCGTAATCGAATTATTTGGCATTTTGAACATGGCCTCCACTGTAGTCGCAGATTTTCCGGACGCTATGAAACGATAATTTGGTTCACAAAATCAAATGATTATGTTTTTAATCTCGATCCAGTGAGAATCCCTCAAAAATATCCAGGGAAAAAATATTTTAAGGGTCCAAAAGCAGGACAATATTCCTGTAATCCCTTGGGGAAAAATCCGGGTGATCTATGGATAATACCTAATGTGAAAAGCAATCATGTTGAAAAAACCGAGCATCCCTGTCAATTTCCTGTTGAACTGATCGAAAGACTTGTTCTTTCTTTATCAAACGAGGAAGACTGGGTTTTGGACCCTTTTCTTGGAACGGGAACTTCGATAATCGCTGCAATTCGTCATAAACGACGAGGTGCAGGAGCGGAAACATTATTAAAGTATATAGAACTTGCCAAATCGAGGATAAAACAAGAAATCGATGGCACATTAAAAACCCGCCCTATGCACAAACCAATATATGATCCAGTAAAAAACAACAATAACTTGAGAAAATCCCCCTGGAAAAATTCAAACTCCCAAAACAGACTATTTGATAAAAAGAAAAGCTTTAAAAAAGGAACAAATAAATGAAAATTGCTGAGACTTATTCACACTTGAATGGACTTGAATTCCTTCTGGTTCACAAACCTCGTCTCTGGAAAGAAATTCAATCTGTGATTAATAAAGTTAATGCCGAAAAATGTCGTACAAAGATATCCAAAGAAAAAACGATGAAAGGAAAATTGTTATTCAGTCCAATTGATATAAACACAGAATTTAAAAACTTGCTAAAGCAAGAGTCCTGGAATGAAAGCCGTGTAAGTTATTGGGTTACGCGGAACGAAAAATTAATCCGAAAAACCATTACAATGTCCGCAGATGAACAGAAGAAAGAAATAGAAGCGGCAGGTGAAACACCAATCTTCAGTTACAATCAAACAGATTTTGTCAAAGACCGCGTAGCTATTGAAGTTCAATTTGGTAAATATGCGTTTGTGGCTTATGACCTTTTTGTAAAACATCTTGCATTTTATGTTGGTGACCATATTGATGTAGGTATAGAGATATTACCCATGAAAACATTGCAAAGCCGGATGAGTTCAGGAGTCGCTTACTTTGAAG
>CAZMUU010000363.1:0-3007 GCA_964569215.1 uncultured Cytophagia bacterium
TCCAACGCAGAGCGTTGGAACGAGTTGGGTTTCTACGTTTCCACGTTCACACGTTCTCATCGATTTAAAAACGGCTGCCATTGATGAAATTTTCGGCTTTCGGCTTTGCAGTGACGGATATCGTGCACCAGCTGGATCGACGGCAGACAGGCGGGAATGCCGAATCCGTTGCCGGCGAGGATATCCTCGTAGACCAGGGTGTGCAGATCGGTAAAGCCGCCGGAAAATTCGATCTCTTCACCATCCACCTGAATGGAGCGAAACGTCGGCTTGCCGGATTCGATCGATTGCGGCGGCAGATCAGCGCGGTCGAGGGATAGAAACCACTCTACCGAGGCGCGTTCGAGCTCGAGGCGTCCCTTGATCTTGTTGAAACTGGAATATTCCACTTCGACATCCTGAACGCTGCCGAATATCCAGATCAGCATGTCGAAAAAATGAATGCCGATGTTGGTGGCGACACCGCCGGAGCGGGCCTGGTCGCCTTTCCAGGAAAAATGGTACCACTTGCCGCGCGAGGTGATATAGGCGAGATTGATTTTGTGCTTTTTATCGCTTTTTTCTGATTCGATGCGCTTTTTCAGCGCCACAATATCCGGATGCAGGCGCAGCTGCAGAACCGTATAGACGCTGTTACCGCTTTCTTCTTCCAGCTCCTGCAGGGCCTCGAGGTTCCAGGGATTGAGCACCAGCGGTTTTTCGCAAACGGCGTCAGCGCCGACGCGCAGGGCAAACCGAATATGGGCATCGTGCAAATAATTGGGTGAACAAATGGATACGTAATGCACCCGGTTTTGCGGATTGGAGCGGTTCAGTTTTTCGACATGACGGTCGAAACGCTCGAATTCCTTGAAAAAATCAACGTCGTAAAAATAGCGGTCGAGAATGCCGACGGAATCGTGCGGATCGACGGCAGCGACCAGTTTGTTGCCGGTATCCTTTATGGCTTTCATATGACGCGGCGCAATATATCCGGCAGCACCGATCAGTACGAAATTTTTTGACATGTGAACATCCGTTTCAATTTTGGTTTCGGTTTTATTTCTCTTCCCGGTGCGGAATTACGGAATACTATGGGTTTGGCTTAACATGGTGTCGGTAAAAACGCTCGACCGGCGGTTGGAGCATATTTATAAGGGATAATGGCTGGTATTGCTTTTGGTACGATTTTGAAAAAAGTTCTTGGTTTCAAACGCCTTTGGGCATATATTTAAGTAGAGCCGATAGCCTCCCCGACTGTTTGTTTTTGTATTCATTTAACCAAATAAATATGTAAAATATATGCAGCGGGGAGGCTTTTTTTATATTCGGAACGATTTCCCTTTTTTTACTCACCTCTTGTACCCGCCGGCGCTTTTCAGCCGCGTAAAGGCGCTGTTCAGCTTGTCATCCACTTCCAGCTTGTAAAACGGCGCCTGAAAATCATATCGCTTCATATAGGGTTCGATTTCGCTTTCATGAATGGGAATAATACGCACATCGGAGCGGCAATTCTCGATCAGCTGGGCATAAATCAGTGCGGTTGAAACCGGCCAGGAACAAAAAAGCGACGCATGTGTCGGTGCCTGCCGGCCAAAGTCAACGACAAAATCACGGTAAAGCGTCAGGTTGGAGCGGTCTGTATTGGCATAGTTGTGCAAAAACAGAAAAAGCGGTATAAGGGCAAATACGGCAACCACGCCGGGCTTATATTCCCGAACGCCCTGTACCCCGGCGGCAAAGGCGATGCTCAGCACCAGCAGAGTGGGCAGGAGAAAGGTAATCCGGTCACCGGCATGGGTCATAAAAAAATAGAGCAGATTGCATCCCATGGTCAGGATGAGCAAGAGAAGAAAGCGGGGGTTGCGTTTGTACAGCCGCCATCCGCCTGCCGCCGCCAGAGGCAGGGCGACAATGGTCAGGTTGGCTTTGAAAAACAGCCGTGCCAGTTCGGTTATTGCCGCTTTGATATTGGCGATATCGACATAAATCCTGGACTGGAACTGCGAGCCTGAGACCAGCCAGCTCATGCGCTGCAACAGGTGGTTCAGGCTGTCGGCATCCGGTAGTATGGCAAATTCGGCATTGTACTGTTCGATATAGTTATAGCCAAAGCTGTAAAAATCGACACAACCGAGATAGAAAATTTTTAAGGCCATGGGCAGCAAAAAGAGTATACCGCCGAGCAGAAAGAGGTAACGTTTTTGAAAGTAACGCCGCTGCTGCCAGAGGATGAGAATAAAAACCACGACAGCCGGCAGGAATAGCGGGCGACCGCTGATCGCCACGCCCCAGAAAAAAAGGGCTGCAGAAGCAGCGGCAACAGAAAAGCGGTCAAAAGCGATCAACGACAGATAAAGCGCTGCGGTAACGAAGAAAAGATAAAAGGTATAAACCTCTGCGCGTATGCTCAAGAGCCAGAAGAGGGCGGAAAAAGCGAGCGTCAGCAAAGCGATGATGCGGATGGTATAATGGACATTCAGGCGTTTGAGCATGCCATAGAGCACCGCCAGCGATGCCAGGGCGGCGATAGCGGAAAAGAGATTGGCGCAAAAGGCAGGTTGGGCAAAGCAGAGACGCGTAAAAGCGTAAACCGCGAGTGTATAGAGCGCATAGCCCGGCGGATGCGCGATACCGCCGACCCCGGCAAGAATCTGAAATCGGCCGCCGTCCCCCATCAACACATCCGGCGCCAGCGTCAGCCGGTAGACGATGGGGATGGAAAGCAGGGTCAAAAAGGGTAAAATAAGTTTATAAAGTATCGTTTTGTTCATAGATAAAAATGATTTCATATTGTCAGCGGTGTTTCATGCCTGACCGGTAACTGGACGCAGAGCGTCCGGACGGCATGCTCCACAAACACGATTTGAGTTTAAGTAATTTTTCGGGGGCTTGGGCTAAAGCCCGCGATATTTTTCTTCCTAAATCAAAACCAAAGGAAATACGCCGGACTAAAGTCCGGAGATAAACAGTTTTATCTCGTTCCAACGCTCTGCGTTGGAATGCATCCCACGACGCTCTGCGTCGC
>CAZMUU010000364.1:0-2243 GCA_964569215.1 uncultured Cytophagia bacterium
AAAGGTGTTCGAAATTTACACCTTATACAGATTTTAGCAATTTTTGATATTTTTGAGATTTTTTTCTGGCAGGATAAACAGAGTATTTGAGGGAAGCACTTTTCTCGCTAATATTTTTCCATTTCTCTGTATCGATATCGAAGAAAAGAACGCTGCCCTTTGGCATCGTTTTTTTGACTTTTTTATCAAAATTCATTGCAAGTTTGCTCAATGTGGGATTGTGGCCAACCATCATAACACAATCGGCAGATTCAGGGAGCTTTTTCAGCAAAGCGAGAAGATCTTTTTCCTTTCCTTCGTAGATTTGACAATGTTCCTGAATGCCTGTCTCCGGGCCAAAGACTTTATGCAATATTTCTGCAGTCTCTTTGCATCTCAGAGCCGGACTCGCCAGAATGATATCCGGCTTTAGGGATTTATTAGCCAGGAGCGATGCGATTTTACCGATATATATTTTGCCATCAAATGTCAAGCTGCGGTTTCTATCTTTTTTTTGCTTGTTTTTTGGTTCCGCCACTCCATGTCTTACCAGCAATATTTTTTTCATGACTTGACCAGCGTTATTGCTTTATCCACGATATTTTTAACTGTAAAGCCATACTGTTCGAATGTTGTTTGATAGGGCGCGCTGGCACCAAAGGTGTTAACCGACAAAATAATGCCTTTTTCACCTACCCATTCATGCCATCCCAAATGGGTATGTGCTTCTACTGCAATGCGGGCTTTACAGTCTGAAGGCAAGATGCTTTCTCTATAGTCATCCGTTTGTTTGCGAAATAGTTCCCAGCTCGGCATGCTGACGACACGTGCATCGACATTCCGGTTCTGCAGATCTTCACGTGCTTGCAGACACAGTTCTACTTCTGATCCTGAACCGATCAAAATCAGCTGTGGTTTGTTGCCTTGTTCTGGAGCCAGGATATATGCCCCTTTGCACACTTTGCTGTCAGCGTACTTTTTTACGTCGATAACAGGCAGTTTTTGCCGCGTCAATACCAGTATAGTTGGTCCGGTTTTGTTGCGCATAGCGGTGCGCCAGGCTTCTGCGGTTTCATTGGCATCGGCTGGACGAATTACCGTCATGTTCGGCATGGCGCGAAAGGCCGGAAGATGTTCCACGGGTTGATGTGTGGGCCCATCTTCGCCGACACCGATAGAGTCATGGGTCATAATATAGATAACCGGCAACTTCATCAGTGCTGCCAGACGCATCGACGGCCTGGCATAGTCTGAGAAAATAAAAAATGTGCTGGCGAATGGCAGCAAACCACCGTGCAGGGCGATGCCGTTCGAAATACCGCACATACCCAGTTCTCTTACACCGTAGGCGATATTACGGTATTGATAAGCGTTTTTGGCAAAATAATCGCTGTTTTTGATGAATGTTTTCGTCGACGGATTAAGGTCGGCGCTGCCGCCGATCAGAAAGGGCACAGCATCAGCGATGGCATTAAGAGTCGTACCGCCGGCGTTGCGAGTTGCCATCGGGCCGTCGCTGGTTTGAAAAGACGGGATGTTTTTTTGCCAGTCATCCGGTAATTCCAGTTTCAATGCGGCATTAAACTGTGCTGCCTTTTTGGGATGTTCGCCTTGGTATTGCTTGAATTCTTCTTTCCATGTTTTTTCCGCTCTTTCCCCATTTTCTGTTACGCTTTGCATATGTTCATAAACGCGGGGATGAACAAAAAACGTTTTATCCTGTGGCAGGTCAAAGGCTTTTTTAACGGCTTTTATTTCTTCTTCGCCCAGTGGGGCACCATGAGCCGATGGTGAATCCTGCAGATTCGGAGCACCATAGGCAATATGCGTCCGCAGGATGATGAGCGAAGGTCTTTCCCGTTCATCCTGAGCGTCCTTTATGGCGTTTTCAATGGCCTCGATATCGTTGCCGGCGTCACCCAAATCCTGAACATGCCAGTGATACCCCTCAAAGCGTTTGCGCACATCATCGGAATAGGCGAGTTCTGTTTTGCCTTCGATGGTAATATGATTGTCATCATAGATAGCGATCATTTTATTCAGGCCCAGATGCCCGGCGATTGCGGCGGCCTCGTGTGAAGCGCCCTCCATAAGATCACCATCGCTGCAGATGGTATAGAGATAATGATCGACAATTTTATGGTTTGATGTATTGTATATTGAAGACATGTGCGATTCTGCTATCGCCATACCCACAGCATTCATAAATCCCTGTCCCAGCGGGCCGGTCGTTGTCTCGATACCGAGAACATGGTCCACCTCCG
>CAZMUU010000364.1:2253-2990 GCA_964569215.1 uncultured Cytophagia bacterium
CTCCACCCCGGTGGTGGCGAAGGATTCCGGATGGCCCGGTGTTTTGCTGCCCCATTGGCGAAATGATTTCAGATCCTCAAGCGAAATATCATATCCACAGAGATGCAGGACCGAATATAAAAGCATTGAAGCGTGCCCTGCGGATAAGATAAAGCGATCGCGGTCAGGCCAGGTTGGATTTTTGGGATTGTGTTTTAAAATTTTTTTATACAAAAGATAAGCCACCGGCGCCAGGGCCATTGGGGTACCAGGGTGCCCGGAATTGGCTTTTTCGACGGCATCCATCGAGAGCGCGCGAATCGTATTGATACACAATTCATCAATCGGGTAGGTGTCGAGATTTTTCATAATATCCTCACTTTTGTTTATTTAAAGATTGAATATACAAAATTTCCTGATTAATATAAAGAAATTTTACGGCCTGCCCCTCTTTTATCGGTTAATCCCAATCGTCTCATTGTGATACGGATTCGATTGTTACTTACAAATTTGCCATTCAATTACAAAAATGTCATTAATCGCAATAAATGGTATATTATTGTGACAGATCAATAACTAATTGATTTTTAATTATATACTTGGCGTCAGCTCAGCTCTGTTCAGGTGAAATTTTTTGGCATGAACTTTGTAAGTCAATAGAACAGTTGCAGGTTTTGGGAAGTGGTGTTGGCCTTTTGTGTTGAATCTGCAATTGACCCTCTGAAAAAGCGCGATCCTTTGCCGGTCGCGCTTTTTTT
>CAZMUU010000365.1:0-2970 GCA_964569215.1 uncultured Cytophagia bacterium
TAACATCGGTACCAACAATGTACGCGCCGATGATGTATATTATTCTCATCATCTTTGTCTATAGTATAAACCGCCAACTTCCCTGTGCTGGTAAATGACCGGGTCCACAACAAAGGGGCAGCAAAGCTCCCTGCACCGGATGATGCGAAGCACTGTTAAAGCTTTCCTTCGCATATATAGTGCGGGATGACAGCGCATCTGCAATGAAAACCAAAAAAAGCAAAATACTGATATTGGGCAAACTTCCTCCACCTTTCTTCGGCCCGGCCCTCGCAACCAGAATCCTTCTCGATTCCGAGCTGAAAACGCATTATCATCTGCTGCATCTGGATACAAAGCTAAATCAAAAAATCGAGTCCATGTATCGCATTGATCCGGTGAAATTCGGGCGGTTGCTCCGACTGTATGGTAAAATGCTCTATCTCATGATCAGGTACAACCCGAAAATCGTACTCATACCCATCAGTCAAAGCACATCCGGCTTTATAAAGGATTTACCGTTTATTTTTCTGAGCACTTTATTCAAGAGCAAAACGATCGTCCATTTACGCGGCAGCCGTCTGAAAAGCCGGCTCGAATCGCTGCCGTTTTTACTCTCTGCATTTTTTCGATTTTCCCTAAGGAGATGTTATGGCGGTATAGTTTTGGGCTCTACTTTAAGATTTATCTTTATAAACATCTTTCCGCCTCACCGAATCTACGTCGTACCCAACGGCGGTGATTTCTCTATTCCCAAAAACCGGTCAGCTCGTAGCGTTTTCAAAATCCTCTTTCTTGCCAACATTCAGCCATCAAAAGGGATTCGGGATGTTCTCGAGACGGCGCGAATTTTACACAACAAACATCCCGGCGCTTTTCAAGTGAACGTTGTCGGAAACTGGCACGATAAAAGGCTGCAAAAGAGGTGCAAGAGCTTTTGCCGCCGGCATCATCTTGCCGTTGGTTTTCATGCAAATATTACACAAAAAGAAAAACTCGAATACCTTTCCGAATCGGACCTTTTCCTCTTTCCGCCGCGCGAACCGGAGGGCCATCCCTGGGTCATTATCGAAGCCATGGCAGCCGCGCTACCGATCATTGCAACGGATCAGGGAGCCATACGCGAGTCGGTGATCCACGGCGAAAACGGCTATATCGTCGAACCGGCGCGTCCCGACCAAATCGCCGGCCGCGTTACGGAACTCTTTTTCGATCAAAAAAAACGCGAAAGAATGTCACATCAAAGCTATGCCTATTATAAACAATATTTTACCGAAAACAGGATGATAGAAAATCTTAGAAATGTCTTCGATGGTATCCTGAACGAATCCGGCAACATCAAAAAAACAGTAAAACAGATAACGCCAAGCGAAAGGAATAGAATACATTGAAACAGGTGGTGCAAAACTTGAAAACCGGTAAAATGAAGGTGCTCGATCTACCCTACCCTGTATTAAAGGAAGGTTGTGTTCTGGTGCGAAACCACTATTCGGTGGTAAGTTCCGGCACGGAAAGCCGCAGCGTTCGCGACGCCAGAGCCAATTTGATGAAAAAAGCACAATCACGCCCCGACCAGGTGGAAAAAGTTCTACAGTCGATAAAATCAAACGGACTACTTTCCACTCTTAAAATCGTGTCGGACAAACTCGACGCCTGGTCTCCGCTCGGCTACAGCTGTGCCGGAAGGGTGATAGATGTGGGAAGAGGTGTAGATGATATCTCCATTGGTGATTATGTCGCCTGCGGCGGTAACGGTGCGGTGCATGCCGAAGTGGTCTGTGTATCCAGAAATTTACTGGTAAAGACGAGCAAAGCAAAACTGCAGGAATCGGCTCTAACTACACTGGGTGCCATTGCGCTGCAGGGCATCAGGCAGGCGGATTTACGCATTGGTGAAACCGCCGCCGTGATCGGGCTGGGGCCGGTGGGATTGTTGACCGTGATACTTTTGAAAGCGGCAGGCGTAAAAGTCATTGCCATCGATAAAGTGAAAAGCAAAATCCGAAAAGCAGAGGAGATCGGTGCCGACCGCGCACTCTGCCGCCACGAGACAAAACTGATGGCTGAAATGGATCGCTTGACCCATTCGATCGGCTGTGACGCCGCGATTATCACCGCCGGCAGCAATTCCACCGATCCGGTAAATCTGGCGGGAAATCTTTGCCGTCAAAAAGCGCAGGTCGTCGTCGTTGGCAACATACCCACCGGATTTTCCCGCAAGGTTTTTTATAAAAAAGAACTCGACCTGCGGATGTCCTGATCCTATGGCCCGGGGCGCTATGATAAAAATTATGAAGAAAAAAATCAAGACTATCCGGTCGGGTATGTACGCTGGACGGAAAACCGTAACATGCAGGCGTTCATCGATTTTCTACATCAGGAACAAATCGATGTCAAGCCGTTGATCGATATTGAAATTCCATTCGAGCAGGCCGAATCCGCCTATGAATCGCTTTTGAAAACATCAAAACCCGTCATGGTCTTTTCCTATGATAAAACAAAATCGCTTGCGGCCAAAGTTGTTTTTGCAACGGCAAAAAAGCAAAGGGCGGAACCGGTAATCGGTGTTATCGGTGCCGGTTCCTTTGCGCGCAATTATCTGCTGCCGGTTTTGTCCAAAACAGGCCGGCTGCGCGGCCTCGTAACCGCCAGTCCGCACAACGCCCGAACCATTGCGGAAAAATACAATTTTGCCTGTTGTAGCCATGACGAAGATGAAATTTTTAACGATACGCCAACCGATACCGTTTTTATACTGACCCGGCATCATCTACACGCCGGCCTCGTCATCAAAGCTCTTAAAGCCGGTAAACACGTATTCGTCGAAAAACCGCTCTGTATGAATAAAACCGAGCTCGAGGAAATCATATCTGCGTACCGGCAGAGCAACACCCACTGTATGGTCGGATATAACCGTCGCTTCGCCCCCCTGATTGCGGAAATAAAAAAACGGTTGCCCCTGAATCAGGCCAAAGCCATTCAGTATCGCAT
>CAZMUU010000366.1:0-2964 GCA_964569215.1 uncultured Cytophagia bacterium
GCGGATGCTGCAGGTTTTATAAACCACATCTCTCGATCCTATTTTACCAGGATCATTTTCTGCATTTGTTCAAAATCATTTACTTTCAATGAATAGACATAAGATCCGCTCGGAACAACTGCTCCCGAGTCATCTGTTCCATCCCAGGAAATGGTATGATACCCTGAGGGCATATTGCTGGTGACAAGTTCTCTTATCTTCTGTCCCTGGGTATTATAGATACTCAAATTTACAAAGCCATCTCTCTGAAGATGAAAACGTATTTTTGTGTTCATATTAAAGGGATTTGGGAAATTTTGCTGAAGCAGATAGCTCTCCGGTGCCCTCGGGTTTATGCTTATGGGATCGTGAAACACCTGATCGCCGGCATAGCTCAAATCCGCCAGCTTATAGTAAACGGTACCTTCCAATGGCGAATCATCGACATAACTGTAGGAATGTTCTGCCTGACTATTACCGGCACCGGCGATAATTTCACGGGTGATTTTTTCATAGGGTCCTGAACGGCTGGTGGCTCTATAGATGTGAAAGCCGGCGTTATCGGTTTCGCTAAAGGTTCTCCATTCGAGCTTAACCATGCCGTTAACCAATGTCGCTGTAAATGAGGTTAATTCTACGGGAATCAGGGTATGTGTTTGTGCAGAGGCGGAGTTGTTATCAATATTCGGATCTTTATTTTCAGAGGAGACGAATACATTATTATCCATGCCGCCGAGTACCTGATCATTTGCCTGGGCATAGATCGTAATTGAAATTTGTTCATTCACATCGAGATGGTCAAAATTCCAGATAAGGGGATTTGGACCGACATCGTTTGCCGGTGTAGCATGTTGAAAGGTGATGCCTGCCGGCAAATCGTCGATAACCTGAATATTTTCGGCCGGATCGGGGCCGAGATTGATAACGGTAATGGTGTAATAGAAGAATTCTCCGGGAGTAAGATATTCTTCGCTAGCGTTTTTGGAAACCTTTAAATCAGAGACTTTTTTGCGAATCAATCCGGCGTCCCATTTTAGTTGTGATTCGCCCTCAACCATGGTAAAGGCTATTGTCAGACCCGTATTCGGATCCGGGTCTGAATCGATTTCATCATTTGTTCCTATGTCTTGAGAAGTAAAAAAAGAATTTACAGCCGGAATGAATTCTATTCTATATTCTCCGGCCGCGACGTTCAAGAAAAAATATTCTCCGTCGGCATTGGTGGTTGTGGTGGCGAGGATATTTCCACCAAGGTCCAGGAGATTGACATCAATCCCTGCAAAGCCGGGTTCTCCTGCATCCTGTAAGCCGTTCTGATTCAGGTCTTCCCAGACTCTATCACCCAGAAGCCAGTCTTCATCCTCGATCTGATTGATGTCACAGTCTTCTACCGGGTCATACGGGGTTCCCCTGGCATCCTCGTATTCAACGACGGCACAGTTTTCAAATGATCCGCCGGCATCATTTCGGACGCGGTAGGTCAGAGAGAGGTCTATGCTTTCAGAAGGAGCGATTTCATTCAGCGACCAGGTTACCAGGGTATTACCGTTCGATGCCACGCCACCATGACTGGCTGAGATATACTCGATATGGGAAGGTAGTTCATCCGTTACCTCAACTTGATAAGCTGTTGCTGCTCCGATATTGGTTACCCGAATGATATAGGTGTATTCACCGGTCGGTTCCACTAATGTTTCAGAATCATTTTTGTCGATGCTCAACTCCGGATATTGCATCTGGTCGGGAAAGGGTGGAGGATAAAATATAATCTGATTGAGGTTCTCGAGCTCTATTTCGGCACGCCAGCGACCCTGCTCCGGGGTGTAAAAGATATCTCCACCGCTCGTCGGAAAATTTACTGATGGAGGATCTGAATTCCAGACGTTGTCATCTGAAGGTGTCCCGGGGGTTGTGACTCCGGATGGATTGATGATGTCATATCGAGCCACTTTGTCGAAATTTGCATCCATATCGAAATTATAGATATGCATTTCATCCATCAGCGATACATAAAAATCGATAAATATGGTTTCCGTTGGATCCGGGGTAAGTACCTGCAAACAGGCTCTTTCGGAATAGAGCAATATTTCATCTCCGCTTTCTGCAATGCCATCGGGGTCATCTTCCTGAATGCGCAATTTGTATCCGTTTTCATCATCTCTTTCCGTCCATACTTCCAATCTGTAAATCCCGCTTCCATAGGTGCCGATTGCCTCGGTAAAAAGATTGACCCAGCTCTCCGATGTTGCTGCTTCGGGTGCAAAGGTTAAAAATGCAATTTGAGTACCATTTGGTGAAAGAACTCTAAAATAGGTGTCATCCCATCTGCCATTGCCTCCTATTCTTGGGGGGTCTATCTCGTCGAGATCATTATCGGTGCGGAACGATTCGGGATCAAAAACATCCATTGTCAATACAAAGGATGGAGATACCGATTGCGGTACCACGATTTTATACAAGTGGGTGGTATTGCCGTGGTGTCGGTTGGTCCACCAGTCCCCGTTATTGATTTCGGAATAACTTCCATTGGTTTGAAAGAATGCATAATTGTTTTGACTTTTGGGATAGATTTGTTGTCCAGCCGGAAGGATAGCAACATTTACCAGGATGCTAAATCCTATCAGAAGCATTAGAATGGACTTTTTCATCACAAGCCTCCTTTGTAAGAGAAAAGTGTTTACTCTATGCCACAATGAACAGCGGCATAGTGGTCACTTTATTTTTAAGAGCATTATAAAACAACAAGTTACATCTGATTGTTTTTTGACCACACGATAAAATGCAATTAGTATGCCATTTACTTGATCTGGCAGGAGGTTTGCGAAGGGGGTGAGGGAAATAAAAAAAGGGTTACCTTTATGGTAAAAAGATAACCCTTATAATTTGTAACAATTTTTGTGTCGGGAACTAACGCAACAGTTGCATTCTTTGTACCTTTGAAAAATTGTTGGCTTGCATTCTGTAGAAATAGGTACCGCTGGAGAC
>CAZMUU010000367.1:0-2956 GCA_964569215.1 uncultured Cytophagia bacterium
ATGGGCATTTGTTCCCGGAACAGCTCGTCACCTTCCTTCCAGTAGGGGACGGCTGCATTCTCGGACCCCACTCTGTCCGTATGACCTTTGGCGATTACCTTTTGCGAATCCATATCGATCAATTGAAACTTGAGACTTGTGGATCCAATGTTGCAAACCATAATTTGCATACAAATAACCTATATAATGTTTTGCTTTAGATGATTCTTTTAATACGTTGTACAGCAATGTTTATCTATTGCTGTAGCATTAGGGAATCAACCGAACATTATCGTTTCGGCAGGATGAGTTCAACATCATCATGAGGTCTGGCAATGACGTGTACGGAAATCAATTCTCCGACTTTTTCAGCCGCTGCGGCGCCGGCATCGGTAGCAGCTTTAACGGCACCGACGTCGCCTCTCACCATTACGGTTACAAAACCACCGCCAATTTGTATTTTACCGAGCAGTTCCACATTTGCAGCCTTGACCATTGCGTCTGCTGCTTCGAGCGAGGGTACAAATCCGCGGGTTTCAATCAAACCAATTGCTTGTAATGCCATTGTGTGTTCTCCTTTGATTTGCTGTTTATGCGTTCATGATTTAAACAATTTGCAGAGATTTATAGATCGACAATCTTCTCACCCGTGCGAAATTCCTGGGTGTACAGATACCTTCACCGGTTGGGCTGGAGATGGTATGGGAAAAATAGCCTTCTCCGGCGCGCGGGCCATTTCCGGCAAGACTGGGGCCGTTGACAACGACAATATCGGTATCGATCGCTTTTGTATAGCGGGTGATGGTCTCCAGATGATTGGAATAGATGACTGCGGTATGGCCGAATTTATGTTCCGCTTTTACCGCCAGTCGAATACCTTCTTCCCTGTCTCGGACTTTTACCACAGGGAGAAACGGCATCATTTGCTCTTCCTGCACAAAGAGATGGTCGAATCCCGTTTCACCGAAAAGAGCGCGAACATCATCGGAAAGATCGAGTCCGGCTGCACGCCCCAGAACATTTGCATTTTTGCCGATATAGTGACGGCTGGGATAAAGATTACCGTCTTTGCCTTTTTCAAAGGCCTTTTCCGCGAGCATCTCTATTTGTCGCTTGTCCAACCGCACTGCACCTGCGCGACTCATGGCGGACATAAACTCATCAAAAACAGAGTCAACAACGAAAATTTCCTTTTCCGCGATACAGAGAATATTGTTGTCAAAAGCAGCGCCTTCGATGATATGGGTGGCTGCGAAATCGAGATCCGCGGTCTCATCGATAAAAACCGGCGGATTACCCGGGCCGGCGGCAATTACCTTTTTTCCGGCGTCAAATGCGGCCTTGACCACAGCCGGCCCGCCTGTGGCGGCGATAATGGGAATATCCGGGTGGGTCATCAGGGTGTTGAGACTCTCCAGGGTCGGTTCCCGCACCATGGTGATCAAATTAGCCGGTCCGCCGTTATTTTGAATGGTTTTATTAAAAATTTCCAGAGCATAGGCAGAAACCTTTTTGGCGGCGGGATGAACCTTAAACACCACCGAATTGCCGGAAGCGATCATGATGATGGTACTGTTTAGGAGCACCGGAATCGGATGCGTAGAGGGTGTGATCCCGGCAATAACGCCATAAGGGGCATAATCCTCTACCACCAGTCCTTTATCGCCGCTCCAGGAACGCGTTTCCAGATCTTCCATTCCCGGCGTAGCATCTGCGGCGTTGTGATGTTTGATGATTTTGCATTCGACACGGCCCATGCCGGTTTCCTCGTGTGCCCGGCGTGCAAATTCTTCAGCATGATCATGCATGGTTTTACGCAGAGCGCAGATCACCTTTTCCCGCGTCTCTTTCAGCGTGTTGTGCCAAATTTTTTGTGCCGCTTTTGCGGCCGTGATGGCGTTTTCGATATCATCATATACACCGGTGTTGTTGCCGGTGTTTTGTACGGAAACAGACTGTTTATTCAATTCCTCAATAACTCTGCGCGCAATTTCCTGAACGAGTTGTTGATCGATATCAGACATTGAAAGGTCCTATAAATATTCTTTAAAGAGTTCGTCACTCGGTGCCGGTATCACCACTTTGTTGACCAGCAGACCTTTTTCAGCAACAACGGCAGCGCCTGCATCCACGGCAGCATTGACAGCGGAAACATCACCGGTAAGGGTGACAAATGCCTTGCCGCCCAGAGCCATCGCCAGGCGAATTTCAACAATTTCGACACTGGCGGCCTTGGCGGCAGCGTCAGCCGCGTCCAGCAATGACGCAACGGAAAATGATTCGATAATGCCGAGCGCGCCCTTGTTTTTGATCACATTGGCACCGCTGATGGCCGGAAAAATCGACTTGTGAACATTGGCAATCACAAGTGAATCGATGACCGATGACTGCAGCTGCATCGCGTTCAGGCCGGCATCGATGCTGGACTGGACCCCATCGACGCCGCCGCCGATGATCACCATATATTTACCGGAACAGATCGAACGCGACACCAAAAGCTCCACATCAGCGGTCTTTAACAGGATATCGGTTACCTGAATTCCGGATGCAATGCTGTTCAATTCGATTAATCCTATCGCATTCATTTAATTCCTCTCAATGGTTATGCCTTCCGGGTCAATCTTGCTGACGCGCCCGGAAATGCTTGCGTGATACGCAGCGCTCAACGGAGCATCCGGCACCGGCTCGGCGATCAGCTGACCTTTTTCAACGGTTTGCCTTTCCGTCACGACAGGTCGAGCCGGAACACCGATATGTTTGTCTATCAATATACGAACATATGGAGGTTCATAATCCGTCTCTGTATAGCCTGCCTTGGCTTCATAGACGGTCAGGCCGAGTTTTTGGTTCAAAAGTTTCATGGGAACACGCCGTTCATTTTTCATCGGATGCGCCTTGACCTCCCTGGGGCCCTCCCATTTGCTGACGCCGATTTCTTTGAGATTTTCAATGCTCTGAACACACGCCTCCCGTGGAT
>CAZMUU010000368.1:0-2951 GCA_964569215.1 uncultured Cytophagia bacterium
TGACACTTTTTTCGGGACAACCCCGAATTTTGGTGGCGGTTGTTTTTGTTTTTGCGCTGCCCTTGATTCCCAATATAAAAAAGTTTATTCTTGGATTGACCATCTTTATTCTACCTCTGGAGATCGAATATAATCTTATCACCCTTCCCGGTAAATACGGGGTCAATAAAATTGCCCTTGGCCCGGTGGATGTATTATTGTTTTTGTTACTTGTGATGTGGATTTACGATGCATCGCGTGCCAAATCAACGGGGCATATCCGTTTTTTCCCGGCCATTTCCGTGCCATCCTTATTTCTTATTCTGGCCTCTGTTTTATCACTGATTAACGCTATCGACAGAGGAGCCGTGGCGGTTTTGATCTTTACCTTTATAAAAGCGTTTATTTTCTTTTGGGTCCTGGCGAATACAATAAATTCGGAAGATGACCTGAATTTTGTTGTTAAAATTTTCTTGCTCACAATTGTTGTGCAGTGTCTGCTATTTTTGCTATATTTCTATACGGGGGAGACTCTGGCTTTTCTCGGCATCGGGGAAGAAGGAAAAACCCGGCTGAGTTTCCGCGGACGCATCGTTGAAGTGATTCGACCTGCGGGAACGCTGGGCCATGTGGCATCCTTTATTAAATATTTGCTCTTATTTTTACCGATGGCGGTGACTCTGTCTCTTTATCCAAAATTGTTCAGATACAAGGGATTACCCCTTATTGCCACTTTTTTCGGTATAATGGTGCTTATTCTATCTGTGTTACGGGGCGGTTGGCTGGCTTTTGTTTTCGCTGCTCTATTCATTCCTTTTTTGCTTTTTCACTATCGTCTGCTCTCTTTAAAGACGATTATCAATATTTTCATATTTGTCATTATATTGTGTTGCCTGGTTTTTTATTTTAACGATATTATCGTAGATCGCCTAACCACACCGGATAAAGGTTCTGCTCATAGTCGTATTACCACTGTAAAAGTGGACATAAAAGTAATACAAGATTATCCGATTTTTGGGGTCGGACTCGGGAATTATTTGCTTTTTATCGACGATTACTGGATCTCCGAAGATCCCTTTACCAGCTATGCTCTTGTACATAATTACTATTTTGGTCTGACCAGCGAAATGGGTTTGGTAGGGTTGAGCGCATTTCTCTGGCTCCTGATGGCGATGTTTTTTCGCTCGTGTCGCATTCTCAGGTCAAGGTTAAGATCGTTCAGGATATTGGGGGTGGGATTGATCGCAACCATGATTGCGTTCCTGATCCTGTCTAATACAAATATTGCAGACTATGGAAATCCGATCTTGTTTATGGCCTTTTTCGGCGTTGCGGCTATCATTGAAAGTGTTAACAAATTAAATGAGGTGTACGGAGAAAAGGTTTTTCAAATACTGGAAAACATGAGATGGACAGATGAATTTTAATTCGCTATCAAGATGGATCGGCAAGCATGTTTTTTTTCGCAAACTGGCGTTTTCAATTATTCGCTTAACGACGCTGCGCGAATGGTATATAAATCGATTGTTTAAAAATGTATTACGAAACAAAAATGCGTCTTTTTGTTTTTTGGATTTGGGGTGTGGCCTCGGTCAACACAGCATTGCCATTGCCCGAAAATATCCCCATTCCCGTGTGATTGCGATAGATGCCGACGGAGAAAAGATAGAAAACTGCCGTTATTTTGCCCAAAAAGAAAAGATATCAAATATCCGGTATTTGTCGATAAATGCGCAAGATCTCGGACAGGAAATGTCATGCGATATCATTCTCTGTAACAGTGTTCTGGAACATATAAGAGATGACGAGACCGTCCTTTTGACTTTATTTAATATTCTGAGGGCAGGTGGGTATTTGTTAATATATGTTCCCATAGCCGAAGATCGCCTTTTACCGCATCTGACCCGGCAACAGCATAAACTGTTGCTGCGTGATAAGGCAACATTTTTACATGAGCATGTGCGATATTACAGCAAATCAGAATTGCTGACCAAGTTGAAACGAACCGGTTTTGAAATCGACGACTATGAATTTACTTATGGCATTTATGGAAAACTATCGTATGATATTGTTACAACCGTGCAATATAGCCCATTTTTCAAGCTTATTTTTCCATTTTATCTGCTTTTTTTGCATCCCTATATAATGCTTCTGATGTGGGCGGATTACCGGCAGCAGATTAAAACGGGTAACGGCCTGATAATTGTTGCCCATAAACCGAATAGCATCGGGTTTTAAGATGAACGTATCGATAAAAAATTCACTCATCACCAATACCGCATCAAGATCTGTCGCGGACCTCGGTACGCGTTTGATTTCAGCTTTTTATTGGATTTTAATCGTTCGTTACCTGGGTGCAGAAGGATTGGGGGCTTTGGTCTTTAATCTTGCACTGTTGAATGTGTTTACAACATTTTCAACAATGGGATTGGGTGCTTTGATTATCAGGGATGTTTCTAAAGATTTCAGGCGTGCTCCGGAATATCTGGGACATTCTCTTCTATTGGGGACAATGTTTGCCGGCGCCTTAGGGGTGTTGATGTATATTTCATCGGCTTTTATGAGCATCGGAAGTGAAACGCGTTCGCTGACACTGATATTTGCGTTGGCGTTACCGTTTGTTTCCGGATTTTATTGGTGCAAATCATTGCTCTGGGCCGCTGAGAAATTATCGCGTGTTGCGCTTGTAAATGTTATTGAGAGTGTTTTTAAGGTAGCGGTAGGAAGCATCTTGCTCATACTGGGCTATGGTCTCGTACAGATTGCCCTGGTCATTCTATTCAGCAAAATTATCGCTTTTTTGTTAAATTATTATTTTGTGCTGCGAATTTGTAAACCCAGGTTTGCCATTCATTTTGCAACCATCGGTTACTTTTTAAAACACATACCGGTTTTTTCAGCTTCCAATATATTGTATAATATTTTCCAGTCTGCAACGGTGCTCATACTCACCAGCCTCAGAGGAGAAGCGC
>CAZMUU010000369.1:0-2945 GCA_964569215.1 uncultured Cytophagia bacterium
AAGTGTTTTTTTTTTGACCTTATTTCAATCTTTCCAACCTTAGTAGCCCATCGTTTTACCTACGAATCTACCTTATTACCTTATTCCACCCGGAATCCGGGATAAACATAAAATTTACAGTTTGTTATCCTCCTCTCGATAAGGTAGTAAGGTTCAGGTACGGGGGGACACCATTTTGCTACCAAGGTTTAAAAGAAAAAAATAAGGTTATTCTCTGCGAACGCTGTGGTTTTTAATCCTCAAGAACCCCTAAAAAAAAGCAGTACTATTAATACGTATACAGCCCCCTACCCCGATTTCCTGCGGAGGTACATCTTGAAGAGCTCGCTGACCGGCAGGACGACAAAGCCGAGGGCGATCACCTGAATCCAGTCCCGGTAGCCGAGCATCTGCAATTTAAACGCTTCCTGCATGACCGGAATGCCGATAACGATGAGCTGCAGCAAAAAACCGAGCACGATGGTAGCGATGAGGTATTTATTGGTAAAAATCCCGATTTGGAAAATGGATTTAATATGATTTCTAAAGGCGAGGGAATAGAACAACTGGCAGGATACGATGGTCATAAAGGCCATGGTTCTCGCATATCGTAAAATATGTTCCGGAACAGAGTTGGAGAACGGGTTGTATCCGTGCTCGTAAAATCCATACCAAAAGGCAAAAATAGTCAGCAAACCGATCAATACGCCGCCGAAAAGAGCGCGCAGACCGGCGCCGTGAGCAAAAAAACTCTCCTTGGGTGGACGCGGCTTGTCCTTCATTACATCCGGATCACCCGGATCCATGCCAAGCGCAATGGCGGGCAGCGAATCGGTGAGGAGGTTGATCCACAACAGTTGCGAGGCAATCAGAGGTGCCGGCAGGCCGGCGAAAATGGGGATGCACATGGCAACCACCTCTCCCAGATTGCAGGTGAGCAGAAAGAGAACCGATTTTTTAATGTTGCTGTAGATGTTTCTGCCCTGCTCGATGGCGGAAATAATGGTGGAGAAATTATCATCGGTGAGAATCATATCGGAAGCGTCTTTTGCCACATCGGTGCCGGTAATGCCCATGGCGACGCCGATATCGGCAGTGGTCAGCGATGGTGCATCGTTGACGCCGTCGCCCGTCATCGACACGATATTGCCGCGTGATTTCAGCGCCCGCACGATCCTGACTTTGTGCTGCGGCGAGACGCGGGCGAATATGCGGTAACGGCTGATACGGTTTTCGAGTTCTTCATTCGAAAGCGCCTCTATTTCCTTGCCGGTAATCGCCTGATCCGGTTGTTCGGCGATATCGAGCTGTTTGGCGATGGCAAAGGCGGTATTTTTGTGATCGCCGGTAATCATGATGGTGGTGACGCCGGCACGCTTTGCCTTTAGTATCGAATCCTTAACTTCTTCTCGCGGCGGATCGATCATGCCCACCAGCCCCAGGAAAATCAGCTCTTTTTCCATTTCAGAAGCATCGATAACGCCCGGCACCGGTTTATAAGCCGCCGCCAGGGTGCGAAGCGCACTGGCCGACATCTCTTCGGCGGCAGCGAGAAATTTTTGTTTGCGCGTATCGCCAAGCGCAACCGCTTTGCCGTTTTCCAGAACATGGGTACACTTTTCCAAAAGGTTGTCGATGGCACCCTTGGTATAGACGAAAAATCCGTCCTTCTCTTCCTGCAGCGTCGACATGAGCTTGCGCTCCGAATCAAAGGCCAGCTCGCCGACGCGTTTGCTTTGTTTCCCGAGTTGTTTACGGTCGAGGCCGAGGGCGTCGGCAAAGGCGAGCAGGGCGATTTCAGTGGGATCGCCGGTTCCCTCTTCTTTTTCCAGAGTGGCATCGGAGCAGAGGACCATCGCTTTGGCGAGCAATGCCGCACCGCCGGGCGGGGTTTTACCCCGCATATCTTTAACCCTCACCAGCCCTTCGTCCGGCGTAAAGACCTGCGTTACCGTCATTTTATTCTGCGTCAGCGTTCCGGTTTTGTCGGAACAGACGATGTTCACCGATCCCAGGGTTTCCACCGCCGGCAACCGTTTGATGATGGCGTTGCGTTTGGACATGTTGGTGACGCCGATGGAAAGCACCACCGCGACGATGGCGGCGAGCCCTTCGGGAATCGAAGCCACCGCAAGGGAAACCGCGGTCAGAAACATCTCTGCCAACTCCCGTCCCTGCAGCAGGGCGACGATAAAAATCAAAACGCAGACGCCGATGGCCAGCTTGCCGAGGGTGGTTCCGAGCTCATCGAGTCGCTTTTCCAATGGCGTCGGCGGCTCGGGACCGGTATCGAGGATACCGGCGATCTTTCCCACCTGGGTGCTCATGCCGGTTTCAACCGCAACGCCGATGCCGCGGCCGTAGGTGACCAGGGTCGACATGAAAGCCGAGTTTACCCGGTCGCCGACAGGGGTTTTGGCATCGTCGATGACAAGCTCTGCTTCCTTGGAAACGGGAACGGATTCTCCGGTTAAAGCAGACTCTTCGATCTGCAAATTGGCGGACTCGATCAGGCGCAAATCAGCGGCGATAAACCTGCCGGCATCGAGGATGAGAATATCGCCCGGTACGACCTTTTCGGATGCGATTTCCCTGACGTTTCCGTCCCGTTTAACCAGCGCCTTTGGCGACGCTATTTTCTGCAACGCTTCGATCGCCTTGCCGGCCTTGACTTCCTGCACCACCCCCAGAACGGCATTGATGAATATCACCAGCAGGATAACGATCGAATCGATATATTCGCCCATAAACAGGGTAATCAGGACGGCGCCGAACAGAACATAGATCAGGGTATCGTCGAGTTGGGCGAGAAAGAGCTGAAATACGGATTTTTTCTTCTTTTCTTCAAGCCGGTTGTGACCGTATCTTTCCAGTCTGGATTGAGCTTCCGCCTGCGAAAGTCCGGATTGCGGGTCGACATCGAGCTCTTTGAGCGTTTGCTGTATGGATTTTGAGAACCACATGGT
>CAZMUU010000370.1:0-2943 GCA_964569215.1 uncultured Cytophagia bacterium
TATCCGGATTCTTCTCCATAAATATCAGGGTCTTCTGCCGACGCCGGATATTTGTGATGCAGGCGGTGGCTCTTGAGCAGATTTTTGTAGGAAAAAAAGGCATAGAGACGAACCGCGATCGTACCGATCCACTTGTTGATACCCGGATAGCCGGGGGCAATGGTGCCGTGCATGGAATCGTGGGCGGTGATAAAGAGCCCCGTGTATAAAAATGTCATCACCACCATGCCCGGTGCGATCCATATCACCTCTTCGGGCAGTGAACGCGTCAACAGAAAAACCAGAACGCCCAGCCAGCTGAGCAAAATCGCCATAGCGATAATGATTCCGCGGATAGAGTCATATTTTTCAGGTTTGTATAACAAGCAAGCACCTCACTTTTCCCAGGCTTTTGAATAATCCCTTTCCTCGGGAGACGGATGTCCCCCGGGACCATAGCCTGATCTCTCTGAGAGCTGTTCGAGAGGAATAAACGTTTTTTCGATTCTGTCGTTAAAAACGTCATAACGATAAAACCCCAGCCGCGGATCGCCATCCGGCCATTTCTCTTCCCACTGTGAAAAGCAGGTCGCTGCAGCCAGATCAAAGGCGATGCCGTCGGCGATGTGATCTTTGCGGCAATGGATATGGCCGGAGATGACCCGGTCGGTATCGGTCTGCCTGAAAATCTCCATCACGCGGCTGCGCCAGGGGTCATCGATGGTAAAATACCAGCCCAGGTATTGATCGATTTTGGTGATATCCCAATTGGGTTCATCAAGGCTGTCGGCGAAAAGGGCATAGTGCATCATCCAGATGTGATGCTGTGGTTGGAACTTTTGCGGTTGCTCCATTAGCCACTGCCACTGTGCCTCTTCATCCGGCAAACCCGATCCCGGCAACATATCGCAAAATCCCGACACCCTTAAATTTTTATGTACAAAGGTCCACCACAACGGACCGAAAACCGATTTGAATTGATCGAGCTGTTCCTGCGTCATATTCAGCTTGATATCATTGCGGTCCGGACGGGCACCATCAATATCGGTGTGCTTGTTGCCGACATCCATGTTGCCGGGAATAACGTGATAGGGAAAGGGCAAGCTATCCAGATCAGCCTTGATGCTTTCCAGCTCCCATTTGTGAATGTAACCATCACGGGTCAAGTCTCCGCCGATCAGCAAGAATTCAGGATTCATCCCGATAATCTGTTCGCGTGCGGTTTGCCAGTTGTCATTCCAGGCCGGCGCAAACCGGAACGATCGCGGTGATCCCACCTGAATATCAGCCACATGCACAAAGGTCCATTTTTCAAATGATTTCTTTTCCATAAAACATCCACTCGTCATAATCATGATCACAGTTAGTATGAAAATTGTTAAGCATCTCATCTTTTCCATAATCGCTTTCCATATACGTTTACAATTTGTTCCTATAATATAAAATGCCCAAAAGAATCAAGAGTTTCAAGCCTTTATTTTAATACCACCATCGATTGGAACACACAATAATAACCAGCCGTCTACAACCCAAAATATCTGCGTAATCTTTAATCTGCGTAATCTGTGGTTATCTGTGTAATCTGCGTAATCTGTATAATCTGTGGTTACCATTTTTCCTTCACCTTGATCACCACAAACGTCATATCATCGCGCAAAGGGCTTGCTCCGGCCCATGCCCTGGCCGACTCGATGAGCCTATCCACAATCCGGTCGGCGGACTCGGTTGCAATCTTTGCAAAGCGTTTTCGGGTCCGTTCCTCTCCATATTGCTCCCCTTTTTCATTCAAAAGCTCGAGCAAACCATCGCTCAGAAAGAGAAAGGTATCTCCGGCCCGTAGAGGAATCTCCTTTGAATCATAATCGAATTCGGGGAAACTGCCCAGCGGCATCCCTTTCAATATAATTTCATCGACTCTGTCATCGGCTGAGCGGTAATGATAGGTATAGGGCATGCCTGCCGCAGAAAGTAATAACCGCTCGGGGGTGAATTTGGCGATGAGCATGGCCATGTACATATTGCGAAATCCGATATTTTTAAGCGCCAGGGACATGGTTTTCAGAATTGAGACCGGATCCGGATGATGGGCCAGGCTATTATATAAACTCTTTGCCGCGGTCACCACGGTTCCGGCCTTGAGGCCGTGGCCGGTGGCATCACCAATCGCTGCGGTAAGATGGTTCTCGGTATCTGTATGAAAATCGTAATAATCTCCACCGACTTCCTGTGCTGTTCTCATGGCGACGGCAATGTCAAGATAATCAAGATCGGGAGTTTTTTCCGGCAGCATATCCAGCTGTAATTTTCGTGCCGCCTCCAAATCTCCCTTCATGCGCTGATTCGCAGCTTCCAGCTGTTGCGTGGTTTTGCGCAACTCCGCTTCGGCTCTTCTTCGATTGGTGATATCGGATTGAACACCGATAAAATGAGTAACCCGACCCTCGTCATCGCGAAGCGGTGTAATAGAGAGACGATTCCAGAAGGTGGTTCCGTCCTTGCGATAATTGAGAATTTCAACCGTAATTTCGCGCTCATTTCGAACCGCCTCGCTGATCGCTGCAACGGTGTCCGGATCACTCTCGGGCCCCTGAAGAAAACGGCAATTTCTGCCCAAAACCCGCTCCACCGGATATCCGGTCAGACGTTCAAATCCCTTGTTTGCATAGATGATCGGGTTATCGGACTGCAAATTGTCGCTAATCGTGATACCTTCAGCCGCCACAAGCAATGCCTGATCCTTAAGCAACAGCTGATCTTCAATCGGTGCGCTGGAGAGCAGATGCACACCCGATTTGAATTTATACTTGGTTTTATCCATAGTTCTGTTTTAATCCTCTTTACCCTCGTAACCTGAAAATTTTCCGGGCAGAACAATCGATTTGTTGACTCGATACAAACGGATCATTCCTGCAATAAAACGTCAACGCCCATCCGAAGATTGCTGGCGCGGAGGGCGGGCATAGT
>CAZMUU010000371.1:0-2923 GCA_964569215.1 uncultured Cytophagia bacterium
TCGTCAACCACACTATTTTGATCTGGAAGCAGAGCATCATGGTGCCGCCAAACAGTGGCATCACCAGGAGGGACACAGTGTCTTTCAGGCACACCTGCCGGTTCGCCGGCAACGCCAGGTTACCGGTCACGCCGTAAGAGCGATGTATTTGTATTCGGCAATGACGGATCTTGCTGTTGAATATTCTGATGAAGAGCTGCAAAAAACGTGTGAACAGTTGTGGCACAATATGGTGGACAAAAGAATGTATCTAACCGGTGGAATCGGCTCTTCGCATCAGAATGAGGGATTTACCCGGGATTATGATCTCCCCAACGAAACGGCTTATGCGGAAACCTGCGCAGCCATCGGACTGGTTTTTTGGGCCCATCGCATGCTCAGCGACAGCGGTTATTCACACTATGGCGATATTCTTGAACGGGTATTGTACAATGGGGTTATGAGCGGTGTGTCTCTGGATGGCAAACGCTTCTTTTATGAAAACCCCCTCAAGAGCAGGGGAATGCATCACCGGAAAGCGTGGTTCGATTGCGCTTGCTGTCCGGCGAATCTGGCAAGACTGCTCGCCTCTCTCGGCGGATATGTTGCCGCCCAGCGAGGCGGAGATCTGTTCATTCACCTCTTTGTGGACTGCCGTATAGCGTTTTCACACGGCTATGTATCGATAAAAACGTCCTATCCCTGGGAAGAAAAAATAAGGTTTACCCTGGAATTGGAAAAACCGCGCGAATTCACCCTGGCGATACGATTACCCGCCTGGTGCCGGTCGCCGCGCCTCCACATCAATGGTCAACCCACTCCAATTCTTGTAAAAGAGGGATATCTTCATGTGAAGCATCTCTGGCAGGTTGGAGATACCATTGAACTGACGCTGCCGATGTTAATAGAACGCGTCAAGGCCCACCCCGCCGTCGTAAACAATCAGGGACGGGTTGCATTACAGCGCGGACCCCTGATTTATTGTCTGGAATCAACCGACAACGGTGGCAACCTGGATCAAATTGCCCTGCCCCCGCATGCTCCGTTGTATGCCGAGAAAAATCCCGACTTGTTTGAAGGCATCACGGTTATACATGGCAGCGGCGAACGCCAAATACCATCAATGCAGGAAACCTCCCTCTATTCTGCTGTGCCGAAAAGAATCGAGCCCTGCCCGATCACTGCAATACCCTACGCCTATTGGGATAATCGCCGGCAAGGAGAAATGCTGGTATGGATCAAAGAAACGATCCGGGAAAGCTGACGGTAGTCAATGCTCAGTGGCTGTTATGATGAATGGTTGCCGGCGTAACTTCAGGATCGACATGCACAGGTTTGGTCTTCGCAGAGAGTATATTATCGTTCAAATAGATTTCCTTTGAACAGCTACCCGTAACGCGGCAAAACAGATCATGTATAGCCAGTGGCCGGCTCCGGCTTATCACAAAATTTGTGCTGTTATGGAGAGCGACGACAGCTGCCTTCGGTTGCCGGTTCAGGGTTTTCAGAGCGAATAGTTGACCGCCGTCAAGCGCACAGGAATCGATGGCTGCCTGTATCGCTGCAGTCGCTTTTGTTTGACCATCACCTACGGCGCCAAAATCGCAGACGTTAAAACGGTTGATCACGGGATATGCATCTGCAGGGCTCGTTATGAATAAATGAGAGAGAATTAAAATCAATACGACTCTGAATGACATGGGAGACTCCGAATAATGACTCGATAAATTTTCCAATAAAAAACATGACAGATTTTCCTGCAAAATACAACAGAGCAAAGCATATTTCAAGCATTTTTTACCAATAATGTAAACTATATACACGATACCATTTTGAAAAAAACAAAATGTATAAAATCTTTACATTTCGAGCTGTCAATAGAAACTATTAAATAGAATAAAAATAAACATTTGAATAAAAACAGCTGTGGCATCTATTTTGCAAGATATCAATGGATAGCTGGATATACCCGGATTCGAAAATCAGCGGAT
Organism: uncultured Cytophagia bacterium; assembly: GCA_964569215.1. Taxonomy (GTDB): domain Bacteria; phylum Zhuqueibacterota; class Zhuqueibacteria; order Residuimicrobiales; family Oceaniaggregativiventaceae; genus Oceaniaggregativivens_A. The sequence continues at coordinate 1,971 of CAZMUU010000371.1, forward strand.
TATTAATTTTGCCCGGATAAATAATGAAACAGATTGTTTATAAAATAAAATCAGGAGACCATTGCTCATGTCGAAGGAATATACATTTATTATTGATTTTAATGACATTGATTCGAATGATGTAAAAGAGGTGGGCGGAAAGAATGCATCTCTGGGAGAAATGATTAAATCGTTGAAAAGAGAAGGCATCCGTATTCCGGACGGGTTTGCCACCACGGCAGCAGCCTATCGTCATTTTCTGGAGGAAAATGACCTGGAAAAAAAGATTTCTGAACAGCTCGAGTCGCTGAAGAAAAATCAGGAAAATCTGGATGAGGTGGGAAAATCAATCCGGAATTTAATTTTCAAGGCCTCATTTTCATCGGAATTCGAAAAGAGTATCCGCGATCATTACAATGCCTTGAGTGAACAGGCAGAGACCGAACAGGTCGATGTCGCCGCACGCAGCAGTGCCACGGCGGAAGACCTCCCGGAGGCCAGTTTTGCCGGTCAGCAGGAATCGTTTCTCAATATCCGCGGGGAAGATGATCTCATCAAAGCCTGTCAAAAGTGTTTCGCCTCTCTGTTCACAGACAGAGCCATCAGTTATCGGGAGGAAAAAGGGTTTGATCATATGAAAGTCGCTTTATCGGTAGGGGTTCAGAGAATGGTTCGATCGGATCTCTCCGGTTCCGGCGTTATGTTTTCTCTGGACACGGAAACCGGGTTTCCGGATGTTGTGGTCATCAATGCAGCCTGGGGCCTGGGAGAAAATGTTGTCCAGGGTTCAATAAACCCGGATGAGTACAGGAGCTTCAAGCCGCTTTTGGATAACAAATCCTACAGACCCATTATCGAAAAAAAACTGGGTGATAAAGAAAAAAAGATGATCTACACATCCGGCGGTTCTAAAACCACCAAGAACGTCGATACCAGCAAAAAAGAACGAACCCGTTTTGTACTGGATGATGAAG
>CAZMUU010000372.1:0-2888 GCA_964569215.1 uncultured Cytophagia bacterium
GGCAGGTTAAACTAAAACTTTAATTGTTCAGAAGCTCGCCGCATAAAAATACCTAATGTGAAAACAAAAATATTGCAAAAAATTTTTTTAAACGACTCTGTGGGTATGGGCAAGAGGGAGTACCTGGGTATCTTTTTCAAAAGTCTCTTCAGGTAAAGGGTTACAAAGACGGTCAACAGCGTCTGAAGGGTAAAAAGTAAAAGCAGGTAAATTGGATTTGCATAGATAAAATAGCCAATGATAACGCCGGTTCTAAACGGAGCGGAAGAAGAGGGATAATCGAAAAGTTGCTTCTGGATAGCGATTTCAAATTTTTCGCTCGCGTTTTTATATTGCTGCGTATTAGGAATAATAAATATACAGACCAGCAGGAACATAAGCAACCATATGAGAAAAAACTGAAGCACGGTTCTGATTTTTGCCATTGTATTTCCTCTTTTGATAACGGATACCGGTTTGGTTTTTACCTGCTCATCAAGTTTTAATCGATTGCTGACTTGTTCTATCTCGAATGTCGGTGGTTAAAACGGTTTGCCTTCGGGACTCAGCAACCCCTCTATGATCAAGTCCGTGGCATCGTCTTCGCTCAGTCCTCTGCTCATTAGCGTTTCGAGCTGTTTGGAATCGACACTGCCGATCGATGCTTCATGCGTCACATGCGCTTTGGGGTGATGAACCTCGACGATGGGGATAGCATTGGCGATCGCCTCTCCCCGGACAATCTCCTTACAATCAACGTGACCACGGGCATTTGCTGCGGTGGCGATAAGGGTGTTCTTGATCTCCGCTTTTGCCTTGTCCTTTACCGCAATACTGGTTCGCAATACGCCATGCGCGCCATCTCCGCGAAGCGTTGCCCGTTCATTGATCAGAATGCGATCATCGGCTCGTCCACTGATTCGTGCAACCATGTCGAGATAGCTGTTGCGCTCGCATTCCGCTTCATAATCGATATTGATCTTTCCACACCGGCCTTTGATGAGCTCGAAATCCGTGCGAAACTTTGCCCCTTCCTGCAGATGAATTTTTGCTTTCGGAACAACTTCTATGCCACCCTCGGAGCCGTGGACGTGGCGTTCCAGATAAATATATTCAGCGTTTTTACCAATTTCGATATCCGCATCCATAGTATGGACGATCTCTTCTGCGTTGGGAAAGGTACAACTGGCCATAATTGCGACTCTGGCGTTCTCCTCAAGCCGAATCTTCATGTCGATCTTCTGGATACCTGTTTTTTGCATCAAACCGAAACAAATTCTAACCGGCTGATCGATTTTTGTGTTTTTTTTCACCACTAGCGCAGCACGAATACCATCTTTGAGTTCCTCAGCTTCTATTTCCAATCCCTCTACCAAATGAACCCCCAAAACCTTGTTGGCATGAATTTCTATGTGAGCGATACCCGGATCGGTAACACAGGCTTCGCCGATGCTCTCATAGAGGGCGTTGATAAGTTCATCTCTGTTCATAAGATTACTCCCTCTCAGGTTCGTTTTTATGATCGCAGGGAATGCATTTTTGGCCGAAATATTGCATGATTTTATCAACGGATCCCTTTTCGATCAATTTTCCGCAACAGATCAAAAAGGCGTGATCAGCTTTTTCCAGTACGGTTGTGCTGTGGGTAATGAGCAGAATAGTGGTACCTTTTTCCCTGAGATACTGGATGGCATCGAATATTCTTTCCAGCGCCTCAACATCGATGCCGGAATCCGGCTCATCCATGAGCACCAGTTTCGGCTCCATGGTCAATATTGATGCCAGCTCGATTCTTTTTCTTTCACCCCCTGAAAGGGTTCTATCGACAGCACGCGATAGATATGTTTTCGAATCCAGCCCGACGAGCTTCAGAGCCCTTTTACTGTTAGCTTCCGATTTGTCCCCGGCTCCCGCCATAATAAAGCTTCTTACCGTCAACCCCTCATAGCGGGCTGGTTCCTGCCAGGCAAGTGTGATCCCCTGCCGTGCGCGTTCGTCTACCGTGATATTTCTGAGAGATTTTCCTTCAAACAATATATCGCCGTCAAAATGTGTATATCCTGCGAGCCCCATGATACAGTTGGCAAGCGTTGATTTGCCCGCACCATTGGGCCCGACCACAGCATGAATATGTCCGGGCCATATTTGAATGGAAAGATGGTCGAGTATACGTTTATCGTCGAGATTGAGCAGCAAATTTTTGGTTTCAAGCAAGGTCTGTTGAGACATTATATGTAATCCTCTTTTGATTATTCCAGATAAGCAATTTCTACTTTTCCACTGTCCGCCTTGCGGCAAGTCATTGTTGTCCGAATCAAATTCCGATTTCATCGGCAAGAACAAATTGCCCTGATTATCTCGTTTTATATCTCGCTCGACTGCAGTGTAAATTGCTTTTTAAAATTCATCGTATTTAGTATAAATTTTGGGTTTTGGTTTGTGCCGGTTACCCGGCAGATTGTAGTGAAAAGTTTTTATAAAGCCACTGCAAAACATACACTGCTATGAAATTCGATATTCTAAATATAGGGAAAAAAGAGCAGAAGAAAAAGCTGCAAAAAGTTAAGATAAAAATGTGGAGACATTTTCAGGGAATGTTGATTTGAAATTCATCATTCTCAACAGCATCGAGCACCTCCTGTTTCAGCATGAGGTTTTTAACATTACTTTCGGGAATAATGACGCCCTGGTCGCCGGTAAAACCGCGGCTTTTGCAGAGATCGAAAAATCCCTCTATTTTTTCATTTACACCACCGATGGCCTGAACCTCGCCGTTTTGGTTTACAGAACCGGTGACCGCAATACCCTGCTGAACAGGATAGCCGGATAAGGACGATAACAATGCATAGAGCTCCGTGGATGAAGCACTATCGCCTTCAACACCTGAATAGCTCTGTTCAAAAACCAGT
>CAZMUU010000373.1:0-2800 GCA_964569215.1 uncultured Cytophagia bacterium
ACCCTGTACATTGTAATGACACAATACGTGATACGCCACTCCGGCTGTATAGCTGTAAAATCCACCTTCTTCAGCTATTTTCAGGAGCTCATCCGCATCCATATCGATCTCGTGTGGTCCCAGTACTTTACCGTCGGGCAAGGTGGTTTTAAGGATCAATTTGTTCGGATGATGATGAACGCGTGCGCTTATACCCTGATTCGTTCCAACGATGAGACAATATCCTCTATGGATCGATGAATCGATACGCCGGTAACCACCTGCCCAATCTGAATGTTCGCCCAGAAGACATAACCGTCCGGGAACGAATAATTCGAAAATTTCAGCCATGTTTAAGCGAACACCTATTCCATCATTTCTTTGATTATATCAACAGCGCTGGCAGCATCAGGAGCATAGCCATCAGCACCAATATCATCCGCAAACTTTTGCGTCAACGGAGCTCCGCCAACGACGACTTTAACATTATCGCGCAAACCACCAGATTTTAATGCATCAATAGTTCCCTGCATGTTTACCATCGTGGTTGTCAACAGAGCGGACAATCCCAGAAAATGTGCTTTATTTTCCTCAACAGCTGCAACAAACTTTTCCGGAGACACATCGACACCGAGATCAATCACTTCAAAACCGGCACCTTCCATCATCATAGACACCAAATTTTTGCCAATATCGTGTAAATCTCCTTTAACTGTTCCGATAACAAAACGGCCGACCGGTTCAACACCGCTATCCGCCAGTTTGGGGCGCAAAATTTTCATGTCGGCTTTCATTGCACGAGCGGCAATGAGAACCTCGGGAACGTAAAATTCATTGGCCTTGAATTTTGTACCGACAACATTCATTCCGGCAATCAATCCCTCTTGTAACACCTTTTCCGGGTTCGCTCCGTCATCCAGTGCCTTTTGAGTCAATTCTTCAACTTTTGGAGCCTGTCCTTTGATAATATTGTCAGCCAGTTCTTCTAAGATAGCCATAACACTCTCTCCTGTTTAAATCGGTTGAATACCTTTCCGGTGAATTAATAACATTAAATTTACAAAAGTTATCCGGTCAAGTCAATAAATGATTGAGACAGTTATCGGATTTTTACAAAATCCCGTTTAAATTTCTCATAATTTAAAATCACAACGCGATGGCCCTCGCGTTGCAGCACGTTCTTGGTTTCCAACAATGACATTACCCGACTGATGGTTTCTCTGGCTGTACCTGCCATGTTGGCAAGATCTTGTTGCACCGGCAATTTGGGAATAACAACACTCTCAGCGCGTGGATAGCCGGTCTGTTCAGCCACATGCATCAAGGCAGCACCGACCCGCCCCATGGCATCCTGCAGAGTGAGATTTTCTATCTGAATATTAGCCAATCGTATACGACTTGCCAATACCTTTAACAATTCAATGGATATCAATGGATATTTTTCAAGCATTAATAAAAATTCACTCCGCCTCAGCGTCAACAATTCAGAATCCTGCATGGCAACGACGGTTGCAGAGCGTCCCTTGCCATCAAGCAGGGACAATTCTCCAAAAAAATCTCCGGCTTTTAAAATCGTAATGATGACTTCTCTGCCCTCGTCATTGGTACGTTTTATCTTTACCGTACCTCGCAAGATAATAAAGAGAATTTGCCCGAGTTCCTCTTCAATAAGAATCACCTGATCGCGCCTGCATTCTCTGCGCACACACTGATCGGCAAGCTGAGAAACATCACTATCGGATAATTTCGAAAAGAGAGGAACGCGTTTCATCAGTCGAATGATTCTCTCTTCAGCCATAGGGGGTCCCGGTTTTTTTAAGAAATATTGAATTTATATAGAATACTGAAATTTTTCAGTTTAATCAATACAATTATTATAAATTTGAATAATTTTTTCAATCATTTTATCAAAAGTAAAGTGCTTTTCCACACGGTTGCGTGCAGCCATCGCCATGCGCTTTCTTTCTTCGGGATGGTCAAGAAGCGTCTTGACAGCGCCGGAATGGGCATGATAATCCCTGGGAGGAACCAAAAGCCCTTCTTTGCCGTGTTCGACGATATCCAGGACACCGTCACAATTGCTGGAAACAACAGCGAGACCGGCAGCCATAGCTTCGATCAAAACCAGACCAAATGCTTCAGCGTGTGAAGGAAAAACAAAAATATCCATAGCACTTAAAAGTTCAGGGATGTCTCTGCGAAAACCCGGCATCAGAACGATATCATCGAGCGCCAGCTCTTTATGACGCTGATAAATGACTTTTGCCTTCTCCGCTTCTCCCCTTGTCGGCTCTCCGATAACAATAAATTTTACCTTTTGATATTTTTTTCGAATATCCGCGGCCATTTGTAAAAATTCCAAATGTCCCTTACCAATTTGCAATCTGCCGATATGGCCGATTAAAAATTCATCAGGAGCAATGCTGAACTCTGCTCGTATTCGTTGACGCGCATCGGCTGCGGCATCAAACATCTGCAAACGGATGCCATGATGCACGACGCGAATTCGCTCAGGGTCTATCGGATGTGTCTGTTTCAGATTTTCGGCAATGACCCGTGATATGGCGATATTACAACAAACACGGCTGTATAAAAACCGGTGAAACGGATCCTTTTTCGACCCGGCTGTTCCAATATGTTTAATAAAAACAACAGGAATTTTTGTGGTCAGATTTGCCGGAATAACACTCCACAGGTCAAGAGAATAGTGAACATGGAGAATATCGAAATTTTCTCTTTTTAGGAGACGAAAAAGTCGTAATAGGCATAAAGGCGAAAGATAACCCGAGGGTTGAAACTTGAAAAAAGGCAGATCATGTTC
>CAZMUU010000374.1:0-2787 GCA_964569215.1 uncultured Cytophagia bacterium
GCTTTTATCCGAAGGTCGTATGCAAAATTACAAAAGTATTTTACTGGAATATTGTCAGAGCTCCAATCTCGACGGCCCCACCTATATTGTTGACGAAGAATACGGCCCGGATCACGACAAGATTTTTATCGTATCCGCTCTGGTCGATGGCCGTAAAAACGGCTCAGGGCAGGGACACAGCAAAAAAATAGCCGAACAACGCGCAGCAAAGGCCGCTCTCATTCAATTGAACATTATCTGATTTTGATTTTTGTTCAATTCTTCTTACATTTCTCTGTTTACTTTGATTTCCCTATGAACAGTATTTCATATAAAACCATTCGCAATTCAACCACTGCCGGGCTGAAAGTGAAAGGCTCGAAATTCATCGTCCATGCCCGACATGTTGAAACGCCGGGGCAGGCTGAAAAAGTGATTGAAGAAATTTCAAAGCAATACCATGATGCCACCCATAACTGTTTTGCCTACAGAGTGGGATGTCCTGCGGACGTATGTACCCGTCAAAGCGATGACGGAGAACCATCCGGTACGGCGGGGCGACCTATATTAAATGTAATTTTAGGTCGCCGGCTTTTCAATGTGGTGGTGGTTGTTACCCGTTATTTTGGCGGGACCAAGCTTGGTACCGGTGGGCTGGTGCGGGCCTATACGGACAGTACCAATCTCGCCTTGCAAGAGGCGACGATTATTATCAAATACCTGTCGCAACGACTGCAATTCAGTTATCCCTACGTGCTGACCGGGCAGGTTGATAAATTGGTTAATAAATATATTGCGCAAAGAGAGCATGTTGATTATTCCGTTTCGGTCGATGAGACGATTCTCATTCGGAAAGATCATGCTGACGCTTTTATCGAAGAACTCACCCATATCAGCGGTGGCAAAATTAAGGTCAATACATTGTGATCATGGAAATATTGTTTGTTTTAACCCTGATTTTGAGTGCCTTTTTCTCCTCTAGCGAGACGGCATACATATCAGCCAACCGCTTTAAGATTTTGGTAAAAAGTCATCGCGATGACAGCAGCCGGGCCCGACTTTTGTCCGACGATAGCCGTTATCTGACAACCACTTTGGTGGGAAACAATATCGTTATGGTGGCTTGTTCGTCGCTTGCGGTTCTGGTTTTTTCGCCATTTATGCCGGACTCTTTACTGGTTCTCTTTACCACCTCCTTTCTGCTAATATTCGGTGAAGTGATACCCAAGAGCATTGCACAACAAATTCCCAACCGGCTGGTTCATTTTACTCCTTTTCTCATGCATACCTTTTACATCCTTTTTTTTCCGATTATCCACATTGCTGAATGGGCGGTACAAATTTTGGTTGTTGTCCTGGGAGATCAGCGCAAGAGCGCAATCACCTTTTTTCGTAAAATGGATTTGCCCGTACTGGTGCGAAAATACTCGAGCCAGACTCAAATCAACCGTCATGAGCATCAACTGATCGCCCGGGCGGTTAAAATCGGTAGTAAACGCCTTGATGAAGTCATGATTCCCCGTACAGACATTGTGGCGGTTGACGAAAACATGGATACCGATCAGCTTTTGCTGGTTTTCAAAGAAAGTGGATTTTCGCGCCTGCCGGTCTTTCGACAGAATATTGACCAAATCGTCGGGTTTGTTTATTTACTCGACTTTTTAAGAACACAACCCGGCATCAAACAGACTATACGGCCGGCTTTATTTCTGCCGGAGAATACCCGCGCTATCAATGCTCTGTCGCAGTTGCGAAATAATCGTCTTTCCATCGCTCTGGTGGTGGATGAACATGGCGGCGTTGCCGGTTTGGTTACCATTGAAGATATTATCGAAGAGCTTTTCGGCGATATTATCGATGAATTTGATGATATCACTCATTTTATCCGGGTTATTGACAGCAAAGTCCTTATTGCGGATGGCCGCACCAAAATAGATGATTTGCGAGAAAAATATAGCTTTGATGTCCCGGTTGGAGAGTACGTCACCATCGGCGGATTTATCATGCATGAACTCGGAAGAATTCCCAAGGCCGGTACCAAAATTAAGCTGAGTAACGGCATTATCCGCGTTTTACAATCAGATGAGCGCAGAATTGTTAAAGTTAAATTATTTAAAATTCGTTAGGATATGGTGAAACATTTCGCTCTGGTTTGCATCTAATCTCTGTATCGATGTTTTAATGCAACAACAATGATAAATCTTATTACAAATGGGGATATTATGGATTGTCAAACATTATTGAAACGTATCTGTGACGAGCTCTCCGAGGATATAAACTCTCCGGTTTGTCGCGAGATTGCCATGCATCTGGAAAAATGTTCCGAATGTCGCAATCAGCTCGGCTCCATTCGCAATACCGTCAATTTATTTCGCTGTCTGGAAGCTAAACAGGTCCCTCCTCATGTTCATAAACGCCTGATGACCCTTTTAAATGTTCCTGATCAACAATAAAGGTGACCTTATGTACACTTTTTCTTGACTTTTTGGTCTTGAAATGGTATATTGGGGTGAATTTATTGTCACCAATCGGGAGGGGTCATGGAAAAATTGACGCCCAAACAGGAAAGAGCCTTTCAACTTATTTTGGACAATATCAAAACATTGGGTTATCCTCCGACACTTCAGGAGTTGACTAATGCGCTGGGGTGTGCTTCCCGCAATACAGCCATAAAATATTTGAGTGTTTTGGCTCGTAAGGGATATATTTTGTGGGAGCGCAACAAGGCCCGTGGCATTCAGGTTTTGGAAGATCGCGGTGTATTGGCCGCCGCTGAAGAGGTTCAATTGCCTCTGGTCGGCACGGTGA
>CAZMUU010000375.1:0-2778 GCA_964569215.1 uncultured Cytophagia bacterium
TACGGCTTTTTTACTCAATGCCAAACCCCTGGCGGAAATAATGCCCTGGATACGCATCTTGATCGGGTTTGACCTCATCTTTACCACTCTTTGCAGTTTTTTATACAAATATGTTGTTGAAGACTAAATTAAACGGACCAGTCATATGCCCATTCATTTAATACTTTTTCTTTTGACCTTTCTGAGCATGACGGTTGCCCTCTTTTTTGTTTTTATCTTTGCACCTGCAGAAGCAACAATGGGGGACATTCAGCGTATCTTTTACTTTCATGTTGCCTCTGCCTGGACTGCTTTTCTCGCTTTTTTTATCGTTTTTTGCTGCAGTATAGCCTATTTAGTGAAAAAAAAACGCCTGTGGGACTTTATATCTCTCAGCGCTGCCGAGACCGGCGTTCTGTTTATGACCTTTGTTCTTCTTACCGGACCCTTGTGGGCAAAACCGGTTTGGAATACCTATTGGAGCTGGGACGCCCGTTTGACCACGTCCCTTATTCTTTGGTTGATCTATATTGTCTACCTTATGATTCGTAAATATACCGAGGACAGACAACAAGGAGCTCGTTTTGCTGCTGTTTTCGGTATTGTCGCTTTTATTCAGGTTCCGATTGTCTATATGTCGATTCGCTGGTGGCGGACTCTGCACCCGGCTCCGGTATTGGGCGCTGTTGAGGGCGGCGGTATGGAAACAAATATGATTATTACCCTTTTGCTTTCCGTTCTCGCTTTTACCCTGCTCTTTTTCAATCTTCTCTTTATGCGATACCGTATCGCACAGCTCCAGGCGCAACTATTTTACCTCAGGGAGAACGCAGAATGAATACTGAATTTTTGTTCATGGCCTTTATGGTGATATGGATCGGCCTGGTGCTTTACCAGACCTATCTGTTAAGAAAAATATCAGCTGCCGAAAAGCATATTCAACTTTTGCAGGAGAAATTGCGGGAGAACGGTTAAGGTTATTTGCCCGTTGCATGGCCACGAAAGTGGTCAAATGCCCTGGCCGATGCATTTATAGTGTCTGTTTTAAAAACCGGTGTTTTTCGTTAAAATCAATATATTATAAATTAAAGAATTATGTGTTGTCTTTACCGGGGCTGAACACTGCCGGGTACAATCAATTGGCATGAAATTTGATAGTTGATATTTCCAAATAACCCATGGGAGGAAATTAATATGAAGAGATGTTTTTTTTATTCGACGATTGTTTTGTTGTTATGCACATCCGTGCTTTTTTCTCAGCAGGAGAGTCAGGGTATTTTGGCTCAATTAAATCAAAAATTGGTCGATATCCAGGACAGAATGCAGACCGCTCGTGCGGATAAAGTACATCTGCTTTCGCCGGAAATATTTGAAGATGCGGTAAAATACCTGCAAAATGCGAAGGAAAATCTGAATAAGGGTAAGGATGTCAAGGGTATTGATGAGAAGCTGGAACGCGCCGATCGGGCGCTCGATATGGCGGAACGAAATGCAAAAGAAGCCAAAAAACAGCTTCCGGATTTGATTCAGGCCCGGGATGATGCAGTCATCGCCAATGCGCCGGAATATGCGCCCGACCTGTATAAAGACGCTGAAAAGCGTTTTTTCAATGCCATGAAAGAAATTGAAAACAACGACATTAACGATGCCATTAAACATGGCCGAGAGGGGGTGGGTTTGTTTCGCCAGGCTGAATTGAAAGCCATAAAAACGAGTATTATCGGCAATGTGCATAAACTGTTACAACAGGCTGAGGATGCAAAAGCGGATAAATTTGCCCCTCTTACCCTGCATAAAGCTCAGGTACTGTTGCGCGAAGCTGAGAACATACTCAACAGCAATCGAAATGCCCAGGCCACCGCGCGTCAAACCGCGGAGCAAGCTGAGTATCAGGCCAAACATGCTATCTATCTTGCCAACCTTGTTCAACAGCACAAGGAGGATGATAAATCCTGGGAACAACTGATTTTGTCCTGGGAGGAGGCTGTTGCCCAGGTCGCGATTGAAGTGCAGATTGATCCTCATTTTGACAGCGGTCTGGCCGCCCCACTGCAGGCGATTCAGCTGGCTATTAAAGCTGTAAAACAGTCAAAAAAAGAATTGAGCAATGAACTGGTACAAAAAAATACAGAATTGGCGGAACAGCGCCAAACCATACAAAAATTATCCAATGAATTGTATAAGACCAAAGAGCAGGAAGCCGGATTAGAGGCAAAACTCGAGGCTGAAAAACGTCAGGTTGAGAAGATCAAACGCGTTGAAACCATGTTCAATCGAAACGAAGCGATTGTTCTGCGGGAAGGATCAAATTTGATTCTCCGCCTGGCGGGACTCTCGTTTCCTTCGGGAAAAAGTCAGATTCAGGCTGAATATTTTGGTTTGTTAACAAAGGTTCAGAGAGCCATCCGCGAATTTGACACTGCCCCCATCATTATTGAAGGGCATACGGACGCCCTTGGCCATGAATCGGTTAATATGAGACTCTCCATAGATCGGGCAAATGCGGTTAAGAGTTATTTGATTGCAAATATGGGCCTGAATGAAAGCCGCGTCAGAGCGGTTGGATTCGGAAAAACCCATCCTATTGCCAGCAATGAAACCGAACAGGGTCGCCGTAAAAACCGCCGGATTGACGTTGTTCTCGAGATCGGCGAAGCGAGTTATTAACGATTCATGATATCGTCGAAATGCTTGATCACAGGGTTGTATCAAAAATTGTTCTGCAATACTTTTTGATGCAGCCCTGATTAGAAGAAAACGAAATCATATCAGGGCGACAAGTTTGAAACTGTTTTTGAA
>CAZMUU010000376.1:0-2769 GCA_964569215.1 uncultured Cytophagia bacterium
GTCTGTCGGCGAAACATAAACTTCAGAACCTAAAAGAGGTTTGATTTCCTTGTTTTTGCATTTCTGATGAAATTCAATAGCACCGAACATATTGCCGTGATCGGTTAATGCCAAAGCCGGCATATTAAACTTTGAAGCGGTTTTTACCATATCATTGATTCTACAGGCGCCGTCAAGCAAACTATAATGAGAGTGATTGTGTAAATGGATAAAATCAGTCACTTGTATTACCTCGACAGAGTTATGGGTGTTCGCTAGCCATGATAGTATTTTCTGGCAATTGGAAGATATTCGCTTTGAGAATAGTTATTGATAAACGTTTGAAATTCTACCTGGGCCTTATCGGTATCGCCGCTCTTTACATAACACAAACCGATCATAAGTTGAGCATCATCGTGTTTATCGGTCTGCGAATAGGCAAATACCTTTTCAAATTCCAGGAGCGCTTTATTATAGTGTTTAAGGCCGTAATAGCACTCCCCTATCCAATACTGACAATTGTCAGCCATATGATGTGTATTGTATTGTGATAGCAACTGTTGAAACGTATCGATAGCATTTTGATATTGATAACTTTCAAACTGAGACCTGGCAAGGTAGTATTTACTCATAAAGGTGGAACCGGCTGCCTGTGGCCGGGCTGAATACGCGGTCTCAGAGGGTGGCGGAGTACCGGATTGCAGCTGCTGTAGTCGCGCATTACGGTTATCGACGATGCGTTTGAGGGAATCAGCTGTTTGTCCCTTGGTCTCTAAAACATTTTCCAGTTGCCTGATTCTGTTGATCGCCTCATCAAACATTTCTCTTGATAAGCCCATACTTTCTGCTGTCTCTGTCGGTTCAGTTTCAATTTGTTGTGACGTTTGTGCCTCTTCATCCGATCCTTCAATATCTTCCATTTCCTGTAAAAGCGCCATGACTTCGGGATCGGATTCTATATCTTCAACATCGGAGGTCGTTGAAGGCTGCTCTTCCGTTTGTCCGGTATCTGCATCCTCTGCAAGATCAAGCATTTCCAAAAGTTCCTGTCGAAATTGTTCATCCTCTGATGACAAGTCCTCACTGCTCGACGTATTTGCAGCCCGTTGGGCGCATACCAGCAACAAACCGACTACAATAATCAATACAGCTATTGCAATCAATAATATAGAACGTAATTCTCTTTTCATGATGCCCTCTCGATTAATGGAATGATCATTTAGTTGTTTGACAATGATGCTATTTTCTCGGTTGCATCCGCACTGCTGCTTAAAGCATTGGCCTCCTCGATCAGTTCAAGAGCGCTTTGTATGTGTATCCTGGAGACGGTTTCGCCGCCAATCAGTCTGGCGACCTGGTTTATACTTTCTTCTTTATCCAGTTTACGAATAGTGGTTCGGGTTTTACTTTCGCTTTGTTCCTTTTCAACCAAATAGTGATGCTGAGACATACTGGCGATTTGGGGTAAATGAGTAATACAAATAATCTGATGAGAAGTAGCCAGAACCCGCAAATGAAGTCCGACTATTTGAGCTATTCTTCCCGATACGCCATTGTCGATCTCATCGAATATCAGCACAGGTACTTTATCTGCATCGGCAAGAAGGGTCTTTAGCGCGAGCATGATGCGTGAAATTTCACCACCGGAGGCAATTTTAGCCAAAGGTTTGACCGACTCGCCCGGGTTGGTTGACATTAAAAATTCCACCAGGTCGCAACCATTTCGAAAAGCCTGTACCCGGTTTCCATCCATATCGATATAGGGTTCGGTTGATGTCTCATTCTGATCGATTTTCGTTTCAAAGACCGCTCTGCTCATTCCTAACTGTGAAAGTTTATCGACCACCGACTTGTCCAGCGCTTCGGCTGTTTCCCGACGTCGAAGGTGTGTTTTTAGACATAGCCGGGCAAGTTCTTGCCTGTTTTCATGCAAACGATCGCTCAGTTCACCGATCTCTTGATCCAGATTATCGACAAGATAAAGCTCCGCTTTAAGGTTTTTAGCCATCTCAATTACAGCGTTCAAAGAACCACCGTATTTCTTTTTGAGTCCATTGAGAGTGACCATTCGTTGACGAATTTCTTCCAATCGGCCGGCATCGAACGTCACATTTCTCGCATAATGTTGAAGGGATTGGGAGAGATCTTCAACCAAAACCTGAGCCTGATGACACTGTTCATATAATTTTTCGAATGATTTGTCTATTTTTTGCAGGTCCAGCAGATCTTTTTCAGCAGAGGCCAGGATTTCCGACACAGCTCCTTCATCCTCATAAAGTTTTTTAAAAAGTCTGTCGGTTTTTTCGACGAGTAGTTCGGCATTGCCCAAAATGCGTTCTTCGTTGGTCAGGTTTTTTTCTTCTTCCGGTTGAGGATCAACCGCCGCAATTTCATCATACTGATAAGAAAGGATATCGCGTTGTTTTTTCAATTCCTCAGCTCTGGTTCTCACCTTTTTGAGTGACCGGAGGATTTCGTTCAGACGATTATATTGTTCGATTATGGGGTCAGATTGTATTTGTCCAAAAGCATCCAAATAATCGATATGTTTTTTGACCTGAAAGAGTAACTGATGTTCATGCTGTCCGTGTAAATCAACAAGGAGGTCGCCCAACTCTGACAGGACAGAAAGAGTGACGGGAGAATCGTTAATAAAATTACGGCTGCGTCCGTTGGCATTGATTTCGCGTCTGAGTATCAGAGAATCATCATACCATTCCAGTTCATTTCGATTAAAAAAATCGTCGATTTCAGGTAATTTTGCAACAATAAAATGACCCTCCACAATAC
>CAZMUU010000377.1:0-2748 GCA_964569215.1 uncultured Cytophagia bacterium
TCACTGTTTCTCCTCTAATTGATAAAAAATTACATTGAACTTGCACAATGCGAAATCGTTTGTGCAAATAACTCTTTATAATTTAATATTTTGCTGTCCCAGACTCTACCATTGGCAATAGTCTATCGAATTTTCGGTGGTGCGACGGATTTGCGGATAATCAATTTCGGCTTTAAAACGATGCGTTGTTTTTCGCGACTTTCATCGCTTTGTATATCATCAATAAGCAATTTTACAGCAATTTCACCCATAAGCTCTTTTGGCTGATTAACCGTCGTCAAAGGTGAGATAAGATAAGGAGCAAAGTCAATGTCATCAAAAGCCACGAGAGAGACATCTTGTGGAATCTTCTTCTTTTCCTCATATATAGCCTGAAGAGCCCCCAGCGTTATGAGATCACTGGTGGTAAAAATTGCTGTAGGCGGTTGTTCCAAATTCAAAAGTAATTTTGTTTCTATATACCCGTTTTCCTGGCGAAAGTCTCTGCCCACGATCAGATTGCGATCAATGGGAACTTTATAGTGCTCCAGAGCATCCAGATACCCCTGAACGCGCAGATTATTCGTCGAGGTCGACTGAAGACCCTGTATAATGGCAATTCGCTGGTGTTTTTGCTCAATGCAGTGCTCCACCGCTTTGTAAGCGCCGTTATAGTTGTCAACCACAACCGAATTGATGTCTAAAACATCAAAAGATCGATCGACCAATACCAATGACTTGCCGTCTTTGATCAGCTGTTCAATGTGTTCATAATGAATGCCCACCGGCATGATTAAAAAACCATCCACACCTTTACTGAGCAACAAATCGATTTGTTCAATTTCAATCTCAAGATTCTCATTGGTATCACAGACAATAAGACTATAACCGGACTGGCTGGCGACATTCTGGGCGATACGGGTGATGTGGGAAAAAAACGGGTTGGAAATATCGGGAACCACCAGACCGATGGTGAGCGTTCTTTTAAGGCGCAATCCCCTGGCAATGTGATTGGCGCGATAATTCAACTCGTGGGCAATTCTCAGAACCTGAGCCTCGGCTTCTTCGCTGATCCGGTACTGCTTTGCCTTCTTGTTCAGAACGCGGGATACCGTCGATACAGAAAGCCCGGCCTTGCGGGCAATATCTTTTACCGTTGCCGCCATATAAATTGCACCTCTGTTCTCTGCTTACATACCTGCAGAGCCATCAACGCCAATATATTGCACAATCGTTTGTGCATAAAGATATATAATTCCCGGTTATTTGTCAAGCAAAATCGTATAAATTTTATCAACCCCTCCCATTTGTGCATGCCGTTCCCGATAAATAGTAATATATGCTAAAAAATAAAAAAAATAATGACTTGCCATACCAATTTCTATAACGGTTTTGCGTAAGGCAACTTTCCAAAAATCAAAGAAAACAGAGTTTCGAATCTATTAGGTCAAAACGATAATTCTTATGCAATATACCTGAAAAATATGCGTATATTGTAATAAAAATGACCGGAGACACAGGATGCCTGTCAAAACCATTTGTCTTTTTCTGTTCATGGTCTTTTTAAACTCGGCTTTTAGTCAAACCATCGGACTGATCACTCATCAGCAAGGCGCCGCAGAGGGGTATACCCTCTTTGCCCCGCTTGCCTCCACCACCACTTACCTCATCGACAATGAAGGCCATCTGATTCATTCCTGGCCGAGCGAATATACACCGGGCAATTCAGTCTATTTGTTGCCGGATGGTCATCTCCTGCGAACAGCAACATTGGGGAAAGAGGATAATCCCGTTTTTACCGCCGGTGGGCGCGGTGGCAGAATAGAAAAAATCGCCTGGAATGGTTCCATCGTCTGGAGCTATGAATACTGCAGCAGCCAATTCTGCCACCACCACGATATCGACGTGCTGCCGAATGGCAACATCCTCCTGATTGCCTGGGAACGCAAAACCAGAGAAGAAGCAATCGCAGCAGGACGGAATCCGAATCATCTTAAAGACGACGACTTGTGGCCCGATCATGTTATCGAAATTAAATCTGAAGGAAATAACAACGGCACCATCGTTTGGGAATGGCATCTGTGGGATCACCTCATTCAAGACTTTGATGCTTCAAAAAACAATTATGGTAACGTCGCGGCGCATCCGGAACTCGTGGATATAAATGTTCAGGCTCAGACAGGAGCTGACTGGAACCATCTCAATGCCATCGACTATAATCCCGAGCTCGACCAGATTATGTTAAGCTCGCGTACTTTTAGCGAAATCTGGATCATCGATCACAGCACCACCACGGAAGAAGCGGAAGGACACAAAGGCGGACGTTACGGTAAAGGTGGCGATTTGCTCTACCGCTGGGGCAACCCGCACGCCTATCGCGGCGGCACGCGGCAGGATCAACAGCTTTTCGGACAGCACGACGCGCAATGGATCTCTTCCACCCTACCGGGAAAGGGCAATATCCTTCTTTTCAACAACGGTGACAGCCGTATCGGGTTAAAATACTCCAGCATTGAAGAAGTCGTTACACCTCTCCTGGCCGACGGAACGTATGCACAGCCGCAACCCTTTCAGGCCTATTTGCCCGAAGAACCGGTTTGGCATTACCAGGCCGAGGAGCCGCAAACGTTTTATTCCCATCACATATCCGGGGTACAACGGTTGGCCAACGGTAATACGTTGATCTGTGAAGGTGCATTCGGAACCTTGTTTGAGGTGACGACAGAAGGCGAAATCATCTGGCTTTACATTAATCCGGTAAGCCGGGAC
>CAZMUU010000378.1:0-2734 GCA_964569215.1 uncultured Cytophagia bacterium
CCGCCGTGATGATCTGCTGGCGCTGCAACCGGCTGAAATGGAAGAGGTGGAACCCCGGGAAACCACACCCCCGGAACGCACGGAAACCTTTGAAGAGTTGGTTACCAATATCGACAAGATGGAAAACTATGAGGGTGAAATGGGAATGGAGCAGTATATCATCCTCAAATCCAGAATCGATGAATTGAACTATATGATTCAGGAAAAAGATGAAGAAATTCAGGAATTGCGTGCCAGCCTCAATCTTAAAAATCAACGCATTTCACAATTTGAATCCAGCGGACAATATGGCACCCGAACCTATACCGATAACAGCGGGTTTTCTCCCGTCTATGAACAGGGACTGCGCTCCTTTTACTCGCGCAATTACGACCAGGCCGTTTCGACTTTTCGCCAATTGTTGAATAATTATAGCGGCCATAAACTCGCCTCAAACTGCCAGTACTGGATCGGTGAATGCATGTTCGGTAAAGGAAACTATTCCGCTGCCGCAGAGGCATTTCACAAGGTTTTTGATTTTTCCTTTTCTTATAAAAAAGATGACGCCACCCTGATGCTGGGAAGGTGTTACCTCAAACTCAACGATCCGGCAAGAGCCCGCAGTTATTTTCAGGGCGTTATCGACGATTATCCCAATAGCGAATACGTGGAAAAAGCCCGCGAATGGCTCCGCAGAATCAGTTAATGGGATCAGTATGATGATGAATCCTGAGCTAAATAAAAACAATCAAAGGGGCTATTTCGACTGGAATATATACGCTCCATCCCAGTTCGGGTGGGGCGGGTTGGCGATATAGTCGAGGCATCGTTGTGAATAGAGACGTGCGGGGCCATCATCCGGATATTGACGCAATATCCAGCGGAAATGTATCAGCGCATCCGCCCACTGCCGTTGCCTGTACGCTTTTAATCCCATGGAAAAATGTTCGATCAATTCTTTCTGATCAGCCATACTTTGTCCATCAATGGCAAGGAGTTCGTATAGGGTAATCGCTTTCGACTTGCCCTTGACGCGAACGTAATCCAGTTCGCGCAATCCCCATTGCTCAGGTATGGCCCGTCTTGTATTTTCACTGATGATGATCGTCGTATCGTAGAGTTTATTGGCGCCTTCCAGCCTCGAGGCGATATTTACTTCATCCCCGATGACGGTGTAATCGAATAGCTGACTTGATCCCAGATTGCCCACGATGACCTTGCCGGTGTTGATGCCGATGCGGATTTCAAACGGCTGATCCTGTTGATACATAGACTGGTTTGCAACCATTTCCATAGCGGCCTGGCAGGCCTTTTCAGCGTGATTGGGAATGGAATAGGGGGCGCCGAATATGGCCATGATTTGATCCCCGACGAATTTGTCTATGGTGCCGTTGTGTTTGAAAATGATATCCACCATGCGGCTGAAATATTCCGACAAGCGATTGACAACGTATTCGGGTTCGTTCGATTCGCTAAATCGGGTAAAGTTCTTAATGTCTGCAAAGAGTATCGTCAGCTCAAGACGTTCACCGCCGAATATGGGGAGCCTTTTCTGGCTCAGCATTTTTTCGACGATGGAGGGTGCCACATAGTGCTGAAAGGTTTGACGTATCCGCAGTTTTTCCCGTTGTTCGATGACAATTTTGTATGTATTTCCGCTCACAAAGGTCAGCAGGATCATTAAAAAAGGCGGTATAAGCGGCACAATCATCCTGAGTTGTGAAAAAAGAAACAATGACAACAGGGCTACCCCCGCCCATAACAAGAGATTAAAAAGAAATGATTTGAGGGGGCGAAAGGCAAGCGTAAGAATGGTGGTTAAATAGGCGACGCAGAGATAAAAGAGTCCCTTCAGCCAGTTGGGAATATCTTTGATAAATTCTTTCTGCAAAATGGTGCTCAGCGCATTGGCATGAACCTCTACGCCGGGCATTTTTTGTGCGCGGTTTTTATAGCGAAAAAAGGGGGTCAGCTTGGTGTCCTGGATTTCTTCGGCAGTTGCTCCTACCATTACAATTTTGTCCGAAAAGGTATTCCACTCCTTGTGAAGTTCAAATATGTCCGTATCTTCATCGCCCAAAAGATTGAATGTCGAATCATCCAGCACACTTGCAAGCGAGTAGGTTCGGAATGTTTTGGCCGGGCCGCGGTAATTGATATACATGCTGTTTACCGTAGCTTTGGGAATGGAATAACTGCCCAAAACGAGCTGATTTTTTTTGTTGTTAGCGATGCCGACCTTCTCCAGGGAGCGGATCGCTTCTACACTCAGGGAATAATGGTGCTTTTTACCGACTTTATAGTCCAGCATATATCTGCGGATGAATCCATCCAGATCTTCATAAACATTGACCAAGCCCCAGCCATTACAGGCCCGGGCCAACGGCTCGATGGGTTCGAGTATATAAATATTTTGAATGCCATAGCTGCCGGTTTCCTTGACGATTTTGCCGGCCAGGATAACATTATCGGCATTTTCGACCACCCGTGCAAGATACTGATCCTCCTGTGGATTTTCGATATTGGGTTCTGTAAATTCGATATCGAAAACAACGAGTCTGGCACCGGCCTGTTTCAGATTTTGTATCATCTTTGCATAGTACCGCCTGGGAAAGGGATAGTGCTGAGGCAGGCTTTTCATGGCCATATCATCGATGGCGATAATAACGATTGATGTGTCCGCCTGTGCTTTTGCGCCTCTGAGGTAAAACAGGGTGTCGATAATTTTAAGCTGAAGATTTTGAAATATAGGCAA
>CAZMUU010000379.1:0-2090 GCA_964569215.1 uncultured Cytophagia bacterium
GAGCCAATCAAAGGCCTGACCATCCGGCCCAACCCGGTCACCCACGAAGCCACGGTTTCGTTTTACCAAAAAGAGGCCGGCGATGTGTACATCCAATTGATTAATGCATCCGGCAAGCAAGTCCATACACGCAAAATGCATAACCGCCGTGCGGGAAAACAGTCGGTGGTGATATCGACCACGGAAATGCCTGAAGGGATTTATTTTCTTAAACTCAGAACTCCTGACTTTTCGCAGTTTCAAACCGCGGAAGATATTGTAAAAACCAATTTTAATGAAGTTCCTGGAAATATAGTTTCGGTATCGTTTAAGAGCTGAACAATATTTTCTACTGCAAGGTTATACCTTTTTGCCGCCAAAGAATATAGTTTTACCGTCAGTGTTTGCTCATTATAGTCTGCTATTAAATCAGCATTGGACTGTATTATCTGTTTAACAACCATTCTTTTTTCCTTATCGGCATTTGCCAAATAGGGAGCCAATAGGGATGCTGTAGAGGATTCTGCCCTATAACAAATCATCTTGATAACATTCATAAGTATTTTACTTTCGGTCTTAAGTTTATTATAGCGTTTTTCCTGAGGCATTTGAGCTAGTTTTATTTTGGGCTGAAGGCTTTTCCTTGCTATAATCAATTCATTTTCCTGGAAGGTTAATTGGTCAATTTGTTGTTTGTATTGCATTTGTTTATCGGTTATTACAGGTATGTTGTCCAGGTTTTCTTCTATTGCCTGCTCAACTAATGGATAAAACTTTGCTTCAGTACGTTGTTTTTTTTCTCTGAGCTTTTTTAGCTGATGGGTTAATTTTCTGTATTGCGGATTGACAACAACTTTTTCCATATCAATTGTTTCTATGCCATAGGATATCATTTTGTCAAAATCATAATCTTGTATGAGGTAGCGGAAAAAGTTTTCCTGGCTCCAGCGGGCAAACATTCTCCCAGCCACTTCTTTGGTTTTTATTTCAGGGTTATTAGTAATAATAGCTGTTTGATGTCCATTTGCACTAAGCCTTCTTATTTCTCTAAAAATGTACCCTCCAAGTTCTGTTTTTTGTTCGCATAAATCCATGTTAATTTGTTGCCCCATAACTTTCACATCAACACTTTCAAAGCCTTCTTCATTCCAAATATCCTTTACGTTTTTGCGATAGGTTAAGGTGGCTATACTGTATTTCTCCCACAGGCGCTGAAAAAAGGCCGGTTCATATGCTTCGCGGTCAAAAACTAAAGTGCATTGTGCTTTGCCTCCAAGGTAGGGCTTGTCGGTTACTAATTTTGCTTCAATTAAACGAGGTATGATCTGTGCCTCAATTACAGCTTGTAGCTTTTCGGTCAGTTCTCCCATGACCACCATCACGGGCATTCCCTGGGCATCGTTTACCCAAAACTCGGATGTTGCACTCAGGCAAAGTTTTTGGCGGGAGATGAATTTTGACGGGAGGTTGGCCTTGCCCCCATAATATATACGGACATGGCCATCTATATATAAAAAGTTGGCTTCTGATTGATTGTCTTGACTGTACCAGATATCTATCAGGGAGTTGTTGAGTTGTGTCGATTGATTTTGTTCGCTCAACAACTTTATTTTTTTTCGGAGGCATTTCATCTCAGGGATCCTGTCCAAGCCAATCAACCTGCCTATTTCACCCGGTTTGCATAGTTTTAATTGTTCCGGGTTCTTTATACGGCTTAAGGCCATAAAAGCTAAGGTCATCACTACTGACTCTATTCCGTAATAATGGGATGCCGGGAATTGGTACACCTCTTTGGTTTTTAACAAGCCTTGGGAGATAAGCGCAGGCAATAAAAACAATACCCCGGCGCCGCATAGAGCTTGTCCTGATGAGAACTCCGGTTGTGCATGTCCTCCTTTGCCCAATGAACACATTACACGGTTTTCAAAACGTGTGGTAGCCTCGCCTAAAGGAGCATTCCGGTCTGATTCGTCACGTTCGGCAGGAGTGCTTTCTATGGGCGTTACACTTAATCGGTTTTCGTTTTTTTTAAATAGCCTTGCTTTATCGCATAACGTATGGACGATTCCCTCACACCTTCCTGCTTGGCGATGCTGTTTACGCTTTGTCTC
>CAZMUU010000379.1:2100-2732 GCA_964569215.1 uncultured Cytophagia bacterium
CGGATACGTCGCTCGCCGATGATTTTATGAGCCTTCCCTTTTCTTGCATCATCACCGAAAAAGCCTGCCTCGCCTTGCTCTTTAAACTTCTTATGATAACGGTAAACGCTATCTTCACTGACATTGAAAAACCTTTCAATCTCTGTTTTCCGACATAAGCCTTGACAAATGAAATTACTGGTTATGAAACGGAAGGCATTTATATCATCTTGTGCATGACTATAAATAGGTACCCCATTGACAATATATTGCACTATACCGTCATTTTTATAAACCCCGACATGTTCATTTATTAATTGGGCTTCTTTCGGGAATATTGGTAGTTGTAATTGCATGTGCAAATATACTGCATTTCTTTTTTGCGAACCAAACATCTGTGTAGGCCATATTGCCTAGAACAGGTCAGGAGTTCTGAAATTACCAATTACGATGATCTCAACAGCCTGTTTTTTCAGGTGCTTGCGCGTAAACATAGCGAACGCAATGAAGATATAAAGCATACCTTCGACAAAATTCCTTACCTGAACAGCTCATTGTTCGAACCCACAAATATTGAACACACAACGCTTTTTATCAGTAATTTGCGCGACGATAAGAAGATCCCCATTCATTCACAAACCGTATTAAAAGAC
>CAZMUU010000380.1:0-2729 GCA_964569215.1 uncultured Cytophagia bacterium
AGCTGAGACCGCACAACTTCTATGCCGCTATCCACCCACAGCGGTGTATTGAAAAGATCAATCTCTACATCTTCGAATTCGACGCCTTCGAAAATCGGTATATCGATACCGGCTATATTGCCGCTACTGGTATCAATATCTTTAACCACAACCAGTTCATCCAGATCGATATCTTCCGCAAAGAGGTCTGCCCAGGCTGAAACCTCTTTGTCGGTCTTGGCCATTTCCGACTCGATTTGCTCAACTTTTTTCTGGATTTTGGCGATTTCCACCAACAATTGTTTTTTCTTCAATTCCAGAGTCGGTAAATATCGCGTAAATCGCCTGAGATCATCCTTTTGTTTTTTTAATTCATTTTTTGTTAATCTGACTTTAGCCATGCCGTGTACCCTTTTTATTCCTCAGAATTTTTTGGCCAGAATTCCTTGACCAGTTCGGAACGGAGTCCTGTCTGTTCAGGTGTAAAACAGTCCGCCAGGATTTCCCATCCTCTGTCCAGTGCTTCTTCAAGGGGAATGTTCACCTTCAGGTCCATCATCTGAGCTTCGAACATTTTACCGTATTTTAACAGCTTCTGATCCCAGGGGCTCATCTGAAAGCCCATGGCTCGTTTTTCTTCGGATTCGAGATATTGGGCATAGAGCTGGATCATGCCATCCATGATGGCGCGGTGATCTTTGCGGGTTTTGTCGTTCACCAGTTGTTTTAGACGGCTCAATGAACCAAACGGTTCGATACGTCCGTTGCGCAGATAGAACTGTCCTTCCGTGATATAACCGGTATTATCCGGTACCGGGTGGGTTACATCATCCCCGGGCATGGTTGTGGCGGCCAGGATGGTAATGGAGCCTGCGCCTTCGAAATCTACGGCTTTTTCATAGCGTTTGGCGAGCTGGCTGTAGAGATCGCCGGGATAACCCCGGTTGGAGGGCACCTGTTCCATGGTGATAGCGATTTCTTTCAGGGCATCGGAAAAGTTTGTCATATCGGTAAGCAGCACGAGCACATCTTTGCCGTTAAGAGCGAATTTTTCCGCTACCGCCAGTGAAAGATCGGGAACCATCAGACCTTCCACAACGGGTTCTGAAGCGGTATTGATAAAAAAGATGGAGCGGTTAAGGGCACCGCCCTCTTCCAGAGTATTTTTGAAAAACATATATTCGTCGAATTTAAGACCGATACCACCGAGAATGATCATGTCCACTTCGGCCTGCATAGCGATGCGGGCGAGCAGGGCATTATAGGGTTCTCCGGAGACCGAAAAGATCGGCAATTTCTGCGATGCGACCAAAGAGTTGAACACATCGATCATGGGAATATTGGTACGGATCATGCGCCGTGGTATGATCCGTTTTGACGGATTGACCGACGGACCGGCAATTTGAATGACATTTTCAGCGATGGAGGGGCCGTTGTCGCGTGGTTCACCGCTGCCATTAAAGACACGGCCGAGCATATTTTCGGAGAATGACACCTGCATGGGGTGGCCCAAAAAACGCACTTCGTCCTCGGTTGAAATTCCACGGCTGCCGGCAAAAACCTGCAAAGAGACCAGATCCTCTTCCAGTTTGATGACCTGGGCGAGTGATTTTTCGCGCGAGGTTGTGATTTCCGCCAATTCTTCATAGGCAATATTTTCCGCTCTGACGCTGATCACATTTCCAGAGACGGATAAAACCTTGTCATACACTTTTTTCATTTTCAGTTACCATTTTTATTGTTTCATCAATTTGTTTTTCCTGTTTTTCAAAGTCGTCCGAGTCTATTTTGATGCCATTCCAGTCGATAAACTTTTGGCGTAGATCATAGAAAAAGTCGCGGGCGCCTTCTTTATCCTCAAAATGAAAATCGGTTTTGAGTATCTCATGGATTTTTTCAGAGACGTATTTTTGCCGTTCCGGCGAGGATGCAGCGTCCACTTCATCAAAGGCATTCTGCTGCAGATAAACGCCATCCAGAAATTCGGATTTCAGATAAACGACAAAATCATCCAGCGAGGTTCCTTCCTCACCAACAACCATCATCATTTGATGCACCTGGTTGCCTTTGTATAAAAAGTCGCGCATAAATTCGACTTTGTCTGTGGAAACAAAGCTTTCATATTTCGACCAGCTATCGAGAGGATCGATGGACGGAAACCGCCGCGCATTGGCGCGGTTTCGCGACAGGCCGTGAAAAGCACCGACCACCTTAAGGGTTCCCTGGGTAACCGGTTCTTCAAAGTTACCACCGGCCGGACTGACGGTACCGCCGATGGTCAGGCTTCCCTGATCGCCATTGAAAATTTCAACCAGGCCGGCGCGTTCGTAAAATTCGGCGATACGAGACTCGAGATAAGCGGGAAAGGCCTCTTCCCCCGGAATTTCTTCCAGACGTCCGGAGACTTCACGCATGGCCTGTGCCCAGCGGGAGGTGGAATCGGCCAGCAACAGGACGTTTAATCCCATCTGACGATAGTATTCGCCAAGGGTGGTGGCTGTATACACCGATGCTTCACGCGCGGCAACCGGCATGGAGCTGGTATTGGCGATAATGATGGTACGTTCCATAAGGGATTCGCCGGTTTTGGGGTCTGTTAATTCGGGAAATTCACGCATGGTTTCTACAATTTCACCGGCGCGTTCGCCACAGGCAGCGATGACCACAATGTCTACATCTGCGTAACGGCTGGTGATCTGTTGCAGAACCGTTTTGCCGGCGCCAAAGGGGCCGGGAATACAATACGTACC
>CAZMUU010000381.1:0-2720 GCA_964569215.1 uncultured Cytophagia bacterium
ATTTTTTAATTTTGCACCCTAAAGATTACTTTTTGCACCCTAAAGATTACTTTTTGCACCCTAAAGATTACTTTTTAGTATAGATTCGAATTTGTACATCGTCGAACATCGAAGGTTTGATTCTTTTCAGTTGTTCGATGTCCGGTTCGATCTTTTCAATGATCTCAATCTCTGATAATGCTTTTATCAGATCGTTCTTTCTTCTATTTACCCTTTTATGATTTATATTAGCACGTTTCATAAATCCCGATGCAGCGTAGGCTATTACCTTGTGCTCGGCATCGCTCAGTTTACTATTACCGGAATCTAATATTAAAAAATGGGTTAAAAAGTAGGCATGGGGTGAATAATCTCGCGTCTTTGATAATGTATCCGTAGGATAGGAATAATAGCCGCGTTCCAGAGCGCATCTTTTGTCTGACTCGGATAACTCTTTGGTTTCTTCGCTCAACACATGTACGATGCAGCCGAGGAAGGCTTTGTTAATATCGACGACGTAGGATTTTTTATCACTGCTCATATTATAAATAAAGTTTCCCATCTTTTTATTCTTCAATCCCATGCCCTTTTCTGTTTTGTAGTGGTATATTACGTAATCCAACCACCTGAGCGAAAACATCGCTTCATCAATCTGGCGGTAGATTCTTTTATCTGAAGAACGATGGCCGAGGTATGACAAGATCGTCTCCTTGGTAATGGTTAGATCTTCATGCTTGCGCTGGCGGTACGCTTCAGATAATATTATCATCGCAATCTTGTGGCCGAGCTTGTATAAATGAATCTTCTGCAATGCAGTCTCTGCTCGTTTCTTTTCACACCGATCCAATGATAATTTACCTTCGATGCTTTTTTCAACATCATCGAGAACACCCTGATACAGCGCGATGTTGAATCCGATGCAATAATCATGATAGTCGCGGATCACGTACTTATCCGTTCTGTAAACGCCGACGCCGGACAATGCTTTGCGCTCCTGCCCGGGCGTCAATTCCTCGACGCCCAGGCTCTTCTTTTCATTTTCAAGTATCCGATGTTTCGATGGCAGGTCATTGCAGCTTGTGAATATCCCCCGATGCATCGTCATCGGAAGCCATTCCTGTGCTGTGCTTCTGTCAATTTTTACGATTGTCTTTTCCATTAGCAAAAATCTTCCTCCCCTAAAGTCTGGGGTGCCAAACTCTTGAGCATATTATGAATCTTACAGTTGCCCTCTTTAACGATGCCTTTGTTTCTGATAAAGGTCAGTTCCTGATATCCCTTGTAATGAGAAAGTTTGTTTTTCTCGTAGTTAAGCTTAACCGGAATCTCATCATCTTCTTTGTAATTGTAATCGGATGATAATAACCAGGCGACGTTGGCATTGTAACCGAATTTGCCGGTCTCCATGAAATCATGGATAGTCGGGGCTTTGTTTTTGCCGTCCTCTCTGGTTTTCTTTCGCAGTTCTGCTGTACATATTATCGGAATGTGATAGGTATCAACCAGGGTTTTGAGTTTATTAGCCCGTTCGATGTTAATCTCTCTGATGCTGCCCGACGATGCCACTTCAACATTGTATAATCCATCCAGAAAGACGACCAGGTCCTCGTCGTAGTGCTCGCGGATCACCGCTTCGATCTGATCGTAGGTATTCACTTCGCTCTGGTCCTTGATGTAAAGCTGACCCGCTTTAGAAATCGCCATCAGGTAATCGTAGGCTTTTTTAAGCTTGTCAGCATCAGCGTAGTTATCCTGCCGCCGCTGTACCTGATTCAGGTTGATCGATGTAAGAATCCCCAGATAACGGTTAATAATGACATTCCATGGATCATCCATCGAAAAATAGACGATGCGCACATCATCGTTGCTGTCTGCGATGTCCAGCGACAAATTGGTCAGCATCGCGGTTTTGCCGACATTGGTTTCAGCGCCTATCAGATACAATCCCGGCTGTACGCCGTCGATGTGTTTGCATAGCTGTGAAAATTTCTTCAATGAATATCCCAGAATATCCGCTTTGCGGTTCTTTTCATCATTATGTTTTTCTAATAACCGTTCCGCCAATGGAGGCAGGCTTTTAATCCTGGTTTTATAAAGTTCATTTTTGAGTTCAAGTCCCCGCTCTTCGATGAGCTTAGCGGCATGTTCAAGCTCGCCTTTTCTGCGATGCGCCTCTGCTTCAGCATTGAGTTTTTTATATTCTTCAGACAGGCGCGCTCGTTCACTGCGTTCATGATAATCCCCGATGTATTCGCTTATCGTCTCTTTGTCCATTTTAAACTCATCGGCTACGGCATCGAGGAACTGTTCCGATGCAAGGCGGCTTTTGATCTCATCTCTGATTACGCAGGCCGCATCAAGAGCTTTTTGTTTCTCAAGGTCCCTGGTCAAATCATAGTTTTTCAACAGGTCCATCGCCAGCCACTTTGATCCGGTGATCGAATCATTGACAAGACGATGATATGCATCGATGCCATTGGCATCGACATACTCATCCGGATCTTTGTGTGGTGACAATGCATCTGGTTTAACCACCAGGACGTTGATGTGAGAATGCTTTAATAGCAGCCTGATTGCCGACGTGGTGTTCTCGATGCCGGAAGCATCATTATCCAGCGATATTATCACGGTTCTGATGCCGAACTCCTCCAGGCCTTCAAGGTGAGACTTTGACAATTTTCCCTGACCGACTGCAACGATGTTTTCAAGTCCCATCGTTGGCAGACGCATCGCATCGGGAT
>CAZMUU010000382.1:0-2712 GCA_964569215.1 uncultured Cytophagia bacterium
ATCTTTACTCCAATTTTGATATTGATGAATCTATTCTGGAACAAATGAGTGAATGATTGTTTTGGGAATCGATCCCGGCAGCCAAAATACCGGATACGGTATACTGGATTGTCAGGGAAACAATGATCTTAGTTGTTTGACATACGGGAATATCGGATTGAATCCCCGAGAGGATTTTAATCTGAGATTAAAAGAGATTTATGATAAAATCGAACAGCTGATTCTTCAACATCAGCCTGTTCATGTTGCTTTGGAAGATGTCTTTTTCAGCCGCAATATCAAGGTTGCATTACATCTCGGACAGGCACGCGGGGCAGCCATAATTGCTGCGTTAAACCATAAACGCCAAATATTTTCCTATTCGCCCAGAGAAATAAAACAAGCCATCACCGGGCATGGCAATGCATCAAAAGAACAGATAAAACGAATGGCAGAAAACATTTTGCAGGTCGATCTTGAGGGGTATCCCCTGGATGTCTCCGATGCTCTCTCCATTGCGATTTGTCATGCCTTTCGACGGAAAACCATCTCATATGGAAGCTGTGATTAAATGATTGCGTTTCTAAATGGACGGCTTGTTCAAAAATCAACATCTGAAGCGGTCATTGATGTTAACGGCGTCGGCTTTGGCGTACATATACCGGTATCGACATTCGATCAGTTGCCCGGTATCGATCAGGAGTGCACTCTCTATACCCATCTCCACGTCCGGGAAGATAACATGCAGCTATATGGATTTGCCACCAATGAGGAGCGGATGCTCTTTCTCGATCTTTTGTCGGTATCGGGAATTGGTCCGCGTTTGGCTATCGGGATTTTGTCTGCGGCTCCGGTGAACCGGATTTATGGTTATATAAGTGATAAAAACGAGGCTGCTCTCACGCGTTTACCCGGTCTCGGGAGAAAGACAGCCCAGCGGCTGTTGCTCGATTTGAAGGACAAGGCTTCAAAAGTCGCTTCCAGCATAAGTGCTGATTCCGCTATCCGCGAAGAAGCCGTCGTCGCTTTAACTTCTCTCGGATTTACGGCTGCAGATGCCCAGAGTGCGGTTGAGATCGCCCTGAAGGAACATAAAGAAGAGCTTTCACTGGAAGAATTGATACGAACCAGTCTGAAAAACAAGAAATTGTTATGACTGATTACTCTGAAAAAATCACAGATCCGGATTCACTCGGCGGTGAAAAAGAGTTGGATGTCACTCTGCGTCCCACCTCTTTTCACGAGTTTATCGGACAAACCAAATTAAAAGAGAATCTTTCGGTTTTCATCAAAGCGGCGCGTGAACGCAAAGAGGCGTTGGATCACGTCATTTTTCATGGCCCTCCCGGCCTGGGCAAAACCACATTGGCTTATATCATGGCCAACCAACTCAAGAGTACCATCCGTATCACCTCCGGCCCCGCACTGGAAAAAGCCGGTGACCTCGCCGGATTGCTGACCAATCTCAATGAACGCGATGTCCTTTTTATCGATGAAATTCACCGCCTGAACCGGGTGGTTGAAGAATATCTCTATCCTGCTATGGAGGATTTTAAGCTCGATATCATTATCGATAAGGGGGCCAATGCCCGTTCCATTCAGTTAAAATTGCCGGCCTTCACCCTTGTTGGGGCCACCACACGGGCGGGTCTCATCTCATCCCCGCTTCGGGCCAGATTTGGCGTTTCATTTCGTCTGGATTATTATCCGGCGGATGCTTTAAAACAGATCGTTTCCAGATCGGCCCGTATTCTGGGATTTAAAATTGAACCCGATGCAGAACTGGAAATCGCCAAGCGCTCGCGCGGAACGCCCAGAATTGCCAACCGGTTGTTGCGCAGAGTTCGTGATTTTGCCCAGATAGATGGCCAACACGTCATCTCCTGCGAAATGGCCCGTAATGCCCTGTTGCGCCTGGATGTCGATGAGAAAGGTCTGGATGAAACCGACAAGCGTATCCTGCTGACTATTGTCAACAAATTCGGTGGCGGTCCGGTGGGCTTGAACACAATTGCCGTCGCAATCGGTGAAGAAGGCGATACCATAGAAGAAGTCTATGAGCCCTACTTGATTCAAATGGGATTTTTGAACCGTACGCCGCGCGGAAGAGTCGCTACTGATTTAACTTATGAGCATTTTAAGCTCAAACACAACCATTCACAGCAAAAACTGTTTAAATAATATATCAGGAGATACTATTTTATATAGTAAAGGAGGAAAAAGGCTTATGAAGCTGTCAGATTTTAAATATAACCTTCCTGAAAAGCACATTGCTCAATATCCACCCAAAGACCGCAGCTCTTGCAGAACCATGGTATTGGACCGGGAAAATGAGTCCATTCATGAGATTAAATTTATAGATATTCTCGATTTTATGGAAGAAGGGGACTGTTTGGTTGTCAATGAAACAAAAGTATTTCCGGCCCGTCTGGAAGGAACCAAGGATAAAACCGATGCAAAGGTAGAGGTTTTTCTATTGCGCGAACTGGAGAAGGGGCTTTGGGAAGTTCAGGTAAAACCGGCAAGAAAGGTGCGTGTTGGGAATCGGCTGTCGATCGGCGATGATCTTACCTGTGATGTGATCGATAATACGATATCCGGCGGGCGTGTCGTGCGTTTCAATTACAGCGGTGATTTTTACGAGATCGTTGAAAAGATCGGCAGATCACCTTTACCTCCTTATGTTAAAAGAGAACCGATTCCGGAAGACAAGAACAACTATCAGACTATATT
>CAZMUU010000383.1:0-2177 GCA_964569215.1 uncultured Cytophagia bacterium
CGGTAAAGCCAAACAGGGGCGATAATTTTTTGCCGCGCCAGTCAGACCAGTCACCGAGTACGGGCATAAAAAGCGCCACCAGGATCATGGAAAGAGAATTGGCAAGGCTGACGAAAAAATCATTCTGTCCCAGATCGATAATGATCCAGGTTCCGAAATATAAAGAAACCACATTCAAGGAATAGGCGGTATTGGCAAAATCATAGAGAATCCATGAAGCGGTGGCGCGAAATTTTGGTTTTATCCGGGATTCTATCATTAACTTTTTTCGAGTTTGTGCACAAGTTTTTCCAGCCGATTTACGAGACCGCGATAAGACTTTTTAGCGGGAACCTGAACGATCAGGGCAACAGCGGTGCTGAAAAAAGTAAAAAAACGAAATACCAGCTTTTCAGCGTCTTCATTTTCTACGACAATTTCTCTGGCATTGGAAATGTTCTTTTTATCAAACAGATGAACCAGCTTGTGCATTAAAGTGGAAAGTTCTGTAGATTGTGACGGATTCAGGGTACCATCTTTTGAATATAAAGCCAACGGCAACCCCTCTTCGCTAAAGAGATAGATAGCCTTAAAAAGATCATCCTCAACAAGCTCTTTGAACGCGTTCTCCAGAACAGCTTGAATGCCGCTTTGATTCACCTCGCGGATCTTTTTCTCAAAGGAAACTTTGGACATAAGAGAATCTCATGTTTTGATGATTAATTCAATGGCCTTGCGCAGGGTTAAAAATACGCCCCTACCGCTAACAGCGACCGCCTCGATATAAGGCACGTCCCAGATATTGAGCTTGCGTTCAAGAACAGCAACATCCTCGGCCATCGGCAGATCCCGTTTATTGTATTGAATGAGCCAGGGCAATTGCGTTATCGCAATGCCGTTTTGAGTCAAACGGTCTTGCAGCTCTTTCATACTGGCAAAATTATCCGGCAGGCGGCCGCGCTGGGAATCCACAACAAAGACCAGAGAATCGGTCCCCTGTAAAACGACCTGCCGGCTGGCAGCATACCGGGCCTGACCGGCGGTGGTATAAAGATGAAACCGTGGTTTTTTGCCCTGAATCCTGCCGAGCTCCAGGTGCAAAAAATCGAAAAAAAGAGTGCGCCCTTCAGAAGTTTTGAGGCTGATGAGATCACCGCAAAGCCCGGGATCCAGTTGAGAATGAATATACTCTAAATTGGTTGTTTTCCCGCTTAACCCCGGCCCGTAATAGACTATTTTAAATACGATTTCATTCTTTTGATGATCGATATGCATGTTAATTTTTCAAGCCAAATGCTTTATCCAGTTCCCGGCCCAAAAGCGTTCGAAACTCTACATCCATAAACTCGGCGACTTTATCCTTTTCATTGCGGATTCTGCTCAACAAGACATCGAGTTTGCCTGCAACATGCTGTGATAGCATACGAATCATGCCGAGATTGACGTGCGACCCGAAAATCACGATAAGCAAATAATGATCGCCAATATTACAAAAATAGAGGTTTTGTTTGATCCCCTCATGATAGAGGTAGCGAAAACGCTGCGTTTCTCCCAGGATTTTGGCGATCTCTGCGGTCGCAGAAAAATCATTCACTGCGAGCGCCGTCAGTGTGTCAACATTTACACCGGTTTGCGTCGTTTTGTAGGATACCGGATACCCGTTCATATCGGCAAAAACACAAAGCGAGGCCCGGGACTTTTGCACAAAGTCACCGAGATATCTATTGATCTCCTGGTAGGACTTTTCCGATAAAATTACGCTGTTGCCGTTGGGTTGCCCGCTCATCTGATTGCCTTTCCTCTATAACCGTAAATTTATCTTATACACCATGTTCAAGTCTGTCACTTAAAAACCGGGGCAAACCCGCTTCCTGCATCTGCCCCTGGGTTAGTGATATATCATATTCCACGCGTACAAGCTTGTAAACGAGTTGATCACTGTCCCAAATGCCAAAAGCAGCGCGCGGATCGCGGTCACGCGGCTGCCCGACACTGCCGATGTTGATGATATATTGAAATCCTTGCTCAATTTGCAAGTGATCCGCCTCTATAACCCGAACCTTGTGCTTGCCCGCTCGTCGCTGAAAGACAACCGGAGAATGAGTATGACCGGCGAATGAGACAGGCTGAGAAAAACAACTGAAATTTCTCAGTGCATCAAAACGGCCCGTTATATAATTCCAGGATTGAGGTGAACA
>CAZMUU010000383.1:2187-2711 GCA_964569215.1 uncultured Cytophagia bacterium
GATGCATGCACACCCAAACACCTGTCAAATGTGATCGTATAAGGCAACTGTTGAAGATATGAAATATGACGTTCAGAAAGCTGTGACCTCGTCCAGACAATGGCGTTTCTCGCAATCGGGTTGAAACTCAATTCTTCCGGCATATTAAAAATCGCAACATCATGATTGCCGAGAATAATATGATCCGTTAAGGTTCTGATGATATCCAGACAATGCTGCGGACGCGGACCATACCCGACCATATCACCCAAACAAATAACACGGCCGCAATCCTGATATCCAATCTCTTCGATAACCGCTTGCAATGCTGCAAGGTTGGCGTGTACATCTGAAATTAACGCATATCTCACCTTATAACCCGCTTTGAATAGATCAAGGTATTTTAAATATACCACATGAGGTCAAGCAAATCAAGAATAAAGTTGCTTATTGAGGAAAAGATAATGCCCTTTCCGGACTGATTAAATACTATGGATACCCCTAAAAACTCTGGACAAAAAAGAAAAGTGTTGATTTTTTCGAAA
>CAZMUU010000384.1:0-2664 GCA_964569215.1 uncultured Cytophagia bacterium
TACTAATATTCCTGTTAAATGTAAAGTAATAAAAAATGTCCCGCATGGCAGTCTGTCTCAGCAAAGAACACGAATTTCATTATCGTTGATGGAAAAAACATTCCGGTAAATCTATCTTTTACTATACATCATTTGGCGCAATCTGCGTAATCGGGTCGTTATTTTATAATATGCTAAATTTTAATGAATTATCCCGCTACTGTTCGGTATTCCGGCATAAATTAGCATTGCATGATTATGTTCTTTTGATTACATTAAAAACTACATACATTTGGCCTGAAATTTGCCTTGTCCAACTGAGAATGGAAGGAGAAATGAACGACAAAGAACAAACATTTTTTCTCATAGATGGCTCAGCGCTGGCCTATCGCTCCTACTATGCCTTTATCCGCAACCCGCTCATCAATTCCAAAGGAGAAAATGTCAGTGCGGTTTTTGGCTTTGCCAAAACATTGCTCAATATCATTGACTCTGAAAAACCGGATTATTTTGCTGTGATTTTCGATACGCCCGAGCCGACTTTTCGACATGAAATGTATGAGGACTATAAAGCGCAACGCGCTGCGATGCCGGAAGATATGGTTGAACAGCTACCAAGAATCCGACAGCTGATGTCCGTGCTTAAAATTCCGTTGATCACCAAACCCGGTTATGAGGCGGATGATATTATCGGTACTCTGGCCAAAAAAGCCCAAAAATCGGGATTGCAAACCGTTATCGTAAGCGGAGATAAAGATTTGTTGCAGCTGGTCTCCGAGGGTATCCGCGTCTATAATCCCAAACGTTCGGGGGAGGAATCAGAATGGCTCGATGCCGCTGCAGTGAAGGAGAAACTCGGTGTTCGTGCCGATGAAATAATCGATTATCTGGCATTAACGGGAGATTCATCGGATAATATTCCGGGTGTTAAAGGTGTAGGGCCCAAAGGTGCAAAGACCTTATTAAAGGAATTCGGCTCGCTGGATGCTATTCTTGAAAATATAGATAAAATTCGTAATCAACGCGTGCGCAGCAGCCTTGAAATATCAATCGATCAGGCCAGATTGTCCCGGGAGCTGGTCACCTTGCGTTGCGATCTCGACCTCGAAACCGATATCGAAAGACTTTTAATCGGTGAACCGGAACCCGATAAAGCAGTGGAATTTTTTCAAGAGTTGGAAATCCAGTCCCTCATTGACCGGTATTCGGAAAGGAAAAAAATTGAAACAGATTATAAACTGGTGGCAACTGAAGCGGAACTGAATACGCTGATCAAAGCCCTCAGGGAGGCAAAGCGTTTTGCCTTTGATACGGAAACCACTGGTGTCAATCCGCTTGAAGCTGAATTGGTCGGACTATCCTTCTGTTCTCAGGAGGGTACTGCCTATTATGTTCCGGTTAAAGCACCCGAGGAGAGCAGGACGCGCCCGCTTGCAAAGGATAAGGTCCTTTCCCTGATTAAACCTCTCTTTGAGAGCAAAGAGACTGAAAAGTGCGCCCACAACGCCAAATACGATATACTCGTCCTTGACAGAGAGGGCGTCTGTGTGAACAATCTCGTTTTCGATAGTATGATCGCCAGTTATCTGATCAACCCGTCACTGCGTCAGCACAATCTCGATGCGCTGAGCTTGTCCTATTTTAATATTAAAAAAATTCCTGTGACCGATTTGATCGGGACCGGTAAGAAACAGATAACGATGGAGAGAGTGCCGTTGGCAAAAGTCACGGCTTATGCCTGCGAAGACGCGGACATGACCTGGAGGCTGAAGATTCATCTTGAGAAAAAACTCGAAGAGATGCATTTACGGCAGCTTTTTGAGGATGTGGAGATACCCTTGGTATACACGCTGTGTGAAATGGAAAAGAGCGGTATCGCGCTGGATATACCTTTTCTCGAAGAGATGTCGGGTAAGGTCAGTGAAAAATTATCACAGCTCGAAAAGAAAATTTTTGCTGTGGCCGGTGAAGAATTTAATATCAATTCCCCCAAGCAGTTGTCGGTTATCCTGTTCGAAAAACTAAAATTACCGGTTGTTCGGCGGACCAAAACCGGTTACTCTACCGATGTCAATGTTCTGGAAGAATTGGCACGAAAACACGAGTTACCCAAATTATTGCTGGATTTTCGTCAGTTGATCAAGCTTAAAAGTACTTATATCGAAGCTTTGCCAAAACTGGTCAATCCGGAAAGCGGCCGTTTGCACACCTCTTTCAATCAAACCGTAACTGCAACGGGAAGGCTCTCTTCAAGTGATCCGAATTTGCAAAATATTCCCATTCGTACAGAAATCGGCCGTCAAATCCGAAGAGCGTTTATTCCCCGCAATCGAGAGTATTTGTTATTTGATGCCGATTATTCGCAGATCGAGTTGCGCATCATGGCACATCTTTCACAGGACGACAACCTCTCTTCCGCCTTTAGGCAAGACCAGGATATCCACACAAGAACAGCGGCATTGATTTTCGCTGTTGATGAAACCAAAGTGACCGCTGATCAACGGCGCAAAGCCAAGGAAGTAAATTTTGGTATCATGTACGGTATGGGTGCCTATGGATTATCGCAGCGACTTTGTATCACACCGGAAGAAGCGGATAGTTTTATCAAAGCATATTTTGTCAGTTATCCCCGGGTTCAAGAATACATGATGAGAATAACCGAAGAGGCTCGCAGGCAGGGATATG
>CAZMUU010000385.1:0-2623 GCA_964569215.1 uncultured Cytophagia bacterium
CATGAAGCGACACGTCACCCTGTTGGGGGCGCTTTTTATCGCCATGCACGTCATGGCTCTGTTTGCCATGCTGATCGTGCTGATTGTCTTTAACAGCCTGGGAACAGTCCAGGAGGTCACCGACGAACTGCCGCACGATGCCGTACCCATGTTCGTGCAGCTGATCATCTATACCACCCTGCTGCTCTATTCCATACCCGGCATCATCGCCGGCATCGGTCTGCTGTTGCATGCCAACTGGGCACGATATCTCGGACTCGTCGTCGGATTTATCAATCTGCTCAACATTCCTATCGGTACCGTTATCGGCGTCTATGCCATCTGGGTGCTGATGAAAGAGGATACGGAAAAAGAGTTCAGCAAACAACCACCGGGATAAAGAGAGTGTATAAAAATGCAAATTATCGCATAAAGGTGCGATGCATCTTGTTTACGCAAATGAATCATTTTTAAAATATTATATAGGTTATCGTAAATCAGGTACGTCGCACCTCTCGTCGTCAGGTACTCCGGTGTTTAATCTGTGCAATCTGCGGTTCTTGCTTTTTTAAACGCAATCCTTTATATTCCCCTAATATCCATCCAAAACAGACAAGTAAAGCAAAGGACCTTCAATGAATCTCGATCTTCCAGCCATCGATTATGTCGTTATCGGCATTTACCTGATCATCATGATCATCATCGGTTTCTTTTTTACCCGTCTGATGAAGGGGGGCAAGGATTTTTTTGTCGGCGGCAATCTCATTCCCTGGTGGGTGGCCGGGATTTCGCTTTATATGACTCTCTTTTCCGCCTGGACCTTTACCGGCGCCGCCAGCTTTACCTATAACACCGGCTGGTTCGGCATTCTCTTTTTTCTCACCTGGCCGATCTCCTTTTTTATCGGCTTTCAGCTCACCGCCAAACGCTGGCGCCGCACGCGGGTGACATCGCCGGTGGAATACATTCAAAAACGCTTTAACCGCACAACGCATCTCTTTCTCAGCATCGTGCTCATTTTCAGCACCGCCTACTGGCCGGCGCATCATCTCGCTTCGCTGGCCAAGATCACCGCGCCGACGCTTTTTCCCAATTCCATGACCGCCATCGATATCATGATCGTGGTGGTCGGATTGATCATTCTCGTCTATACCTTCAGCGGCGGCCTGTGGGCGGTGGTGGTCACCGACGCGGTGCAGTTTTTGATCTTTATCAGCATTTGTGTGGTTTTGATTCCGACGGTGTTTCTCTCCGGCGATGTGGGGTCGGTATCCGATTTTCTTCATGCCGTGCCGCCGCTGAAATTCGATCACATCATTCGCGGCGATGTGCATTATGATTTCTGGTATCTGCTCGGCATTCCGGCCGCTTATGTGTTCAGCTATGCCGTCGGCGGCAACGCGCAGCGCTATTACAGCGTCAAGGATGAAAAGTCGGCCAAAAAGCTGGGCTGGGTGGCGTTCGGACTCTTTTTGCTCAGTCCCTTGCTCTTTGGCCTGCCGCCATTGATCGGCAAGGTGTTGTGGCCGGATGTTTCCATGCTGGCGTATTTTTCCAATATCAGCAAACCGGATGAAAACATTTTTATCGCCGTGGTGATGCGTTACATGCCGGCGGGTATGGTGGGAATTTTCCTCGCCGCCATGATGTCGGCATCGATGTCGGCGATGGACAGCGCCTGGAACGCGGCTTCGGCAATCGTGTCGGTGGATATCTATAAATCGATTTTCAAACCCGACGCCACCGACAAGGAGGTGTTGCGGGTCGGTCGTTATACCGTGATCGGACTCGCCATTCTGGCCATCGTCATGGCCCTGATCATCACTCACAGCCGGTACGGGGTCTTTACCTTTACCAATATCTTTTTCGGTCTCACCGGCATTCCCATCGCCATTCCGCTCTTTTTGGGCATCATCAACCGCAAGATATCGCGCTGGTCGGCGATCTCCTGTATACTCGCCGGTACGGCGACGGCGTCGGTGGCGCGCTTTGGGCTCAAATACGATATCGGTCCGCAGTATCTGCTTACTGTGGCGATGACTCTGTTGTTCATCTACCTCTCCTATCCGCTTGGCCACTTGTATTTAAAGAGCCGAGTACGAGCGATCGCAGCGAGCACCATACTCGGACTGTTCTGGTGGCTCTATTTCATGCTCTTTAATCACAACGATCAACTCTCGTTTGCACAGATACCCGGCGGCGTTGCTTTTTTCGGCAGCGCATTTTTCTGGGTGACGTTGGCGGCAATCGGCTTGACGCTGCTGTCATGGCAGTTCAGCCGCCTCTACGCCCGCGATTTGCAAAGCGACCAATCCGATGTCAAAGCTTTTTTCAGGCAGATGGATACGCCCATCGATGTTGAAAAAGAGGTCATGTCGCGCGGCGTCAAGGAGGTCAATATTTTTCCGCTCGTCGGCGGGATTTCGGTGGGATTGTCGTTGCTGACGCTGTTGCTGCTGCTGGTGCCGGGTAGCGGCGGTCAGCTTTTTGTCAATTTGTCGGTGAGTGGTATCCTCTTTCTCATCGGTGCAGCCATGTTGCTGACCGGCAGGTTTCACAGGGTGGCGGAACCGGTAGAGGAAACATGAGAGCTGGTAGGATGGGCCTCACGCAAAGGTGCCAAGGCGCAAAGGAAAAATCAAGA
>CAZMUU010000386.1:0-1577 GCA_964569215.1 uncultured Cytophagia bacterium
GAGTAGAAACAAATATCGACAATCGCTAAGCGTCGACACCGCCTTAGACCCAATTCGGGGTTCGAACGTTTTTCTCCGGAACGGGTAACCACAGTACATTTTTGTCAAATTAAATGATTCTGAAAGCAATGGGAGCTGCTTTGTCTTCTTCATCATCAAAGTAAAGTAGCTCCCATCGCCATGTTATAGTCAAAGGGATGGACGCGAGAGTGACTTATGGCTGAATTTCGTTACAGTGGCCTTACAGCCCAAAACAAACGCATTATCGGTTTTGTCGAGGCTAAAAATCGACGCTTTGCCAGACAAAAAATTGACATTCTGGCCAAACAACATCGCTTTACCGTTTCCTCGATAATGAAAAAGAGCAGCTATCTCTATCAGGTAAAACGTCCCAATGGTTCCACTATCAAGGGACAGCAGGAGGCGTTCAGCAAGGACGAAGTGGAACAGGCCCTGCACCGCATGGGATTCTATGACGTCAAAGTCGAAAAATTGCTTTTCAATCTTCAGTTCAAACCCCCCTATTCAGATATTGTCACCTTTATCCGCCTGACCGCAGACCTGTTAAGAGAAAAACTGCCATTCGATGAAATCCTTTCCCTTCTCGAGACCGACATTTCCAACAAGTCGATGAAAAAAGTGATCAAGGAAATTTTAAGCGATCTCAAGGAGGGAAAAGACGGCGAAGAGGTTTTTCAAAAACAGGCTTATTATCTCGGCAGATTTCCGGCAAAAATGCTCGGCGTCGCCTCAAAAAGCGGCAACATGGCGGAAGTGTATGAAAACACCGCCATCTTTCTCGAACGGGTACACGATTTTAGAAAGAATCTGCGCAGTGCCCTGCTCATGCCCACGATCACCATGATTGTGCTGTTTGGTGCGGTTATTTTTTACGTCGGCTATATTTTTCCCAAAACCGCTGAACTCTTTATGCGATTCGGAGCAGAGCTTCCCCCCTTAACCGACGCCACGCTGAAACTCAGCTATTTTTTTAAAGACAATATCATTATGCTGGTCATTGCCTCGATTATTCCGCCTGTTCTCTTCATCCAGTTTGCCATGAGTTCGAAGGGAAAGCAAGTCGTCGGTCACTATTCGATTAAACTGCCCATCATCGGACCCATACTGCATAAAACCTCGATTGAAATTTTTTGCCGCGTTTTTCATTCCATGTATAGCGGCAGCGGCAACAATATCGAAGTCATCCGTACCGCGGCCGAAGCCTGCCGTAATGCCTATATGGAAAAACAGATCAAAACCATAACCCTGCCGCTGATGATCCGGGAAGGGATGAGTTTCATAGAAGCCCTGAAACAGGCCAGGGTCTTTACCCAAAATGCACTGACTCGTCTGAATACGGGAGCGGAATCCGGAACGCTTAAACGGGTCAGCATTCAGATTGCCCGTTATTACGAACGGGACACCACTTATAAAATGAAAGCCATTATAGACTGGATCCAGGTATTCGTTGCCTTTTTAATTATGATTATCATGACGCTGATAACCATTGTCTCTTCAGAGACGGCACTTTTTCAACCGAAATTGCCGGGGATGTGATCTCATGGAAACACTACAAA
>CAZMUU010000386.1:1587-2604 GCA_964569215.1 uncultured Cytophagia bacterium
CTACAAATGCCGAAAACCATTGCCGGCAAGCTTACCCGGCAGGGTTATATCACCAGCCAGGATCTGGATAAAGCGTTTGAAATTATATCCAAATCCAAAACCAGACAATCCCTGGAAGAGGTGCTGGTGCAAAAGCTGGGAAGAGACCGGCACAAAGTTCTCCAGGCGTTTTGTTCGGTTTATGCATTTAGAGAAATTAAATTTTCTCCTGAACACATTTCAAGCGGCTGGATCAAATTCATACAAAACTTTTACAAATCGTTAAATACAAAAACCCAGGAAATCTTTAAAAGAAAAAAAATTATTCCGTACGGTTACAGCGAAAAAAATAAAGAGATCATTATCTTCATCACACCCTATCCGACGGACCGTCAAATCGACCAGATTATTCGCCAGGCCGGCATCAAAAAATTTGAACTGGCGTACAGCCGGCTGGAATCGATCGAGTCGCTGATCACCAAACTCTCTCCGGAGGAAAACGAATATCTCGAATTGGTCAAGGAGCAAAATGAAGAAATTGCCTACATTGACGAACAGGAGCATTCGGATCAGAGTGTTGACGAAGAAGAACTTACAGCAGCATTAAACAAGAGTTTACTGGTAAACCTGTTCGAGGGCTGTCTTATCGAAGCCGTACGCCGGGGTGCCAGTGATATTCATATCATTCCAAAAGAAAACAATGTAACGGAATTTCACATCAGGGTGAACGGCAGGCTGCTGCTCTGGCACAAACAGGATGGTGTCAAGCCTGAGGCGTTTTTAGCCGTAACCAAAGACCGGACCAAAAACGTGGATCGTTTCGAGTGGGATTCCGCTCAGGATGGATTCATACAACGTGAAATCGACAACTATCTGATCCGCTTTCGCGTCTCCATTTTACCGATTGTATCCAGTGCATTTACCCGGAAATATGAAAGCGTCGTTATTCGTGTGCTGGACGACCGAAAAATCATTACCGATCTGGACATACTGGGATTCGATGGCTTTGCGAAAACAGAATTCCTCAAAGCCATAAAA
>CAZMUU010000387.1:0-2596 GCA_964569215.1 uncultured Cytophagia bacterium
GCGGTGGAGCATGCTCTTGATTTTCTCATCGATGATAACGTTGCCATCTTGCCCGATCTCAAAGCCATCGATGCAGTCGGTTTTAAAACGATTCAGGCCGGTGATAAAAACGGTTCTGTTCTTTTGACACAGGATGTTCTGGACGCTATGGAGGATTATAAAGCTCTGGCCCCGGCTCATAATCCGCCATACCTTACCGCGATCTATATGTTTCGCGAACTTTTACCGACTACCCCTTTGGTCGGTGTCTTTGAGCCGGGCTTTCACGTTGATGCACCGGAATATGCCAAAGTGTATGGCACTCCATATGAATGGTATGAAACCTACGGGGTTAAAAAATATGGCTATCACGGCGCGTCGCATCGTTTTGTAACCCGGGAGACGGTCCGGGTCCTCAATCTGAACGAGGATGATCATAAAATCATTACGTGTCACCTGGGTGGTTCGTCTTCTCTGTGTGCCTTTAAAAACGGCCGTTCGATCGATACCTCAATGGGCTTTACGCCTCAATCCGGTCTGCTACAAAGCACGCGCATCGGCGATATGGATCCATACGTTTTACCCTATATTATGGAGAAAAAGGGGATTGATCTGGATACCGCTCTGAAGGAATGTTCTAAAAACGCCGGGTTGGCCGGATTGTCCGGTACCAGTGGCGATATGCGAGATATTCGTCAAGCTGAAAAATCCGGAAACAAGCGGGCCAAACTGGCGCGTGATAAATTTATCTATGACATTAAACGCTATATCGGTGAATATATCGTTCTCATGGAAGGCGTCGATGCAATTACCTTTACCGGCGGTATCGGACAACAAGACTCGGATCTACGGCAACGCGTTTTATCATCGTTGCGTTTTTTCGGCCTTGAAATCGATGAAAAAATGAATAAAGAACACGCTCAAATCATTTCAAGTGATACTTCAAGTGTTAAAGTATTAATATTAGATACAAATGAAGAATGGGTTGTTGCTCAAGAGGCGCTTAACGTTATTAAAAAAGAATAGTAAATAAATAAACGAAAAATCAAATGAAAAATTCAGTCAGAAAATCTAACGTAACAAGTTTAGACCTTCCCGTAAACCAACCGCATCAGCGGTTAAACGGTTCCATGCCCAAAGTCGGCATCAGACCCACCATAGATGGCAGGAGAAAAGGGGTACGTGAATCTCTTGAAGATATCACCATGAATCTGGCCAAAGCTGCAGCAGAGTTGATCAGCAAGAATTTACATCATCCAAATGGCATGCCGGTAGAATGCGTTATTGCAGATTCCTGTATTGGTGGTGTGGCTGAAGCTGCCCAGGCACGGGATAAATTCGAACGACAAGGTGTCGGCATCTCTTTAACCGTGACGCCCAGCTGGTGTTACGGCTCTGAGACCATGGATATGGATCCCTATATTCCCAAAGCAATCTGGGGATTTAACGGTACGGAACGCCCGGGAGCGGTCTATCTTGCAGCGGTTCTCGCCGCGCATGACCAAAAAGGATTACCTGCTTTCGGGATATATGGTCGTGATGTACAGGATGCCGGCGACACCAGCATCCCTGACGATGTCAGGGACAAAATATTACAGTTTGTCAAGACCGGTCTTGCAGTTGCTGAAATGCGGGGAAAATCCTATTTGTCCCTCGGTTCAGTGTCGATGGGAATTGCCGGATCGATGGTAGACCCCGTATTTTTTGAAGAATTTCTCGGCATGCGTTGTGAGTATGTGGACATGAGTGAATTCGTTCGCCGTATCGATAATGAAATATTCGATAAACAGGAATATGACCGCGCTATCGAATGGGTAAAGCGCTACTGTAAGGAAGGGATGGATCCGAATCCGCCGGAAAAGCAGCGATCACGCCGGCAAAAAGACCGGGACTGGCAAACCGTGGTTAAAATGACGCTGATTGCCCGCGATTTGATGGTGGGAAATCCTGCTTTGAAGGATATCAACTATGCCGAGGAGGCGCTGGGACACAATGCCCTGGCAGCCGGATTTCAGGGTCAGCGGCAATGGACGGACCATTTTCCCAACGGCGATTTTATGGAAGCCATCCTCAACTCGTCTTTTGACTGGAACGGCATCAGGCAACCGTATATTATGGCCACCGAAAATGATGCCTTGAACGGGGTCGCCATGTTGTTCGGCCATTTGTTGACCGACAGAGCACAGATATTTGCCGACGTCAGAACCTATTGGAGTCCCGAAGCGGTCAAACGCGTCACTGGTGAAACTCTGAGCGGTATCGCTGAAAACGGTATCATCCATCTGATCAATTCAGGCTCGGCGACTCTTGACGGGACCGGACAGATGCAAGACAACGGCAAGCCGGCGATGAAACCGTTCTGGCACGTCCAGGCGGCTGAGGCGGAAAAGTGTCTCGAGGCGACGCGCTGGTGTCCGGCTAATCTGGGCTACTTTCGCGGTGGTGGTTTTTCTTCCCAATTTCTGACCGTCGGTAATATGCCGGTCACCATGAGCCGGATAAATCTGGTCA
Organism: uncultured Cytophagia bacterium; assembly: GCA_964569215.1. Classification (GTDB taxonomy): domain Bacteria; phylum Zhuqueibacterota; class Zhuqueibacteria; order Residuimicrobiales; family Oceaniaggregativiventaceae; genus Oceaniaggregativivens_A. Next base: position 2,491 of record CAZMUU010000387.1, read on the forward strand.
AAGGCCTTGGTCCGGTTTTACAAATCGCTGAGGGGCATACGGTGACACTGGATAAGAAAATACATCCGGTGCTCAATGAACGCACCGATCCGACCTGGCCGACGAC
>CAZMUU010000388.1:0-2584 GCA_964569215.1 uncultured Cytophagia bacterium
CAGATCTTCCGTATAGAGAATGGCATTCGTCTCGCTGTCGGAAAGCGACTGGTTGTTATAGGCCGCGGTAACGCTGACAGGATAAAAACCCGGCTGTGCAACAGAGGGTGGCTGAATGGATAAATAATAGTGGTCGAACATCTCCTGGAGAACGAGAACGGGTGCCTGATTTACGCCAATAGCGACCTGAAAATTATCTTTTTGCAGTCCAGATATAAACTGACCGTCATTGCTGTTGACAGCCACCTTGATTTGCAGGGTATCGGACAACAGATCTGAAAACAGATTGACAATATGTCTGGATTCAGTCGGATAGACGAGATCGATAATAAAGGCATCCTGCTGAATCGCTGAAATTGCCGTTTCCGATTTTTGGACATTCTGGGACGGCAAGAGGCTCGGCATCGACAGGATTATAGTCAGCATCAAAAAGAGGTAAAATTTAAAAAACCGAATTCCCCTTTTCATATTTTCTCCTTCCCTGGATTTACTGGCCCTCAGCGTTGATCCGGTAATAACGATGAGGTATTAAACGGTTCTAAAACCTGTTCCAGCGACAACACAATGTATGCTGTTACCAACACCGGATTGTTCTCCCACCAGCGGCCGTTTGTATTGACCCAGCTGCCATCAGCGTTCTGAATTTGGAGCAATTGATCGGCCAGTTCATGACGCCAGTAATGTTTTTGTTGTTTTATAGTGGTAATCATATCAATGTCGGCCACGCTCAGGGCTTTGGCCATGGTGTGATAATAGTAATATAATCCCTGCATTCCCATACCGGGGTTTTCTTCGACGCTGTAATGTTTTTGCAGCCATTTCAGTGCCGCTTCTATCCTGGAATCCGATGGGGATACAGAGGCATAAATAAAACTTTTCAACCCGGCATACGTCATGCTGCCGTAGGAATGTGTTTCACCTGCTTTGCTTGTACCGGGACTGTACATAAACCCGCCATCATCGGCACTATAGGATTGATCGTTACAGGCTTTGAGGTTCTGGCATCTCTGTAAAAATAGAATAGCTCGGTCGAAAAAGAGTGTCCGTTTTTCTTCAAACTTTTTTTCCGCAAGATTTAAATGCAATGTATCATTCGAGACCTGCTCTTTTCTCGACACAGCTTCCAAAGCCCATTGTAAATTGGACAGATTGCAGGGTTTGTCATCTTTGCCGTAACTGACGCCGCCATAGTTGATGCTGTCGGGTGACACGCCATTTTCTTCAGATTTCTGCATACTCATAATAAAAGACTGGGCGTTTCTGATGATTGGATCGTAGAGCAAATTGTCGGCGTCCTTGAAAGCCATAATGCAGATAGAGGTGCTATAGGTCTGCATATCATCATTATAGATACCGCCATTATCGTGAATACAGGATTTCAAAAAATCAAATCCTCTGGCGATGATGGAATCTTGTTCGGAAATAGCCGGATGCGCCCGTAAAAAAGAAGATAATACCAAACCGGTAATCGCCGTATGATGTTGCCAGCTGCCGTTTTCTTCCTGTTGATCGTGCAGATACTCCAGCCCGCGAATAATGGCATGTTCGATTTCTTTTTGCATGGAAAGATCGATGCGCTGCTGTGCTGCAGCAAGCGATGAAAAAATCAAGACGAAAATAATCAAGAGTCGATGCATCATGGGTGTTGCTTCTCCTTGTTTAGAGGGTAAATAAAAATCCGTGCTGGTGTTCCTTTGGGTGGCACAGTTGTTTCATTAACTCGGTAAACCGTATCATCATGGCGTGTTTCAAGACCATTTGCAAGTATACAGGAGAGATTATAGGTGGCGATTAAAGTTTGTTCGAATTCTGCGGCGAGCTCGCCGGTGGGGTATATCGGTGATCCGACAAATATCCAGGGAATATCGGGAACCGGTTGGTCGAGTTGCTGATTCCAAAGCAGCTCTCCGGCGCTAAAATGTTTTCCATTTAATTCGATCTCAATGGAAAAGCTATCAAGAGCCACCTTTTGACCACCTGGATTATTAAGCGGAATATATCCCATGATCATCAGTGCCGTCTGCAGTACCAAAGGCCGAACCGGAGTAACCAGTAGACTTTCATGTACTTTGCCTTTTGGGGTGCAAAGTAAAACTTCGATTAACCCCTTTGACATGTTGATTTTCGCCGGGATTTCGATGACCTGTTGTTCTGCATCCAGAATCAGTTGTTCGATGCGATAGCGATTTTTATCAATTTTTTCAACAATTGCCTGATCGTCGTCCAGGGCAAATAACAGTTGAGCGCTAATCAAAATACATAAGAAATACAGGGTAATGCGCATTTTCTTTTTCCTCTCATGCTGCCTTTGGTGAACCCATTGCTGCAAAACGCAAACATCCGGGTTCCCTTTGTCTCTTTTCTAAATGTTGAGCTTTACCCGTGCCGGAGTGCCCGGTGCAAAGGTGAAGCGTTTGTACCGGTTTGCTGCTGTGGTTCCATTTGATGAAGAGCCGGCACCTGTCGGTGCTACATTTAACGGTCAGTATAGCACCGAAGACCGAACGCGTTTGGATATCCAAAAACGACCTTCTAGTTGGCCGGCCGGACCAGATCCCCGACCTGTATCTGCACATCTTCATTC
>CAZMUU010000389.1:0-999 GCA_964569215.1 uncultured Cytophagia bacterium
CCCCACAGTTACAAACGTGTCGGAGAGGGCGAAAATTTGTGGAGGCAAATTGGATTGCAGATTGGCGGTAAACTGAAGTGATTTGTCTGGTAACGAGTCTGTTGTAACCGTCACGCTTTGAGTTCCATCGGTACCCAGTCTCCACCGGCAGGCGGCAATTCCACCTGCATCGGTATTGACCAGGTTTCCCCCCAAAATTTCACCGGCAGTAAAACGGGGATTAAAGAGAACCGGAACCGCCGGGACCCCATTTCCATACGGGTCGGTTACCTTAACCTTTAGTGAATCTTTCAAAATCTCTTTTCCCCGTGCGGTTTGTCTGTCGCCGGCAATTTTCTCGATCTCAAAAACGTTGTCAGGCCTGGCATCTATAGAAAACAAAACCGGAGACCCCTTTAAAGAGGTGTTTTGCGCGCGAAAATGATAGACTTTGGCTGTGGTCCCCAGCTTGACACTCACAAAGGCCTGACCATTACTGTTTGTTTTAACCGGTTGTTCAGGAATAACGACCCCCTCTTCTGATTCACTAACAAATGTAACCGGGACATTGGGCACCGGACTGCCGAGTCGATCAACCACTTTGACGGCTAGTGGTGAAACGGTATCATTTACACGTACAGCCGGATTGTTTCCAAACAACAGAAACATGCTGTCCGGCTGGGTATTCGCTATTGCACAATTGAAGACGACCTGGTGTTCTGTATCCAACCAAGCCCGCACTTTAACCGGACCGATCTGACCTTTGGCGCGCAAAAATGACCGTGCATATCCGTGCATATCGGTGGTGTCTTTTGCAATATCCAGGGACACATCGCCCTGTAATACCATAAAGTCAACGGGTACGCCTGCCAGAGGTGCCGACTCTTGTGCCAGCACCTGCACGATTAAAGAATCGGCAAAGGGCTGATTGGGTATTGAAAATTGTTCATCCCCTTTGATGATGGTTATGTTTTTTTCGGTCGGCGTTTGGACATAAGCGTTGAATGTTTGAACCTGGGC
>CAZMUU010000389.1:1009-2570 GCA_964569215.1 uncultured Cytophagia bacterium
GCCTTCCACCCGCACAACTGCCTTTTGCTCCCCGATAATGGAACCGAGTACCCAGGACACGCGGCACGTGCCGGCCGAATCACTGACGACGGGTTGCTCTTCCAGGATATAACCCGCTGCAGGAAGAGGATCAAAAAACACCGGAACATCTGAAATCGGATTTCCAAAGATATCGACGACGCTTACAACGAGTGGATTTTCCAATCTGCTATTGATAGCACCGTTTTGGTTGTTGCCGGCTATGATAAAAAGTTCACTCGGAGGCCCTGCATAAAAGTCGACCGTACTTTTTTGATCAAGAAATTTATTATCGCCGACACTCACCTGAATCACCTTTTTGCCGACACGAGTAGAGCGAAGCGTTGCCGTCGTTTTGCCGCTCATATCTGTTGGGGCAACCGGATCCGACAGGAGATTGTTTTCTCCACTAATATGCAGCCCGATCTCCTTGTTGGGCACCGGATTTCCCAATGAATCGACAAGAGTCACTTCAATCCGGCATTGTTCCACCCCATCCGCACGAACAGGTGTCGTCGACGTTATGGATGAGGCCGAGAGATCCACATGCCCGTAAGGGGCGCTGGCGTAAAATTTCAAGCCTGAACCGCTCAGGGGATCAAGCCCATTATCAGCGGTCACACGCACAACATGCACATCATTTCCGATCACAGGCCCAAGCTGATAGATCACAGAGGCAATGCCTTCAGTGTTCGTAAATACATCAAGTTGGCTCTTTTTCTCATTACCGATTTTACCGCCGCCGGATATGACCGTGAACCTTGCCGGATGACCGGGAATTGGCTTGTTTTGGGAATCGACCACTTTAACTTTTAAGGGATTCGGCAAAACATTGCCGGCCTGTTGTATCTGACCGCTGCCGCTGACCAGGGAGATGGCCTGAGCCATGCTGTTTTTTACAGACACATAAAATTTTAATGGCGAGTTAGCCAGCGGTGCTCCCAGATGATTAAATGACTGAGCTTCAAAAATAGTACTCCAACGGCCGGTTTCATTTCCCACTTCCGGTATGATCGACGCAACACCTTCATGGTCGGTCATCAAAATTTCTTCAATATCTCCGTTCAACAAAGCCGAGCCCTGTCTCACCAGAAATTTAACCGGATGGGAAGAAACCGGATAACCAAAACTATCAACAACCTTAACGCGAACCGGTTCTGAAAGCGGTTGTGATGTCAGCGCAGTCAGGCTATCAGGCGACATGGTGATGAGTGCAGTGGGCGCCGAAGAGGCAATAGCAGAAAATTGTAAGGGAGAACCTTCGAGTTCATATCCGCCAAACCAGGATTCCGCCAGAAGCGACTGAGTTCCAAATTCATTTCCCAATTTAACCTGCACTGTGGCGATGCCAAAACCATCGGTTATACGTTCGCTGCTGCCTGTACCATCAACCAGAACATCCTCTATACCGTTAAAGACAACAATCTGACCCTGTACGGGATTGCCGTACTGATCTGTGACCTGAACGGAAACCGGATTGGGTAGCGTTTCTCCTGCACGAGCCGCCTGCATATCCCCTCCGGCCTTGGATAAATGATAAGGA
>CAZMUU010000390.1:0-2547 GCA_964569215.1 uncultured Cytophagia bacterium
TCATTGAGCCGGTCCATCAATTCATCCGACGTTACGATCTTTAAATGATGAAAACGACACCCCTTGCGCAAACAACCCTCGATAATTCCATGATTGGGCAGCATAAAGGCAAACATGGGCGCTGAACAGAGATTACAGCTCTGATCCGGATCGACCAGGGAGATGCCGCATTCGGGACAAAAGAACTCTGCCACGCCATCTTTTGGAATTTCTATATCGCTCTCATTATCATAACTTCCATATACCGGGTCGAGATAAATCTTGCCTTCGCGGTCTTTGTATTTAACATTGACAGTAACCGCTGCATGTCCATGTATTTTATGGTCGGGATTCATGAGATTGTGTCCCTTGGGACAGCCGGCATGCTGAATCACAATCATTTTTGCCGGCATCTCCATTTGTACCGTCTCTTTACTTGGCATAAAATCCTCCTTATGCATTAGAAAAATGACGTTTCGTTTTTAATATTCCCAAAAAAGTACTATATTCTATCAAGCAGATCAAGGTTTTTTTATAAGACACAGTTATATTTACACCTTTTTTAAAAAAAAGTTACATGTGTATTCATTTTTACGGGAGGAAACACTGTGGATAAATTCCCCAATTTCTATAATCCGGAGCGCATTGGCACGCTTTTCTATCCGGACGTGAACACTATTTCCAAAGAAGCGGAAAAATCAGGATTATCACCTTCGGAAACGGATAAAATTAAAATTCTGCTTATGATTATCGATATGCAGGTCGATTTTAGCCATGAGAAAGGCACATTATATACTCCCGGAGCGCTGGAGGATATCAAAAGGCTCACAGAATTTATATTCCACCATGCTGAACGCATTTCACACATCACTTGTTCACTTGATTCCCATTATCCGTATCAAATATTTCACGCAGCCTGGTGGAGAGATAAAAATGGTAACCATCCGGATCCGATGACAATTATCACCGTTGACGATGTGGAATCCGGCAAATGGATTCCCATTTTACAGCCGCAATGGTCAAAAGAATATGTTAAAAAACTGGCCGAAAATGCGCAAAAAGAGCTCACCATCTGGCCCTATCATGTCCCTATTGGCGGCGTGGGCAATATTCTCGATCCTGAACTGTGGTCGGTTGTTTTTTGGCATTCATTGGCACGTAAAAGTCAGCCGACCTGGTGGATGAAGGGCAGTATTGCCAAGACCGAACATTATTCGATGCTAAAACCGGAAATTGAAGTTTCGGAAGCAGCAAAAGGTACCATCAATCCTGATTTCATAGAAAGTCTGGAATCCTACGATCACATTGTGATCGCCGGTGAGGCGGAATCGCACTGTGTACTCGAGACCGCCGAAGATTTGGTGGAAACCTTCAGCGACCAGCCGCAACAGCTAGAGAAAATCTATATCCTGCGCGATTGCATGTCACCGGTACAGCATCCTGACATTGACTTTGACAAAATTGCCAAGCAAAAATTTGAACAGCTCGAAGACAAAGGGTTGCAGTTGATCAACAGTACGGATGAATTGCCCTTTTAGCACCATCGCACTGGTTGTTTATTTCTCAATTTGCTTCAAGCAAGATTCAAACAAATAAAGGGTTTGCGCTTTATTGCAACGAGGATCGCTTTTCTTGCGTATGGGCATGATAACCATCCCCGGAACAAAACCTCTACCGGCGGTGCAAGACTCAAAACAAGAGAGGCATTAAAAGGACCGGGCCATCCCATTCTAGAGAAAAAGCAAAAACCGCTTTGGGATGAATGATTAGACATTTATCCTTTTTAGGCGATGATAGAGGTTATGCAGGAGAACGCGATTATCCAGGGCAATATAATCAATGTCGCCGCCCATGCGGTAAAACGATTTTAAAAAGCGCAAATAATAATCCGGTGAATTTTTCGGTGGTTCCCCCCTGCTCCAGTCCCATTCCGATACCTGCAGATCATTGACCAGGATCGAAAAAATTTCGAGTGCCGGTTTGCCGTGTTGATGAATTCTGATATTATTGGCGCAGGAAAAGGCTTTTTCGAACACCTGTGGTGCCATGATTGCAGAGCCGACAGAGAGAAAGACACCACCGTTCAAATTGAGTAAAGACTCAACATAGATCCTGAAATCCATGTGCGCACCACGCCCCAGAGCTGCGCCATTTGCCAGGGGATGGTTGTAAATAATGTCATAGCCGATACCGGGATGAATGGTTAAAGGTATGCGCAAGCGGTACGCATTGCCGGCAATGGAATAGTCATTATACGGATGTTCAACCGCGATCAAACCGGAATCGAGTGTATACCGGTCCATCACGGACAACAACTCGGAAAGCGCCGGTAACCTGTCAATACTGCCGTGTAGCTCGCTGCTGATGGCCTGTACCAATTCCTCTCTTGCAGGAATTTTAATCGACTCGTTATGAATAAAGGCACCCAAAGATTCTCCATAGCCCATATTCATGGTTGCTCCCAGAAGAACCGCCAAATTGATAAATTTACCGGTTTCATCCCATGTTCCAAAAGTGCCAGAGGCTGCATTGGTACGTACATCCTCCTCGGTACGCCCAAGATAGGCA
>CAZMUU010000391.1:0-2533 GCA_964569215.1 uncultured Cytophagia bacterium
CCCGTTCATCGACCATATATTTGCTTAATTGTAGATAGGCTCTATTGCCGCTTAAGCGGTAGAGCTTGATCAAGGCGAGTTCTATCTCTTCATGACCGGGATAACCGTGTTTTTTATGAGATTCGGGTCCAAAAACCGAAATGATATAGTCGGCATAGCGGCTTACAACATTCAGCAGTTTATCCTTGCCGGTTGATCGGTAATAAGCCACCCCCGCTTCTATGAGGTGACCGGCACAATACAATTCATGCTGGTCGCGTAAATTGCTCCAGCGCTTTTGCGGTTCAACAGTTGTAAAATAGATATTGATATAACCATCATTTTGTTGTGCTTGGGCAATCAGGTCGATGAGTGTATCGCACTTGAGCTCCAGCGCTTTATCAGGATGGGTTGCCAGTGAATAAGCCGCGGCTTCCAACCATTTTGCTGCATCAGAATCCCAAAAGATATGCGGTTTTGGCTGCCGGCTGCCGGGTTGCCAATCCAGTTTCCAGGCATCTATTCGCCCACTTTTTTTCATATGCCTGTAAATAATATCGAGTGTCGTTTCCCGGTTGGTACGTGTTTTCGCAAACCAAAATCCGCCTTTTATGTCAACGCGGGAATGAGGTATCGGCTCAAAAGGCCTTTTCTTTTGCATGTTGTTTTTACCTTTCTAATATGGTTCCGGATCCCGAGGTGAGCTTGGCCGAGATGGTTTTGGTTCTATCCATTCGGGTAACGGGATGTAATATATGAAATATTATTTGATTTCTGTAGGATTTTCTCTATATTTATTTTTGCGCTCGAGTTTATGGGCGTGAATAAATAGTAAATAGTTATTTCCAGGTCATTCGTTTTGGGAGAACAATATGCGAGTTTTACTGGCATTTTTAACGTTTTTTATGGCCATCCAGTGCAGCGAGGATGAGCCTTATAAACCCCCGGTTGAAACCTTTCCGGTGAACGGAGTGATGCTTTCCATCAACGGCCAGGCTTTGGTGGTTGTGGAACAAAATGACGTGCTGATGAATAATTTGATTCTGCCGTTGGATGCTTATACTCCCCAAATTGAAGTTATATTTACCGACGATGGCGAACCTTACATTGCGGATCAATCCGCCAGACTGGGCGTACAGGTGGCAAATACGGAAATTGCTGTTGCCGCTATTGTTCCGGGTGATACGCTAAAGTTCGTGATGCATGGAAAATCCATCGGACAAACCACTTTCAAGGTCATGTTGCTGTATAGCAATAATCCCAGGTACGAATCTCCGGATATCCCTGTTTCTGTAAGCAATTAATATGAAGTGATGAATAAACGGTATCCGGTTCCCGACAGTGTTTTATCGGAATGGATTGTTGCAGATGCCCGGCTATCGCTCTGATCGTTATGATAAAATGAGGCATGAATGAAAACCGAAATACTGGCTTCCATCGGTCCCGCTTCAATTGATCACCTGGAGGAAATGTATGAAAAAGGATTATCAGGTATCCGTATCAACAGTTCGCATGGCGACCTGAATTTTCATCAACTCGCTATCGAACGCTGGCGGAAAATCACCTCGCATGGATATATCGTCTATGATCTCAAGGGGCCCAAAATCAGAATTGGAGATTTGCCCGAACCGCTTCCCCTGAGAGCAGGAATGCAGATAACCCTGCGAACCGACCTGGCTTCCACTGCTGAGAAACAATATCCGAATATTGAAAATTTTGACAAAGGAATTCCGGTCACCTTTGAACAACTGGATAAATATGTTAAAAAGGGCCATCACCTTTATGTAGACGATGGCTATATCGGACTCGAGGTTATTAAGGTCGAGCCCGGCAAGATAGATTGCCGGGTATTGTATGGAGATGTACTGAGGTCGCGAAAGGGATTAAATTATCCCGATACCAATATTGATTTTCCCTACACCATGCCCTATGATATTAAATATCTGCAGTTCGCCAGATCGCATCAGGTTGATTTTATTGCTGACTCGTTTACCCGTAACCGGGATGATGTGCTGGAATTACAGCAGCGCCTTAAAGGCAGCGGCATTAAAATTATTTCAAAAATCGAAAATCCGCAGGGTGTTACTCATTTTGACGCTATTCTGCAGCAAACCGACGCCATCATGATTGCTCGCGGTGATTTGGGCGTTGAGGTTGAGGTCTGGAAACTCCCGGAACTGCAAAAGACCATGATTTCAAAATGCAATAAAGTCCGCAAACCGGTTATTACCGCAACGCAAATGCTCGAATCGATGATCGATAATCCGGTTCCCAGCCGGGCCGATGTCAGCGATATCGCCAACGCCCTTTATGATGGCACGGATGTGATCATGCTCTCCGGAGAAACATCAGTCGGCAAATTTCCTGTTCGCTGCATCGAAATGATGAAAAACATTGGGGAATATGTAGAACAAACGGATCGATTCAAAAAAAACAAATCCGCATTTAATCTTCTAAAAAATTCCTGATTTCCTGGTTCCTCTCTGTCCCTATCAATACCCGCATTCATTTTTTTTCAGAAAAGCCGATTTCTATTAGGGGTTCCTGCCGCTTA
>CAZMUU010000392.1:0-2527 GCA_964569215.1 uncultured Cytophagia bacterium
CTGATCACAGCTATCTATTTGCACGGTAGTATTTTGCACATCCTCTTCAATATGCTATGGCTTCACCAGATGGGTCATATGGTAAACAGTCTATTTGGGGCCAGTCGCACATTTCTTATTTTTACCCTGGCTGGTATTTTTGGGTATATTGTTTCCAGTGTTTTTAGCCCGCATCCCACGATTGGGGCTTCCGGTGCCATTTTTGGTCTTTTCGGTGCGCTGGTTTTTTATGGCCGTCATCGTGGGGGCAGTTTTGGAATGGCTATTTTCCAGCAGGTGGGTACCTGGGCACTCGTTCTCTTTTTTATGGGGCTGTTTATGTCCGGAGTCAACAACTGGGCACATGCCGGCGGGTTTGTCGGAGGTTATCTGTCTGCCTTCTTTTTAGGGTACCAGGAGCGCGGTGTTGAAACACAATCCCATCGCAAGGCTGCCCGTGCTGCTGCGTTTATAACTGCAACGGCTTTTGCCATCCAAATAATCGTGGCCCTATAAGCGTTCGTCATTCTATGAAAATAGCCGCGATAATTCCCACATACAACCGTGCTGATATGGTCGCAGAGGCCCTCCGGTCCGTATTAGAGCAAACTCGCCCTGCTGACGAAGTTATTGTCATCGATGACGGTTCCGTGGATGAAACCAAAAACCGGTTATCCCCCTTTTTACCACAAATCGAGTATCTCCGTCAGGAGACAAAAGGCGTTTCTGCCGCCCGAAATCTGGGTATACAACAGTCGCACGCCGAGTGGCTCGCTTTCCTCGACAGCGATGATTTATGGATGCCGGAAAAGCTCGAACAACAGGTAAATTATTTGCAACAATTTCCTCACTATAAAATTTGTTATACGGATGAGGAGTGGAGAAAAAACGAAAAGTGGATGAATCAAAAACGAAAACACCGTAAATTCAGCGGCCATATCTATGAAAAATGTCTGCCGCTTTGCATTATCAGCCCTTCCTCGGTCATGATTCATCGCTCTGTTTTCGAGCAGGTCGGTATGTTTGACGAAGAATTGCCTGCGTGTGAGGATTATGACCTTTGGTTGCGCATCTGCAGCCGGTATCCGGTGCTCTACCTTGACAGGCGTTTGATCGTCAAACGCGCCGGAGAGTGGTGTCAGCTGTCCGCGCAGCATAGTCTTGATAAATATCGAATTGTTGCGTTGGATAAAATTTTACGGACCGGACAACTCGATGAGGAGAAGAGCAGCCAGACCCTGTTTACTTTGCGGCAAAAGGGCCGGATTTATCGCATCGGCTGCAAAAAGCATGGCCGGCATAAAGAAGCAGAATGGGTGGAGCACATTTTGGGGCAATACGGATTGATCGATAAAAATCATAATAAAAACTGATTGAAAAGGAAGAAGAATGAAAAATTTAGGTTTTATTGGACTTGGTATTATGGGCAGACCGATGGTAATGAACCTGCTCAAAGCGGGTTTTTCAGTAACCGTTTACAACCGGACTGCAGAAAAAATGAAAAAAGCCATTGATACCGGTGCAGTGGCGGTAAATTCTCCAAAGCAGGTGGCGGAAGCTGTCGACATTATTATTACCATGGTCACTGATTCTCCTGACGTGGAAGAGGTCATCACCGGCAAGGAGGGCGTTTTAAAGGGGATATCCGGGGGTAAAATCGTCATTGACATGAGTACCATATCTCCTGCCGTGACGCAAAACCTTGCCCGTGAGCTTTCCTCCAAAGGGGCGCACATGCTCGATGCCCCGGACAGCGGTGGCGATAGCGGAGCAAAGGCCGGTACGTTGGCGATTATGGTTGGCGGCGAGGAAAAGGTCTTTGAGGCATGCCTGCCTGTTTTCGAAGCAATGGGCAAGACCATCACGTATGTCGGTGGTCATGGCATGGGTCAGACGGTTAAATTATGCAATCAGATATTGGTCTCTGTGACCAACCTGGCTGTTTGCGAGGCGATTACGCTGGCGAGAAAGAGCGGTGTGGATCCTAATGTCATGATTCAAGCGACGAGCCGGGGAGCAGCCGGCTCCTGGCAGCTTGAAAATCTGGGTCCCAAAATGGCCGACAGGGATTTTGACCCCGGCTTTATGATCGACTTGCAGCAAAAGGATTTAAAATTGGCCCTCGAAGCGGCAAGAGCGCAAAATATTTCGGTGCCGGCTCTTGGACTTGTGCATCAATTGTTCATGGGCTGCCAGGCTGCCGGAGAAGGGCGGGAAGGAACCCAGGCATTGATCAAGTCGATTGAAAGGCTGGCAGCAATATCGTAGACAGGAAAATTTCCCGCAATTTCTTTTTTTAAACCGTATATTACTAAAACCAGAGAGATTTGATATCAAAGCCGTGACTGACCTTTAGTGAAATTGATTATGGACATGCGAGACCGTTTCCTTATTATTCTAGTTCTCTTTTGCATTCAGGGAACAAGTGCTGGTCAAAGCAATAGCAAGAGGAGCATCACTTATATTCCTTCCGCCAATGGCTTTTGCTATATTGCCTACAATGTAGTCGAAAACAAAGTTGATGTTTTTCAGCCACACATTGTTGATC